>CAYLSZ010000006.1:0-43485 GCA_964386745.1 uncultured Staphylococcaceae bacterium | reverse complement strand
AAATTTTTATGTCAACTCCCAAACTTTAAGGTGTTAAAAGTCTAAAGACGGGACTTGAATATATCTTAAAATCCATCGATGAAAAAACCGGCCTATTTTTAGAAATAACCCCGCAGAACTTAACTATTTTTTATAAAAAACTTAATGATATCTCATTAGAAAAATCGGATATTTCAGAAGAAGATAAGCTAAAAATTTTAAGAGAAGAATATAGTAAACTATTTAAATGATCTTATGACGTATTAAGTATAACCTTCATTGTAATAAGAATAGATATAAATTAAAATTGATTACAATTTAGAGACGAAAAAATGAAAAAAAGAAACAAAGAATCGGAAGAGATGTATCTAGAAACAATACTGTTACTTTCTATAAAGAAAGGAATTGTTCACGCTGTCGATTTAAGACACGAATTTAATTATGCGAAATCTACTATCTCTGAAGCGGTCAAGTCTTTAAAGGACAAAGGTTATATTAATTTTGATTCTAATACCGGCTTAATAACCTTTACGGAAGAAGGTTTTAATAAAGCTAATGAAGTTTTTAATCGTCATCAAGTAATAACTAAAGTATTAAAAAAGATTGGTGCAGGTGATGAATGCGCTGAAAGCAATGCCTGTCGTATCGAGCACGTTGTCGATGACGAAATAATGTCTATATTTGAAAACTTTATAAAATAAATATTTATTTATTTTGAAAATTATCGCTGGATAATGTATAAATACATCTTGGTTCGGTTAAACGTACCTAAAAGTTATGAAACAAAAGAAGGAAATTGAAGTCGTCGAATCAATGATTCGACTATATTGTAAAAAGAAGCATGGCTATAAAAAGGAGTTGTGTCTTGAATGCCAAGAACTTTACGAATATGCATTATATAGGCAATCAAAATGTCCTTTTAAAGACGAAAAACCATTTTGTTCCAACTGTAAAATTCATTGTTATAAGCCAGAAATGAGGACAAAAATTAAGGACGTGATGAGATTTTCCGGACCACGCATGATTTTATATCACCCAATTGTAGCTATTAAACACGTAATTCAAACTCGAATAGAAAAGAAAAAAATGAACAAGGCAGGTAATTAAAAATGTTCGATTTAGATTTAATCAAGTTAATTAAAAATAATAGGAAATATCTAGTAATAACAGTATTGCTATTGCTTTTAGGCATGATTTCAAATATCGGAATTACTGGCTCGGTATGCGCAATCATCTATTTTCTTATAGAACAAATTGAATTTAGTAGTATCTATATTTATGTATTGTTAGGTTTGCTAGCTTTTATAATTTTAAGATTTTTAGCATCGATTTTAACTAGCAAAACCAAAGATAAGCTAGGTCGTGAAGTAAAAAAAGATTTAAGAAATCGTACTTATGACAAGATTTTAAAAATTGGCTCTAGAGAAATTGGCGAACTATCTACAGCTGGACTGACTCAAGTTGCATTAGAAGGCATTGAACAATTAGATTTATATTATTCGACTTACATTCCACAATTTTTCTATAGCTTGATAGCGCCTTTATTATTGTTCGTTTTATGCGTCTTTATCGATTGGCGAGTTTCACTAGTTTTGCTTTGTTGTGTTCCTTTGATTCCTATTTCGATTGTTATGGTAAGTAAATACGCTAAAAGAGTATTTGCAAAATATTGGGGGCAATATACTTCAATGGGCGATGCATTTTTGGATTCGATTCAAGGATTAAAAGAATTAAAAATATTTGGTGCAGATGGCTTATATCACAAAATGATTAATGAAAAATCAGAAGAATTTAGAAAAATAACCATGAAAGTCTTGGTTATGCAACTTGCTAGCACAACGATTATGGATCTTGTTGCCTTTGGAGGAGCAGCTATAGGAGTTACTATTTCTTTAATGGATGTAATAAATAATGGTTTAAATGTAATTTCGGCATTATTTTTAATTCTTATAGCGGTTGAGTTCTTTTTACCTTTAAGAAATTTAGGAAGCGCATTCCATGTCGCAATGAATGGTGTAAGCGCAGGAAAGAAGATTATTAAACTTTTAGACGAGGAAGAGTTACCTTGGGGCGAAAAAGAAGTAAATGAAGTTAATATAAAAATCGAAAATGTTTCTTTCTCTTACGATAAAAATCGTGAAACATTAAAAGAAATAAATATCGCTTTTAATAAAAAAGGTTTATATGGAATTGTCGGCGAATCTGGTTCTGGAAAATCAACGATTGCTAAGCTGATCTTAGGAGCAATACGAGCTGATAAGGGTGAAGTATATATCGGAGAAAATAAAATTAGTGAAGTAAATAGATCTTCATATTATTCTAAAATCGGTTTAGTTTTGTATAACACATATATATTTAACGAATCGGTTTTCGAAAATTTTAGATTAGCTAAAGAAGATGTGACTGAAGAAGAAATTTATAACGCATTGAAAAAAGTTAATTTATACGATTTTATTATCGAAAATGGGGGACTCGACAAAACTATTAATGAAGGAGCCACAAATATTTCAGGTGGACAAAGACAACGCCTTGCGCTTGCTATAAATTTAGTTGCCAATAAAGATGCTTTTATTTTTGATGAAGCAACGAGCAATATCGATATCGAAAGTGAAGAAATAATTATCAAAAATATCTATGAATTATCAAAAGATAAACTCATAATTTTAATTTCCCATAGATTAGGTAATGTAATTAATGCAGACAAAATCTTTTATATGGAAGCTGGACGCGTCTTAGAAAGCGGAACGCACGATGAATTAATAAAACTTGATAAAGGATATAAAAAGCTCTATTTTGCTCAACAAAATCTTGAAGTTGGCTATAAATCCATCGTAAATAAGGAGGTAGCGTTATGAAAAAGATAAAAACTCGTCGTAATGGCCTTCTTATAATGGCTAAACTTATTACACTTTTGGATTCATTTGCTTATGTAATGCTTTTAGCTATTATAAATGGAACTTTAGGAAATTTATTTTCGATTGGTGTCACCTTTTTTGGAAGCGTAGGTATAGCAAAATTATTAGGCGAATTTGGATATGCTGGCGCTATAAATATTTCGTGGACCATTTTAATAATTCTAATTATCGCTTGTGGATTATTAAGAGGAATCCTTAGATATTTTGAGCAGTATGCAAATCATTATATAGCCTTTAAGATACTTGCTATCTTAAGAGATAAAATATTTGCAAAGTTAAGAACTTTAGCACCTGCTAAACTCGATGGCAAACAAAAAGGTAATATTATTTCGATGATTACCTCAGATATAGAAACGCTTGAGGTTTTCTATGCTCACACGATATCTCCTATTTGCATCGCAACATTAGTTAGCTTAACGATGGTATTAACTATTGGATTTATCGTTTCGTGGTATTTAGCAATTGTTGCATTAGTTGCTTACCTATTTATAGCTATAGTTTTACCATTAATTTCTTCAAAAGCATTGAAGAACACTGGAGTAAGATATAGGCAAAAATTCTCAAGTTTCAACTCTTTCTTCTTAGATAGCATTTTGGGTATTAACGATATCGTTATTAATAATGCAACTAAACGTAGAGAAGATGAAGTTAACGAAAGATCGCGCGAATTATTAGATGAAACTAAAAAGTTGAAAAATAGGACTGCCCTTTCAAGCGCTTTAACTGAACTATTTGTAACTATATTTATTTTAATTGCGCTAGGAGTCGGAATAGTTTTAGTTATCTATAATGATTTAGATTTAGGAAGACTCGTTATTGGTCTAGTAGCTATTATGTCTAGCTTTGGTCCTGTTATAGCTATTTCGGCCTTGCCAGGAAACTTAACTCAAACCTTTGCTAGCGGCGATAGAGTGTTAAATTTATTAGAAGAAGAGCCTTTAGTAAAAGAGATTACTGATGGTAAAAATATTGATTTTGAATCTCTTGAAGTAAAAGATTTATCATTCGAATATTTAAAAAATAGTGGAGTTCTGCAGGGAATTTCTTTAAAAATAGCCAAAAATGAATCGATCGGGATCGTTGGAGAATCGGGTTGTGGTAAGTCGACTTTACTTAAACTATTGCTTAGATTTTATGAATGTGAAAAGGGCGAAATTTTATATAACGGAATCGATATAAAAGAAATTAATTCGAAAAGTTTATTAGATAATGTAACGCTTGTTTCACAAGATACATATTTATTTAATGATACGATCGCAAATAATATTCGATTAGCTAAAGCCGATGCGACGGAGGAAGAAATTATTGAAGCATGTAAGCAAGCTTCAATTCATGAATTTATTATGAGTTTACCTGATGGATATAATTCTGAAGTTGGTTTAATGGGCGATTATTTATCAGCCGGAGAAAAGCAACGTATCGGCTTAGCTAGAGCATTCTTAAAAGGGTCTAAAGTGATTTTACTTGATGAACCTACGAGCAACGTTGATTTTATAAATGAAGGTATTATTTTAAGTTCACTTATAAAACAAAAGAATAACAAGTCTATTATCTTGGTCTCGCATAGAGCAAGTACGATGTCGATTGTCGATAGAACATATTCCATTGAAGATGGTCGAATTAAGGAGATTTAAATATGGAAGAGAAAGAAAAAGTAAATACTGAAAATGAAAAAGAAGAATTAGCTTCAGCGCTTATTTCAAATATTGAAGAAATTCAAAGCGAAAAAAGCGAAGAAGTGATAAAAGAATCTAAGAAAAAGAAGGTCAAGGTTCAAGAAGCTGAAGATGAAAACAAAATTTTTAAAAAATTTAAAATTCGTGACATTGTTTTCTTAGCAATTATGGCGGCTTGTATGATTTTAACAGGGGCAATTATGCCTTTAGCTGCCCAAGTGCCTGTATTTGGCATCATTCAAGTCTGTTTAGGCCTTCAATTTTCAATTTTCCCAACTTTAGGAATGTTAAAAGTAAGAAAACCCGGCTCATTACTATTGATGTCTATATTTACTGGCGTCGTATTAGTTTTTATGAACTGGATAATGTTTGTTTGCTTATTGATATGTGCAGTTATATGCGAAGGATTGGTTTTATTGATTTTTAGAGGTTATAAGAAAGATTGGGCAAGTTTCTTTAGCGGAATCGTTTATTTCTCATTGAGTTTGCCATTTTTATATATCTATTACGCATATATTTATACATTTGCCGGAGATGAAGGCGAAGCCGTTCAAGCGTTTATAGGTAGTGACACATGGACAGCGATAGGCATGAGTGTCGCAGTTATTGCTATATGCGCTATAGGAGCGACTATAGCCTTACTTATCTATAGAGAATTAAGAAAATCTGGAAGAATTAAAAAATAATGAAATTTTTCACCTATAAAAAAGAAATTAATCCATTGTTAGCGCTATTTATAGCTATTTTTGTCACAATTTACGGATTAGTGACTGCTAAAAATTTGATGGAGTGCTCCATATTTTTACTCGGCTGTCTTCTTTTTTATTTATTGGTCGGATTATATAAAAAAGTATTAAGAGCATTACCATTTTTAATAGTAGTGGGTGGCTTATTTTTCCTAGGATATTACTTTGCAACTGGTACATATAGTTCAGCTTGGGCGATAGTAAATAGAATTGCCGCAATTTTTATCGCAATTATACCTGGAATGAGTATATCAGCGACGAGAATGACTCGAAGTTTATCGATGATAAAAGTTCCTCGATACATTACTTTAGGAATGCTTATTGCTTTATCATTTGTTCCTTTATTAAAAGAAGAAGTTCATAAAATTAAAGACGCGATGCGCACAAAAGGTGCTACTAATTTATTTAATCCAAAAGTGTTTTATCGCGCATTTTTCTACCCTTTGGTTATGAGATTAGTGAGTATTTCTGACACTTTATCTTTATCGATTGAGACTAGAGGGTTTTCTATAACAAGTAAAAATTACACTATTTATAAAAAAGAATATTTCACTATTAAAGATGTTTTATTAGTGGTTTGTGTAATAGCTTTAAGCGTATTGGTGATAGTGTTATGAACGCAATAGAGTTTAAAAATATAAGTTTCTGTTATGAAGAAAATGAACCAATTTTAAGTGATGTCAGCATATCTTTTAATTATGGTGAAGTTAGTTTGATTTCTGGAAGTAGTGGTTCCGGAAAATCTACTTTCATGTATATTGCTAGCGGTATCATACCTCATACTATCGAAGGAAAATTAAGTGGCAAAGTATATATAAATGGATCTGATATATCGAGTTTAAAATTAGGTGATATCACTCAACAAGTTGGAGTAGTTTTACAAAACGCCGATGAACAGATTGTATTAAAAATAGTTGAAGATGAGATTGCTTTTGGCTGTGAAAATTTAGGTTTTAAACAAGATAGGATAGAGAAGCAAATTGATGTGGTTACTAAGCTTATGAAGCTTGATCGTAAAAAAGAGTGTCGTAAACTTAGTGGCGGTCAAAAACAAAGACTAATAACTGCATCTACATTGGCTATCGGGCAAAAGATAATATTTTTGGATGAACCATTAGCTAACCTAGATAAAGAAGGAGCTATTGATTTATTAAAGACGCTTAGAACTTTAGCGAAAAATGGATATGCAATAATTATCATTGAGCACAGAATAGATTTAGTGTTGCCATTTGTTGATAACGTCTATCATTTAGAGAATCAAATAGTGGAAAAAATAGAAAATAAAACCGAATATTTAAAAAAAGAATCTGAAAAAATATCGGGGTTCTGCAGGGTTTTTGATGAAAAAGAGCCTGTTTTTATAGGAAAAGATATATCTTTTAGATACATAAAAAAAGAAGATTACATATTAAAAAATATAAATTTTGAAATCAAAAAAAGTAGTCGCAACGTAATTTTAGGAGAAAACGGAGCCGGTAAATCGACGCTATTGAAACTTATTGCAAAGATAAATAAAGTGAAAGAAGGTCATCTTGAAAATTATATTGACGGGAAGTTTAATAATAATAAAAAAGGAAACAAACATTGGTTTAAAAAAGTTGGTTACGTATATCAAAATCCTGATTATCAACTCTTTATGAAATCGGTTGAAGAAGAGATGTATTATAATGCTCATTCAAAAGAATACGCTGACTATATTGCCGACCTATTTAATGTCCATTATTTATATAAACGCCACCCTCAATCTTTATCTGAAGGGCAAAAAAGAAGATTAACAATCGCAACTATTTTAGCAATGAGGCCTGAAGTGTTGTTGTTAGATGAACCAACAGTAGGTCAAGATACTAAGTCATTAGAAAAAATTGTTTATGCGCTAAATAAAATTCATGAAGAAACAGGAAATACAATGATTATTATCACACATGATTTTCGATGTGCAGAAGCTTTAGCGGACAATGTTTTATTGTTGGAAAATAGTGACGAATTAATTGAAGGCGACGCATCATTAATACGAAAATATTTTGGTAGAGCGTAAGTTTTGTAAAAGAGGATTACTTAAGAATTCTTAGTTAATATTTTTTGGACAGTCTAGGTAAAATATTAGGCGCTTTTTATTTATTTTTCATAGTTTTTTGCATATAAAAAACTAACGAAATAACTATCGTTTAACTTGAGAATAAATAAAACATATTTATAATAATATTCGGTCAACACGACCTTTTATATGTTTTGAGGTGAGAAAGAAATGAAAAAAAGTAGTGTATTAGCACTAACAATGTTAAGTGTATTAGGAGTAACATCCTTAACTGGATGTGATGATACGATAGATACCGATCCATCCTATATTGAAATAGTAGATGGTTCGATTAGTGATACGTATTATGTCAATGAAGAAGTCGACTATAGTGGTCTAGAAGTTGCTGTCTATAATAGCGACGACGAAGAAATTGCGACTGTAAGCTATAACGATAATGAAGAAGATTTCGTTTTAGGTATAATCGATACTTCATCAACAGGATCAGGAACTTTTACAGTTCAATATACATACACAAATGAAGAAGGAACAAGTTGGACTTTAGATACATCATTGATTTATACAGTCTATGATGAAGCTAATCCTGACAATATGATCCTTATTAGTTGGGAAGAAAACGAAATTTATAATTCCTATCTTGCTGCTAAAAACGCTGCAAATCTTGCTAATGATGGCGAACTTCTTTTAGATGATAATAATTTTATCGATGATAGCGGTAAATTCTATGTCGGTACTGAAAATACTGTCGACTTAATGCCAACTTTAATGGGCTATTCTGTTACTGGTAATTTCGTAGTCGCTAATTCTTTACCTGAAGAAGATATTGAAATCACTATTACTGATAGTGAAGGTGATGAGCAAGATTTAAGTTCTTATATGAGTAGCGATGCAGAGCAAAATGCTAAAACATATGGCCAAATCAAATTCCTTAGCGATTTAGATGAAAGTGTTGATAGAGATATAACTTTAACTTTCTCTTTAGAAGGTGAGGGTTATGAAGATTTCCAAGATATCTCTTACGAAATCACTATCGTCGATGGTGGATATAACATTACTGATGCTAAAGAGCTCGTTTTAATCGATAACTTCAAAAATGATGAGTCGTATGTCGCAATGAAAGAAGAAGCTTTAGGTTTAGATGAAGGCGCTTTAGCGGATACCCCTTACTTTACTTACGATTCATTTATTATATTTAATGATTTAACTATCGAACTTGAAGATATTCCATCTTATGCTTTATATAGCGAAGACGATAATCCGAACGACGAAGAAGTTATTGGAACTTTAAAAGATTATATCTATATTTACGAAAGACAATATACAAATTTATATAGTAATGAAAAAGCTGATAACTTAACAATCTATGGCAACTATAATGAAATTTCGTTAGGCTCAACCTTCCCTTGGGTTATTTCTACTAATAGTAGAGGAACTTTACCAAGTGGAAGCACTAATGCTATTAATACTCATACCGCTTTAATTGGTGGATCGGATAGAGATGCTAAACCAAGCGAATATGAAATTATTATTAAGGATTTACATGTTATGGGTAATCAAGGTGTTAGTTCTAATCAAGAGATGACTATTACTAAACCTGATGGAAGCACTTATACTGGTTATTGTGGTGGCGTCTTATTTTCTAAGAGTGCTTACGATATGACCTATGATAACTTGGTTTTAAATAATTTCTTTACAATTCACGTGAATAATGGTTTTGGAAATTATACAACTGGCGCTTTAATTGATTTCGAGCAAGTTGAAATAACTATTAATAGAAGTAGATTAACTAATTGCTTTAGTGCAATGATATTCAATTATGGCGATAGTAAAGTTACTTTCAACGAATCGGTAGCTACTAATGCTGGTGGATTTATCGTCATTAACCAAGCCAATGCTTATAATACGACAACGTCCAGTAGAGGTTGGTCTAATTTAAGTGATGAAGATAAAGCAAAACTTCAAGGATCAGATGTAATTATTGATAATGATTCCATAATGGAAAACTATGTCACTGGTGCAGGAGGATGGTTTGATATTTATGGAGTTAGTAGTGTCTTAGCTAGTCTAAAGATAATGATCGATCAAAGCTTACATCAATATGGTAAACAATTGTTCTTTGAAGATGATACGAGTAGAGAAGTATTTAATGCTATTGTCTTAACAATGAATAGTGATATGGAAAGCGCCGGAACACTTGAATCCGGAATGAGTGCAGAAGTCACTATTGGTGACGAAAGCTATACTAACTATGGCGGCGGTAAAGATGAAGTAAACGCTGCTTTATATAATTACGCTGTTGGCGGCGCTTCGTTACTAGATTTACTTAATACTATGACATCAACTTCCTATGGCGCTAACTTCTTTACTGAATATACTTTGGCGTTACTTTATGCATATGATAGTGATGGCAACGGTCAATATATTACTCCATATACGAATGATCCTAATGATACTTCGAGCATTAAATTCTATACACTATCAAGCTTAGCAAGTTCCCTAGTTGGTTATGGAAGCATGGAAGAAATTAATAGCAACGATCTTAACTCAAATTATGTTGCGCTTAACTATAACTACGGTGGTTCTATGGGGGCGCCATCAAGTTTAGAAGAATTAACGGGCGACATACAAAGTTATAGTGGTGAAACGACTTATTCGTTAGTATTAGGCTTATACGATTACGAAGCTTAATTAAGTTCTATACCATTTATTAATTCAATTAATCCCGATAGTTCAGTGCTATCGGGATTTTCATTAATGACAATCAAATGACAGCTATAAAACAATTCGTTCATAAAACGTATAAAAAATATATGCAAAAGCCCATTATTTTGACATTGTCAAAATTAAAAAAAAAAAAAACGACTTACGTGTATTTATAAAAACCGCCGTTTTTAGAGTAAAAACCCTGCAGATCTCTACTATTTTTGTTGAAAACGCTGAAGGAGTGCTAAAAATTAGGCAATTTGAGTTGATTATTGCAAAACTCTATTATTTTGATAATGTCAAAAGACTTTTTGGAGGAGGACTTTGTATAAAATGAATAAGAAAAAAACGTTGTCTTTATTATCGCTTGGTGCAATTGCTATTGGACTTTTAAGTAGTTGCGAAGATATTGCAACTACGATTGATACAACCCCAGATAGAATAGAAATTGTCGAAGGTTCTATTGAAACTACATACGCTGTTGGAGATACTGTCGATTATAGTTCGCTCCAAATTCAAGTTTATAGTACCGAAAACGATTTATTGGCGACTGTTAATTATTTAAATAATGAGAGCGATTTTACTTTAAGCGAAATCGATACTTCAGAATTAGGAACTTACACGTTTACCGTTGAATATACATACACAACCGAAGAAGATTCGTGGGATTTCTCTACTTCAATTGAATATTATGTTGTCGAACCTACAAATCCTGAAAATCTAATTTTAATGAACTGGGATGAATGTAGTGTTTACTCAGAATATTTAGTAACTAAAAATGTTGCAGGCGGAGAACTTAGTAGCGATAGTCAAAATTTTGTTGATAATACAGGCAAGTTCCATATTGGTAACGCTAATTCAGTAAACTTAATGCCTACCTTATATGGTTTATCAACTACATCAGTTGATTTAACTTTAGCTAATTCATTACCTGAAAATGATATTGAAATCACGATTACTGATAGCGAAGGAAATGAACTTGATGTTTCTAGTTACTTTACTGACGATGCTTTAGCTAACCTTAAAAAATATGGCGAAGTTAAATTTAAAGAAGATTTAGGTGACGTCGAAACTGATATCGTTTTAACCTTTTCGCTTGTTGGTGAAGATTATGATGAAGAAAGTTTCCCTGATATTTCTTATGAAATTTCAGTTGTCAATGGTGGCTATAACATCACAACCGCTAAAGAACTAGTTTTATTTGATAACACAAAAGATGATGAATCTTATGTTTCAATGAAAGAAGAAGTTTTAGGTTTAGAAGAAGGTGCATTAGAAAATGATCCTTACTATACCTATGACGCTTTTATCATATTTAATGATATAACGATTGAATATGATGATTTACCAAGCTATATGATTTTACAAGAAGGCGTCGATACGGTCGATGATGTCGAATTATATGGTTCTTTAAAAGACTATGAAATCATTTACTCAAGAGATGCAAGTAATGCCAAAGCAACAAGTGTTACTCTATATGGAAACTATAACCAATTAACTTTAGGCGAGTCCTTCCCTTGGGTTTTAGCTTTATATGAATCAAATACCGACACAAGCCCAGGTTTGCCTAGTAATGAAGATAGTAGTATTGATACGCATACCGCATTATTTGGAACAGCCGATGACCGTGTAGTTGCTCCTAGCGGATACGAACTATATTTTAAAGATTTACAAGCTATGGGTAATCAAGGCGTCAGTTCATCTCAAGTTGGCGATGTTAGTTATAATGGCGAAGTCGTCTATACCGATATGATTAGAGGTGGCATCATGTTCACTAAAGGTTCATATAATTTCTATTATGAAAATATGAACGTTAATAACTATTTTACAGTTCACTTAAATAATGGATTTTACAGTGAAGCTACAATTCGTAGTATGAACTATGAACAAGTCGAATTACATATTAGTAAGAGTAGACTTAGCGATTGCTTCTCTTCGATGATATTTAATTTTTCAGATGGTCTAGTCGATATTAAAGAATCGGTATTATCTAATGCAGGTGGTTTCTTAGTAATTAACCAAGCTAATGCTTATAACTGCCCAGCAAATAGTAGTAACTATTGGAAATGGGACGATTTAACCACTGAAGAAAAAGCCTCACTTAAAGGAAGTGACGTTTATATTGATAGTGCAAGTGTGTTAGATAACTTTGTTACCGGTGCTGGTGGCTGGTTTGATATTTATGGCGCATCAAGTATTATCTCAACCGTTTTAAAAACCATGATTAGCGATAGTTTACATAGCTATGGAAAAACTATCTTTGTTAGTGATGATACTGATCGTTCAGTTATGAATGCTATAGTCTTAACGATGAATACAAATATGCATAGTGCTAGTGCTCAAGAACCAGGCATGAGAGCAAAAGTTGTAATTGGTGATCAAATCTATACATATTTAGGTGAAGGAGAAGATGATGTAGCGAGTGCTTTAGCAGCTGTTGTAAGTGACATGACTAATCAGCAAAATTTATTAAGTTTAGTTAACTTATTAACATCAACTTCATATGGCGCAAACTTCTTTACAACTTATACATCCGCAATGATGTATACATATGATAGCGATGGCGAACCTGTTTATATCACGCCTTATGCTGAGCAAGCCGACTATTCTGATCTTGTATTTGTCACATTGGAATCGCTTATTTATAAATCGGTTGGAATTAAGGAAGACATGACAGCTGTCACTAAAAACGATATGGCCTCAGATTATGTTGCCTTAACTTATAATTTAGGTGGAGGACAAAGCGTACCATCGTTGGTAACTGAATTAGTATCAGCATTAAGTTCGTATACAGGAGAAGAGACTTTCTCGATTGTTATGGGTCTTTACGACTACGCTGATTAAATATAAAATATTTAATCATGGACTGGCTTAAGAATATTTCAAAGACACAAAAGATATTCGGCTCTATGGGGATTATAGGACTAATTGCATTAGTCCTTTTAATCTCTTTGGTGGGTGATATGAGAAACTTCTATCTACTAACTTTAGGGGCCTTAGTAGTCTTTTTTGGTGTCTTTGTTTTGTTTAAATTGGTGCTTAAAAAAGACACTGAATTTAAGCCAAGTAAGTTTAAAATTGTTAATAAATTTCGTAATGGTTTAATTACAAATTCGCAAAAAATAGTGGCGATCTGCAGGGTTTTTGCTGTAATTCTGGGGATTTCTTTTGTCGCTAGATTCATGGGTGGCTACGATTATCTACAGGATGTAGATAAACTTCAAAGTGACTTTTTAAACCAAGCTGAGGTAGCTTTAGCCCTTATATTTAATCAACTATATACAGGCACAATTTTCTTAGTTATCGTTGCTCAATTTATCAATTCGAAAACCTTTTCGATGATTGTTAAATATATCGTTACGCCTTTATTAATCATCTTTACATTTGGAATGCCATTAATACTTTCGGCAGTAGTTGGAGATATATTTAATGGATCGAGCTATGATCCATATGGATTTAGAACTATCTTAATGGGTTTAGAGTATGGATTAATGATAGGGTTAGTAGTTAAAGAATGGATTTTACATCCAAACTTCGAATTTCCTAAATCGTTTATCTATACGTTTATTATTACTTTAATTATTTTAATTGGAACCTCAATCAATAGTTATACATTTGAAGTTTTACTTGGTGATTCGATTATTGGTGTTAAATTACCATTAGACTTTAATTTCTTACATCGTATCTTGATATATTTAGCATTTTTGATGCCTATCTTTTTATTTGTTGTCTTATTTAGATACGATATTCCTCATCGTAGAGCATTCTTAACATTTATAGCTTTAAACGTTTTATTTGCATATATCGGAGTTCGTAGATTTGAAAATACGTGGACGAGTGTAGAATCTCTTCCATTACATTTATGTAATACTGCGATGTATATTATCCCATTTACGTTAGTCTTTAAAACGACGAAAGTATTTTACTTTACGATGTTTATTAACGTTATTGGGGCGTTTTTAGCCTTACTTATGCCTAACTACGATAGTGATTTAGGAGCATTTTCGACTAGAGTAGTAGAATTTTATATAAATCACTTATATGCATTCTTTATGCCTATATTAATAGTGCTTTTAGGTGTATACGAAAGACCAAAACTCAAGTATTTTGGCTATTCGATGGTCGGATTCTTCTTATATTTCGTGGTTTGCGTAGTTATTAATACGATTTTTGGAACCGATTTCTTCTTCTTAGGAGATGACTTCATCGTTAGTAAATTAGGTAGTTGGGCTGAAAATATTTATCTTATAACCGTATCTTTTGAAATAGATGGAACAACTTATACGCTTAATTTCTTATATTTAATTCTCTTCTATTTAATATATGTCGTATTTGCTTTCCTGATGTGGTACATATACGAATTATTATTTAGAGGAGTTGATAGCGTAATAAGTTTACGCGATAAAGAATTAGCCTTAAGAAAACGAAATAAAGAATATATAGAAAGCGAAGAAAGTCGAGGGATGGATATGAAAAAGAAAATTGATATGAGCCAATTAAAAGATGTTGAAGCAACATTAGAAATAGAGAATTTATCGAAGAAATACGGTAAAAACGAGTTCTATACCATTAAAGATTTCTCATTAAAATTAACTGGTGGAAAAATTTATGGCTTCTTAGGCAAAAACGGAGCTGGTAAATCGACAATTATTAAAGCCATCGTCGGTATGCATACCTTTAACGACGGAAGCATTAAGGTTTGTGGATACGATAATGTCGTCGATGAAGTAGAGGCTAGAAGTTTAATTGGGTTCGTTCCAGATCACTACGCTTTATATGAATCTTTAACCGGTAGACAATATATCAACTACATTGCTGATTTATATAACGTCAGTAAAGTCGATAGAGAAGTTCGACTTGCCGATTTATTACCTCGATTAGATTTAGAAACTAAGTTTGATAATCAAATCAAAACCTATAGTCATGGTATGAAACAAAAGATTGCAATTATTGCAGCTTTAATTCACGATCCAAAAATTTGGATTTTAGATGAACCTATGACTGGCGTTGATCCTATCTCAATTTATCAAATTAAAGAATGTATGAAAGAGCATGCAAGAAAAGGCAATATCGTCTTTTTCTCGTCTCACTTAATCGACGTTGTCAAAAACCTTTGCGATGAAATTATCATCATTCGCCATGGCGAATTAGTATATAGAGAAGAGGTCGAAACTCTTAATGAAAATAACATTGACCTTGAAAAATTATTTATTGAAAAGACATTAGATGAAGAGGACAAAGCATTAGTTACGGAAGCTATATAGAATGAAGAAAAAGAAGAAATTAGACATAGCTGAAAATAGCGAGTTTTTAGAAAAAGACCTTAGTTCTGCAGGGTTATTGTCCAAAAAAAGGCAAAAAAAGGTTAAAATAAAATCCAAATCTAAGCTGAGTTTTTCATTCTCCAAAATGATGATTTTGGTAAGAATGCTCCTTCAAGATAAACTCAAAATTTCATTTAAAGCGAACAAGAAAAGAGCAATTATTAAAATTGTTTCTTTAGTGATTATATTTGCTGTTTTGTGTGCAACAAGTTTCGCCTTCTATGAAATTTGTATCCTATTAAATATTTTTAGCGTTCTTAAATATGTTCCTTTAACGGTTCCATCTTTCTTGATGGCAATTTTGTTTGTATTAAATATTGTTTCCGCGATATTTGGACTAACTAAAACATTATATTACTCTGAAGATAACAAAATTATGGTCACCTATCCATGTAGTGGATCGACGATATATTTTGCTAGACTCATAACCTATTTTGTTAATGAATATATTAAAAACTTAACAATTCAAATTCCTTTATTAATTGGATTTATGGTTGTTATGGGTGCACCAGTTTATACGTATGTTGGACTATTTATAGCGTTCATATTTATCTCAGCTTTTGAAGTTTTGCTCGCTGCACTTATTTCAATTCCAATGTATTACATAACAATGTTCTTAAAAAGACATAATCTAGTAAGAACTTTGGTTGTAATTGTTTTATATCTTGCAGCCTTAGCTTTTGTCGTTTGGTTAGTTTTATTAATTCCTGATGAACTCGACATCTTTACGAACTGGGGTCCATATTGGAACGCGATGATGAGTTTCTTGAATGGATATAAGACATATGCTTCGCCATTATATTATTTAACGATGATGGCCGTTGGATACTTGAATGGATTTAGCTATAAAGCGTTCTGTTTAGAGGGTTTATATACATTCTTAGTAGTTATTGGAGCGATCGCGATACTATTTATTGTTAGTATATTCGTTATTAACCCAATATATTTCAAACTTTCGACATCCTCATTCGAATTTGAAACTAAAGTTTCAAAAGTTAGACAAAAGAACAACAAACATGGTTATATTTATACTCAGCTTAAGAAAGAAATTCTCCTATTTGGAGAAGAAGGAAGCACGATTTTAAGTTTCCTTGGAAGTTTTGTATTGCTACCTTTAATTATTATGCTTATCAATAAGATTTTTGGTGGCATGAATACTAACTCGCTAGGAAATATCTTAGTTCAAATCGTTAATTTATTAGTTATGATGCTTATAGCTTTAAATGCTAATACCGCTATAGCTTCAGCATTTTCTAAAGAAGGAAACGCCTTCTTTATGGATAGAACGTATCCAAAAAGAAGCTATTATCTCTTACTTTCAAAGATGATATGCCCAATGCTAATAGGAACTATCTCCCTCCTATTATCGGGCTACATTTACTATAACTTCTATGGAGCAAGTCACAATATGACTTATACATATGGATTATTGTTATCGATTGGAGCCATATTCTTCTATATCGGACATATGTTATATAGTGCCGGACTCGATTTTACGAATTTATCGAGCAATTTTATAAATGATGGAAGTACACCAAAATCAGTTAAATCATCGACTTTATTGGGCTTTGTTTTAGCAATCCTTATGGTCGTATTATTCTATTTCTTCTTAACTGAAGAAACGATTTGGGCGTATGCCAAAGTCATCTTATTTGGATTTATATATTTAGGAGTTAATATTGTTCTATTTATATATAAAGCCAAATTATTATTTAAAGAAGGTAATCTCGAATGAAAAAAGCAGTCACTTTGTTAATTGGTCTTATCACCCTAGTCATGGTTTGCGTGGTCGCTTTTTTTGGTGTCTATGCCGACAATTTAAACGAGATTGTTTATATTCAAAAGGTAGAAATATGCGATATGTATGGTAATTCCATCAGTGAAAATAGCCAAGGATTAAGAGTTTTAACGTTAGATTTTGATCCTGATTTAGAAGATGATGATGGCGTCGAATATATGCAATATTTCTTTACTGTTAAATTAAATGAAGGCTACGATGAACCAACTAATGAAAATGTTTTGTATTCATTTTCTTCGTCGAATGCCTATATAAGTTTTGCTATGGAAGGCGCTGAAACTAAGGGTGCAATTTTAATTAAAGAAAAAACAACTACCCCACCATATGCAGCTTGTACAATAACATGTAAAGCTAATGATGGTGGAACCGCTAGAGATACAATTTATCTACTCATCCAATATTAATTTCTAGCAGTGTATTTTTGTATATAAATTGCTACTGCAATTATTCATATATAATATATAATCTAAACCGTATTTAAGGAGACCGTTTATGAAAAAATACGATTTCAAGAAATTGTTGAGACAAGAATATAATATTGAAAATTTTTTTGGTACATTTTCATCGCAAAGCGACCTATTAACTGTTGTAGATTTTGTTCATTATCATTTTGATCCTGACGATTTGATTTATTTGTGTGATGAGTTTTTAAATGGAAGATATAAAATTGACCAATTTTATGTATGTTTAGAAGCTTATCTATTGTGGCTTGAATATTTTAGTGACCCAGAAATAAAGGCTTTTGAAAAAATCGGCGAAGATGTACTTCAAATAAGCAATTTATTACAATATTTAGCCGACACAATTGATGATAGTGCGGTATCTAATGATGATGTAGTGCCGTTATTCTATCGTAATAATGATCTTATTAGTAAAATTGATACTCTTTTAAAAGATCTTGAAGAATTTGATCTTCCTTTAGTTGATAGAGATGGCGCCGCTGAAGAATATAACGAATATTTAGCCGATCAAATTGATGAGTATTTTAGATATCGTGAAGTAGATGATAATTTTCTAACTATATTTAAAAAAGCGAAAGCATGTGATACTGAACTTAGTAACTATATTTTAGGCATTGCTCATTTAGGATATTTATCCGAGTTTAATATAGCTGAGTACGATCTAAATAAAGCCAAAATGCATTTATCGAACGCTTATAAGTTAGGTTCATTACACGCTTTATTGGTATTAGCAAAAATTTATTTATCAAAAGAAGATAAAACACCAGATGATTATAAAAAAGCATTTGTTTACGCTAGTAAATTTAATGCTTTTGAACCTAAAGACTCGATCGGATCTTTATTGTTGGCTCGAATATATTTAGATAAAAACTGTGAATTTTATGACTTAAATGTCGCTGGTAAGCTTCTTAGTGACATTGAACGTCAACGTTTTGAACATGAAGAAGTGAATTATTACAAAGTAGATATTAATGCAGTCGCAACGCTATATTATCGCGCGATGTTTTTTAAAGAAACCGGAGTAGAATGCCAATATATTTATAATTTACTCAAAGCGTTTAATATCTTAGATAACGATAACGTTGGTTATGATGGTCTATGGTTTAGCAAAGAAGAAGTGACTAAATTAGTTTGCGATGAATTAGGTAAAATCCCTGTTCCTAAACTTAGACATTATATTAACGGGCAAAGCAAAGTTATTATTAAAGAAGAAAAATATTATTATCTTTTATTATCCACGATTTATGTACATAAAAAGATTGAAGGAGAGAAATGTTGCTCTGGAAATAAGGCGATTGATTTCTTACATACGTTCCCAGTTTTTATTGTAGAAAATCATGGTTCGATGCAGGAAGATATCGTTAATAGTGTATATCCATTAAGTTTATATATAATGCGTTGCTATAGATGTCTGTTGCAACCAATACCAAAACCAAAAGCAAACGAAATCGCTCAAGATTTATGGTATGGCCAAAATGTAAGAGAGATTATTGCAGCTTGCAACAACTCATTTGTTTTTAATACGAAGTCTCATAAGCAATATAATGTTATTACTTTAACGGCGGATATTGGTAAGGGTAGAAAAGGTGTATTAACCCTTATTGATGTTGAACCCGAAGCTTACGAGGATGTGCGTGAATTTAAAGGAGAAAGATGTAGCGTTTCTTCGCATCTAGTTGCCCCTGAAGTCGTTCAATTTGATATAACTTTCGAAGATTTGGACGATGATATTTACGATGTTATGGCGGCTAGAGTCACCTTCGAAGTTGTTCAAAAGTAGCCGTTTTTAAGAAAAAACCCTGCAGATCTCAACTATTTTTTAAGAAAATAGAATATATTGTCAAAGTTTATAGTTTGTTTTATAATTTTATTCACTTGGAGATAAATTACTAATTACATGGACCCGTATCGATCTATTAACTTATTAACAGAAACCGTATCATCTACCCAAGACTATTCTACAGTCTGGGGTATGCCTTCATGGGTTGCCTGGCTCATAATTGCCATTTTATTACTTGTTAGCGGTCTTTTTAGTGCGAGTGAAAACGCCTATTCAAACTGTAATAAATACCATTTTAAAAATTTAGCAAGTAAAGGAAAATTGACTGCTAAATTAATTTGTTGGTTAATTGATAAATTTGATAACACTTTAATTACTGTCTTAGTTGGAAATAATATTGTCCAAACTTTGATGTCATTTTTAAGTGCGATTTTATTTTATAACTTGTGTGCTTATTATGGACTAGGAAGTGGTGTTGAAGCTATTTTATCGACAGTCGTTATGGCGTTTTTGGTCTATATTATTAGCGATACTTGTCCAAAAATATTATCGAAAGCTATACCAAATAGAATGGCCTACATATTAGCTTATCCAGTAGGTTTCATATTCATAATTTTATGGCCAGTTATCATGATATTTAAAGGTATCTTATGGCTCGTTTATAAAATATTTAGAATTAAGGACGATAATTTACTCTCAAAAGAAGACTTATTACATTCAGCCGACGTCGCAATTAATGACGAAGTTAGTGAAGATGAACCTGAAGAACAACTTTTTGAAAGTGATGAAAAAGAACTTTTAGATAACGCTTTAACGTTCGATACTATCAAAGTTAAAGATGTCTATACGCCAATGGATAAGGTTTTATCTATCAGTGTAGATAATTTAACTATTAATAGGGTTAATCAAATTATTACGAACACGAAATATTCGCGCATCCCAGTTTATGATGAAGACGAAACGAACATTGTCGGTATTTTAGTCGTTAAAACTTACTTTGAAGAATATACAAAAGACAACCATTTAGATATTAGATCTATATTAATCGATCCTATTTTTGTCGACGTTAACGATCCTATAGATGATGTTTTTAAGTGGCTCAACAAAGAAAAAACTCACCTTGCTATCGTTACTGAAAATAAGAAAATGGTTGGAATCATCTCGATGGAAGATATCTTAGAAGAACTTGTCGAAGATATAGACGAAAAACCTGTTAGAAAGGAGAGACTTGCACGATGAGTAACCAAGTTTTAATTGTTGTCTATATCGTTGTTATTTGTATCTTCCTCGTTTTGAGTTTCTTCTTTTCAAGTAGCGACATGGTTTATGGAAGTGTCGATATTGTAAAGTTAGAAAATCATAGTAAAAAAGTATCGAAGAAGAGCGTTTTTTATGGTTTAGAGTTAGCTCGTGATTATGATAATACTATCTCAACTATCTTATTCTTAAACGATACGGTCAATGCCGGTCTAGATTCTATTGCGACCTTACTTGGAGTTAGTTTATGTATCGCTGTATATGGAGAAGGAGTTTCCGGAACCGATTTAGCAGAAACATGGGGTTTAGTTGCCTCTATGATTTGTCTTGTTTGTAAGATTACTTTTAGTGAAATTATTGCTAAGTCTATAGGTAAAATCTATAACTTCAAATTCTCTATTTTATATAGCAAAATTATCCGCGCTTTAAGATATGCATGTACGCCGATTACTTTCTTGGTAGCCGGATTTGGCAAAATTGTGACTTATCCAGTTAGAAAAACTGTTAGCGATATAAAAATTACCGATGACGATCTTCACGAAATGGTCGATGACATCGAAGCTCAAGGGGCTGTCGATAAAGATCAAGCTAATCTTTTACACGATACGATTACCTATACAAATACCGAAGCTTACGAAATCATGACTCCACGTGTCGATATTTATGCTATTGATATCGATGACGATATTGAAGAAATTGTTAGTGATCCTGAATTATATAAATATAGTCGTGTCCCTGTTTTTGAAGGAACTATCGATAATATTATAGGTTACGTAAAAACTAGAGCTTTAATGCTAGCTAGACTTAACGATAAAAATATCATGCTTAAAGACATGCTTCATAAACCTTTAAAATTCCCTCGTTCGACGGAAATTAATGACATCTTAAAAGTCTTTAAGAAAGAAAAACAACACTTCGCCTTAATTATGGATGAATATGGTGGCGTTGAAGGTATTTTAACAATGGAAGATATTTTAGAAGAACTCGTTGGTGAAATTTGGGACGAAAAAGATGAAGTTGAGACTATCGTTAAAGAGATCAGTCCAAATTTATATATAGTTGATGGCGCTATAAATCTAGAAGATTTCTTTGAACAATTCGATTTGGATTATGACGAAATTGAAACCGAATACGTTACTTTGGCTGGCTTCTGTTTAGAGTTATTAGATGATAAATTTGCTCATGAAGAAGAAGTTATTACATATAAAAATTTAGAAATGAAAGTTATCGCCTTAGATAAAAATGGCGTCATTGAAAAATTAAAAGTCAAAGTTTTACCTATAGAAGATGACTAAAAAATCTTGGATAAGTATAAAGAAAATCAATAAAGATACATACGTTTTAAGCGAGCCAAATATGTATTATAAAACGCATGCGTATTTACTTTTAGGCACTAAAGAAGCCTTACTTATCGATACCTTAACTGGTCTATACGATATTCTAGAAGTAGTTAAAAAGATAACTGAATTACCTATAAAAGTCATAATTACTCACGCTCATTATGATCACTTTAATGGATTATTTGATACTAGTTATCCTTTATATATTCATAAACTTGATGCTCATTGGCTAACTAAATACTATATGAGCGATGAAGAAGTTCGTGACGAAATGAGTTTAAATAACCAAAAGTTTCCTAAAGATTTTGATATAAAGTCGTATAGCGTTAGACAATATAAAAATATCAATTACGTTGAAGATGGAGTCATAATTGATATTGGCGATAGAAAAATCAAAATTATTCATACGCCAGGGCATAGCGAAGGGTCAATATGTTTATATGACGAGAAGTATAAATTTTTATATTCTGGCGATCTAATTTATAAAGGTGAACTTGAGTGTTTTTATGAAGGAACTGATCCTAGAAAATACGAAAAATCTTTAGAGAAAATATCTAAATTAGAGGTAGAAAAAGTCTATCCTGGTCATGGACCTTTGAGGATAAAGGGTGTTTTTATCGAACAAGTTTTAAAAGCATTCAATGAACTTAAAACTAATAGTAATGATTTCAAAATAAAAGGAATTTATAAATACGATTCTTTTTCGATACACATATAAAATTGCCAGTTTTCAAGCAAAACCCCGCAGATCTCCACTATTTTTTCTGAAAAATGCGTTTTATCTTTTTTTTGCGCGACTTATTGCAAAATTAATATTCGGGTCTATAATTAAATTAAAGAAACAATCCTTTTCTTTAAAAAATATAGAGGTGGTACTATGGATAAGGATATTTTTAGAATTAAAAGGCGTGTTAGTAAAGTCTTATATATTTATAAAATAAAAGACCGCGAACTAGAACAGAAACTTTATTTTGCTTCAGTAAATAAGTATGAAACAAATGTTTCTAATGGAGTTTCTAATAAAGAGGCTTTATCGATATCTTTTGCATTTATTGATGAATTCGTTTGCCAAAATTGTAAGCCACCACGCTTAAGCAGAAAATATGCTTTTTCTTTAGTGATTAGCTTATTATTTTTAGTTGCTTTTGTTATTATTGGAATAATTTCATCGTTTAGCAGTAGCGCGTGCATTATTTTACTTTATACTTATATCTCATCAATTGTTTTTATTGTATTAACTTTGATATATGCATTGTGTACTAATTCTAAAAGAACATGGCTTGATTTTGTTCTTTTGGTTATATTTTTAAGCATATTTATTGTCTTGTTATTCGTTATAATGCCTTATTGCTTATTACCTAAAGGTTGGGATTTTGATCGTGAATACGTTTATTACTTTCCTTGTGTCATAAAAATTACTAGATATATTAATGTGGCAGCCGATGATGTTCTTGCAGTTGACCCAGTTTTTAAAGCGTGGCGGACAAAATATATGTTTGAACCAACAATAATTGTTATGCTAGTTTCTTCAGCGTTTTTCGCTGTGTTAAGTATAAAAGACACAAAAAGGATAAGTAATGTCTCGCGCTATAACGAGGAAACATTAATAAACGAAGTTAAAGAAAAAGAGAAAGAGAAAAATAAAGATAAAACTAACGATTTTGAATAAAAACCCTGCAGATCTCAACTATTTTTTCAAAATTAATCAACGGATTTCAATGCTTCGGTCATTGAAATCTTTTTAATTTTTGGATAGAAAATAAGGATTGTTAATGTAACAAATGCAACCGTTAATAAAATCGTATAAATATAACTTGGCCAATATATTGTCGTTCCAAAACAAATGCCGATACTACCAATAACATTTATAACAAATTGGTGCAGGAATACACCTAAAATTAGCCCGATTATTATACCTAGAAGGGTCATAAATAATATCTCTTTATAAACATATATCAGCGCTTCTTTGAGTTGATAACCATTAACCCTTAAAGTAGCAATTTCTTTTACTCGCTCATTAATAATAATATCGGTTAAGTTATATATAACGACCGCAATTAAAGCGCCGCTAAGTAAAACGATTATCACGACGACAGCCGTTAAATTACTAATAACGTTCGAATATATATTTTGTGTCGAGATTTTAGATGTGACCGATGATACGTTATCATCTTGCAACAACTCATTAATATAAGTCTCCAATTCATCATCATCCATATCGGTTATAACTAAATACGAATTAAAACCTAATCCTTCAGAAGAGAACAAGAAATTAGCAATGCTATCTCCTAAGAATATATAGTTATTAATATAGTTAGTCGTGATGCCTGTTATAGTTAATGAATAATTTGTAATAGCATCATCGAGTTTGAATTGGACTGAATCCCCAACTTTTAAATTTAATTCGTTAGCGATTTGTTTAGTAACTATAACGCTATTTGCGTCAAAAGTTATATCATCATCAAATCCAAAATAGGTATCTAAATCTTCACCTTTATATAAAGTAATAGCGATAGTTTCATCTCCCATCACGTCGCCATCATAGGTATATACTTGAGAGTACGTTGTCGCTTCGCTAAGTAGGTCTATAGGTTCATCAATATCATTAACTTTTATAACTAAATCATAATTTAAAATAATTTCGTATTGATCGCTTGATAAGACCGAAAGCGAATCTTTCATACCAAATCCTGTTAAAAGTAATGCCGTACATCCACCAACACCGATAAGCATCATGATTAGATTTTTCTTAAATCTAAAGACGTTTCTTAGCATTGACTTAATACTAAAATTAAGTCTTTTCCATATAGGTTTAATGCGTTCAATTAATATCTTTTTACCAGCAATAGGTGCTTTTCCTAGGATTAAAGAAGAGCAGCTTTCTTTAAGTTGCGTAAAGCAAATTATACAAACGACCGCGACAATTGCAGCAACTATTAATGATGAGAATAATGCGATATATCCAACTTGATATGTAAAAACAATCGAAGGGAGATTATATAACCCGGCATATATTATATAGATGATATATGGAAGGACGAATATACCTATAGTTGACCCGACCAGTGCCCCTAGTAAAGAGAAGAGAAGTGAAGCTATAAAATATTTTGAGAATATAGCGCCTTTTCCAAATCCTAATGATTTAAATGTCCCCATAAGTTGTCTATCTTTACTGACTAATCGAGATATAGAACTTATTGAAACAAGTAAAGCGATTAAGAAAAAGAAGACTGGAAAAACGGCAGCTAATGCATCGACCTTAGTCGAATCAGTTTCAAATAATGCAAAAGCTTCGATTTCGCCTCTAGTTAATACATACCACTGAGCGTTTAAAGTAGAAAATTCATCAGTCAACGTCTCGTTAACAAGTGAATCTATAATTGACTTCAGCGAATCAGATAAAGAATTATATGCTTCTAATATTTCTTCATCGGTTGCATCATCATCTATTAAGTCAAGATAATTTTCATCAATTTGTCTTATGGCTTCAATGATTGCAGTTTCTCTAGCTTCTTCCATCAAAGTATCGAGTCGCTTATCAAGCACATCGTTAGCAACAAGTTGAATTTCAGAAACTTTTTGATTTATATAAGTATCATATTCATCTGAAAAAGTGTCTAAATCTTTAGCAGAAGTGAAAGTGATTTTGATAATCGTATATGTAAAATCAGAAGCATCAAAATAAGTTTCATCAAGATAGCAAATTGCGTTAAGCGTGCCGCTACCAACAGTGGTCGAAATACTTTGAGCCGCTAAATATATAGGATCAGTCACGATACCAACGATTTCATAGCCATTATCATCTATATAAATATAGTCACCGATTTCATAATCAGTCATCGTATCGTTATTGATTTCAAGCATTACGCATTCATCGGCACTTGTAGGATAGTGTCCTTCGACTAAAGTTAGGCCATCGATAGCATCTTCATCGAAAGTACGATAATTAACTCTAGCCTGAATACGTTCATCATTAAGATAGACACCTTGAAGGTCTTCTTCATAGTGAATTTCAATTTTATCGATATCGTCTACATTTTCTAAGATGGTTAAGTGGTCATCTTCATTGAAACCCAATGTAGATTGAATATAAATATCTTGAACGTTATATTCATCATAATATGTATCAACAGAAGCTTGTAAGTCAGGAGTAGTAGATAAAAGTCCGACGACAAAACCGACACCTAATAGCACAATTAAAAAGATGGCTAAGAGTCTCGTGAAATCGTTTTTTATTGAAGAAACAATGTATTTAAAATACGTTTTCTTCATATTACCATTCGATCTCCTCTATGGGTAATGGATGTTCGTTATATTCTTCTTGGATAATTTCTCCGTTTTTTAAGTGCAAAACGTGATCGGCCATTTGAGTTAAGGCGCTATTATGAGTAATGATAATAACCGTTTTCTTTTCCTCTTTACATAGAGTATGTAAGGTTTTAAGAATCTTTTTACCTGTTTCATAATCTAGTGCACCAGTAGGTTCATCGCATAATAGAAGTTTAGGATTTTTAGCGACTGCTCGAGCAATCGAAACACGTTGCTGTTCGCCTCCACTAAGTTGACTTGGGAAGTTATTAGCTCTTTCTTCTAGACCAACAAGTCTTAAGCTTTCTAAAGAACCTAAAGGATTTTTAGAAATTTCTGAAGCGATTTCGACATTATCGATAGCGGTTAAATTGGGTATCAAATTATAAAATTGAAAAACAAACCCTATCGAATTTCTTCTAAACAGGGTTAATTTTTTGTCGTTATATTTTGAGATATCTTCGCAATCAACAATGATAGAACCGCTCGTTACAGGTTCCATCCCGCCTAATAGATTAAGTAAAGTGGTCTTTCCAGCACCACTAGGGCCAACGATTATACAGAATTCCTCTTTATTAATCGTGAAGTTCAGGTGATTACTAGCGAGTATTTTAGTATCACCGACAATATATTCTTTTGAAACGTCTATAAATTCAACAATTTTTTCCATAACCAACTCCCTTGTCTTGTAATTTTATCAACACGTGTTGTTTTTTCAATAACCTTCTTTTATAATCAACAAAGAAAATAAAATTGTTGTTCTAGGGGTGAGGTATGGATAGTAGAGTAATTAACACAAAAAAATGTTTAGGCGCTGCGCTTATTGAGATTTTGAAGAAGAAGAGTATTTACGACATAACAATTAGGGAGTTATGTTCTAAAGCCAACATTAATCGAACGACTTTTTATAAGCATTATAATAATCAATTCGATTTATTAACTGAGATGGAAACGAAATTTTTAGAAGATATTACGGCAAAATTTTCCATATCTAATTGTGAAAGACGTACATTTTTGAATTTATTCATCGATATTTTTAATTGCATCAAAAAGCATAAAGAGTTCGCCAAGCTTCTGGCGATTAATCTCGTTGATAAAGACTTCGAAAATAAACTTATTCGCATTCCGTTCAGCGCATATTATCCTTATTTTCGCGATGACAAAATTGACCCAGTATTTGCCGATATTTCATATGAATATATTATTGCTGGATGCTCTGCCGTCATAAGAAAATGGCTTCGACAAGATTGCGCAATGCCTGTTGAGACATTAGCAAAATATATAATTCAACTCGTAGATATTAGAAAAAAATAAAATTTTTACCAATAATAAAATTCACTTTTTTAAAAAAATAATTGAGATCTGCAGGGTTTTTTCTCAAAAACCTGAGTTTTTTGACATTTTTCTCACATACAAATTTTGTTGACAAGTTTTATATTCTTATTAGAATATACGCAGATTGTGATAGAGGCGCGATCGAAAAGAGTAGTTAATGGAGGAGGCATCCTATGAAATTAACGAAAGGTGAGATCGCCGAAACAGACTTGAGGCATCAAGTTTGATTGGGGTATAAGGGAATACCTTATGCACTCCTAGATTAATCTAGAGGCGCTATCGATGTTATCTCACTTAAAACTAATTAAGATTGCATCGATAAATGCAATCTTTTCTTTTTTAAGGGAGGTACTACACATGAAAAGAAGATTTGCTATAGGGGCTCTTGCTCTAAGTTGTGTTGCAGCAGGAACTATTACTTCTTGTGGAAGTAGTGGCGCAACAAATGACGTTTTAGTTATAGGAATGGAATGTTCTTATCAACCATTTAACTGGACAACCACAAGCGAAACCGATTATACGTTACCTATCTATGGGACGAGCGGTGAATATGCTGATGGTTATGACATTCAAATTGCTAAAAGATTAAGCGAAATTACCGGAAAAGAAGTCGAAATTCACCGTATAGTTTGGGATAGCTTAATCGTTAGTTTACAAACTGGTGAAATTAATATGATTCTTGCTGGAATGAGTTCGACTGAAGCTAGAAGAGAACAAATTTCATTTACCGATGCATATTTAACAAGCGATTTAGCATTCCTTATTAGAACCGAAAATTTACCTGAAGGAAATAGTGAAGATAATCCTGCTACATATGAAGAATTACTCGAATTATTTTCTGGTAAAAATTTAATTTGCCAAGCTTCAGTTGTTGGTGATGACTATATTGATACCTATTTTACTAGCGTTGATAGTTCAATTATTCACTCTAATCCAGTTTCAACTTATCCAAATGCGGCTTTACAAGTAAGTCAAGGAACAGCTTTTGCAATGCCTGCTGAACTTCCTGTCTGTGAAGCGATGGTCAATATAAATTCTGATGAATTGAGCGTTTTATATGTTGAACAAGACTTTATTAGCGAAGACGATTCGGAAGGATTATCAGTTAATATCGGTGTTAAAAAAGGTAACGACGAATTATTAGAAGAACTTAATGATGCCTTAGCGGAAATCAGCGAAGAAGAAAGAGAATCTTTAATGGGAGAAGCAGCAATTAGATCTGCTAATGCGTAATGTTTAGCTTTGAAACTTTAGGAAGCATAATTACTGATTATTGGGAATATATACTTTACGGCATTGCAACTACCCTCATTTTAGCGATTTTTGGCACCGTCGTCGGCCTTATTTTAGGTATATTTGTCGCTTATGGTAAAAATGTAACTATTAAAGAGACCGATAAATGGCCTATAAAGACTTTAAAATATGTATGTAAATTTATATGTAGCGCATATTCATTAATCTTTAGAGGCACTCCAATGATGGTCCAAGCACTCGTTATTTTCTATTTATGCGCTAATTTGGGTATAAATTGGAATACAATCCTTCAAGGTAGTAGCAAAATTTATAACATCATTAATGGTAATTTAATCTGTGGTCTTATAGTTATCACTTTAAATACGACCGCTTATATGTGCGAAATCGTTAGAAGTGGTTTAAACGGAGTCGATTTTGGTCAAGTTGAAGGGGCTAGAAGCTTAGGAATGTCGAGCGTAAGAACTTCAGTAACTATAATTTTGCCTCAAGCTTTAAGAAACGCCTTACCTACCATTGGCAATGAATTTATCGTAAATATCAAAGATTCTTCGGTTTTAAATATTATCGCTGTCGCTGATTTATATTATCGATTAGCCTTTATTTATCCAGGTCAATCCTATAGATATTTAGAATCATATATATTAGTTGCATTGATTTATTTAGTATTAACCCTATTTGCAGCAGGAGTATTAAAGTTGGTTGAAAAGAAACTTGATGGAGTCAAATTCTCATTAAATCCTTTTAGATTTAGAAGGAGAAATACAATATGAACGAAGTGTTATTAAAAGTAGAAAATCTTGCTAAATTTTTTGGCGAGACCCAAGTCATTAAAGATATATCTTTAGAAGTTAATAAAGGCGATGTTATTGCTATTATTGGATCGAGCGGAAGTGGTAAATCAACCTTCCTTAGATGCTTAAATTTACTTGAAATTCCAACTAGAGGAACTTTAACTTTTAAAGATCAAAAGTATTTTCATATTGTTAAATGTAAAGACGACTTTGTTGATTATAAAGCTTATGAAGAAGCTCTTAAAAAATATGATGAGAAGCTCGTCGAAACTGAAGACAACCTCGCTATATATCAAAATAAGTTAATCGAAAATCCTAAAGACAAAGAAACTTTAAAACCTTTAATTAAAGAAGCGAAAAAAGCCTTCAAAGAGGTTAGAAAACATCCTGTTTTAAAAAGAGATTTTTATGATGAAGAAGCTTATAAAAAAGCAATCGAAGGCGAGCCAATCTTTACAATAAAAAGTGCCGAAATTGACAAAATTCGCTGCAGAATCGGCATGGTTTTTCAAAATTTTAATCTTTTTAATAACTTCAATGTGCTTGAAAATTGCACTCTTGCACAAGAAAAAGTTTTAAAAATTGATAAGCAAACCGCCAAAGAAACAGCCATCAGACATTTAACAAATGTTAACATGCAAGACCGTATGAATTATAAGGCTCGCGAGCTTAGTGGTGGTCAAAAACAACGCGTGGCTATCGCTAGAAGCCTTTGTATGTCGCCTGATATCATCCTTTTTGATGAACCAACTAGCGCATTAGACCCTGAAATGGTCGGAGAAGTCCTATCTGTTATGCGCGATTTAGCAAATCATGGCATGACAATGATAGTTGTAACCCACGAAATGAACTTTGCAAAAAATGTCGCGAACAAGGTTATCTTTATGGATAACGGTTATATTGTCGAGCAAGGCGACGCTAAAGAAGTTTTAACAAATCCAAAAACAGATAGATTAAAAGCATTCTTAAATTCTAGTCAAAATAAATAATAAATCGCACGTTTTTTAGAAAAACCCTGCAGATCTCAACTATTTTTATAAAAAATGAAAAATTTGAAGCGTTTTATGTAAACGCTTTTTTAAGCATTTAATTTAGTAAATACTTTTTGTTTATCTATAATATAGCCAAGGGAGGAAAACGAAATGATTAATAACAAGAAAGTAGTTATTGTTGGTGATGGTGCAGTTGGTAGTAGCACTGCTTTTACTTTGCTATTTAAAGATTATATTAACGAAATTGCAATCATCGATTTAAACACTGATAAAGTTGAAGGCGATGTCTTAGATATGGTTCATGGCATGTCTTTTGTCTCCTATAAAAAAGTTAAAGTTGGCACTTATAAAGATATTCAAGATGCCCACGTATTAGTTATTACAGCTGGAGTTGGTCAAAAGCCAGGCGAAACCAGACTAGATTTATTAAAAAGAAACATTAAAGTATTTGATTCGATTCTTGAAGAAACGAAGAAATATATGAACGATGAGCTTGTAGTTTTAGTTGTCACTAACCCAGTTGATATTTTGACTTACTATACCTATAAAAAATTAGGAATCAATAAAAATAGAGTTATTGGAAGCGGAACCGTTTTAGATACTGCTAGATTAAAATATCTTATCTCATCAACAATTAACGTCGATCCTAAAAATGTTCACGGATTCGTAATTGGAGAACATGGCGATAGTGAAGTTTGTGCTTTTTCTATATCGAGCGTTAGCGGAATTCCTATTAAAGACTATTTATTAGATGCCGGATATGACGTTAATGAAGAACTTCAAACCTTCTCTCGCTATACTAAAAATGCCGCATACGAAATTATTAGTAAAAAAGGTTCGACGTATTATGCAATTGCTTTAAGCGTTGAAAGAATTATCGATACTATCTTAAACGATAAGAATTCGATTTTGACTGTTTCTATATATATTGAAAATGACTTCAATGGCCAAATTAAAGATGTTTATTTATCTTTACCAGCGATAGTTGGCTCAAAAGGAGTCGTCAAAACGCTTCACCCAGAATATTCTTACGACGAAGTTTTAAATCTCATCGATTCATATAAAACACTTAAAAAAGAATACAAATTATTGGATTTATAGTTTTTAAGATTGATAGATTTTTATTCATAGATCGGTAAAAATTTGTTTTTGATTGCCTATTTTCACGTTAATTATTTTTGTTGAAATAGGAATATTGATTTTGGTATCCTTTTACCTGCTTGTAAGGAGGACTGATTATGAAAAAAGGTCTATTCAACAGAAAAAGTTTAATTGCACTTTCATTAAGTGCAGCAATTTTAGGCGCAGGTGTATTAGTTGCTTGTGATGGCGAGGAAGAACCAGTAGAAGTTACAACTACCACTTACTCTATCACCTTACCTGAAACTTCAACTATTTATACGATTAGTGCCGACAAATCGACAGCTGAAGAAGGCGAAACTATCACTTTAACCATTCAGTTAACCGATACTATTAATTACGGTATTGAATCCGTTCAATACAACACTTCAAATTGTACACAAGTTGATGAAACAACTTATACATTTGTAATGCCAGCTAGTGATGTCACTATTAGCGTTACAACCATTGAATACGAAGAAGTAACTTCTGATAATGGCGCTTCATTTAGAGCAACTACGCCTAATAAAGTCGCTAAAGCTCAAGAATCAGACGTATCATGGGCATACGATAGTTTCTATATCGATTTCGATTCAACTGTTATTAATCCTAGCGTTACCATAACCTCTTCAAATGAAAGCGTTATTTCAACTGACGCATTAACTTTATATTCAACTGGAGGCGATGGCTCCTACGTTACAAATTTATACTATAGACTCTATTTATCTACCGTTGAAATTGGAACTACATACTTAACTTTCAATATTAGATCATCTACTACTGGCTATTCAGCTACCCTTGTTAAAAAGATCGAAGTAGTCGAATATGGTGAAGATTTATACGATGAAACTTGGTCTGAAAGCATAACTTTAAATTTAGCTTCAAGCGTTACTAGTAGATATAACTATAGCGAAATTCGTTATCAACTTTATGATACTAATAGACAATATAGTTCAACTATTGGAACTGCTACAACTGAAACTCCAGAAACTAGTGAACATACTATAAACTTCACATATGTTCCAAATCATGAGTATTCGATTAGTGCATATGTAGTCGATAGTGATGGTAGAGCCGATACATGGTTAACAATTGGTGATGTTATTAGCGGAAGCGATGGTCAATGTAACGATGGCTATTTAACATTCAACAAAGAAAACGTTAGTTTAACCCTCACTGTTTCTCTTTAATAATTAAAAAATATCTAAAAAGTGTCGCTTATTTAAAAATTTTTATTTTTAAACTAAAATATATGTGTTATAGTTATCAAGCGACACCGATATGCCTCAATAGTTAAGTGGTATAACGGATCCATGGTAAGGATCTATTCGTAGTTCGATTCTGCGTTGAGGCACCAAACCTATAAGCTAAAGGCCCTATAAAGGGCCTTTTTTGTTGTTATAGATTGTCGAATTTATCGGCGTTTATAGTAAATTTACATTTAGGATAGTTGCTACAGCCATAAAAATCGCCATGAGTTCCTACTCTAAGAGCTAATTTTGCGCCACAACGAGGACAAATTCCTTGTTTTAGTTCTTTATTTGTTTGTTTAATATTTTCAACGTGTTCGCGATTACTAATTTTTGTTTTTGAAACCATTAGTAGCTCATAAATATTATCGATTTCGTCTTTAGAATAATAATTTCCATCATCGAAGTTTTTAAGATATTTTTTAAGATCAGATAAATTTACGACGTTATCAACATGAATTGAATCAGCGTTATTTTGAGCCATTACGACAACCGAATTAATTTTATATCTACCATCAAGAATTTTATTTAAGTGGAAGCAGTGCGATTTATTTTGTCTTAATGGATTGGTAAATTCGTGTTTGTCTCTATATAAATGTTGCATCCATTTGGCACTATTTTCGCCGCCTGTAATAATTCCTTTATAGTTTTTAGTTTCTATACAGAAGACGCCGTTTGATCTAATTTCGATGTGGTCAATTTGATGAGATTTTCCATTTTCATCAACGAGCGTAAAATTGTTAATCATTTTATGATAAACGCGACCAAAGATTAGTGGATTAAGCGTCTTTTTGACCTTTTTTTCGCCTTCAGCACCGCGAATTTTGCTTTTGATATTTTTAATTAGTCCCATAGAAACTCCTTTCTATAAAAGTGTCAACCGAATTAAAAACAATTATAAGAAGTTTAAGAATAGATTTCCATTCGATATAATCTAGCTATGCAAAAAGTTACGTTAATTACAGGTGCAACCGGTGGATTAGGAGAAGCGTTATCACTTGAATTTGCCAAAAACGGTCATAATTTAGTTTTGACTAGTACGAATATTGACAAAGCAAAGAACCTAAAAGAGAAAATCGAGTCACAGTATAAAGTAGAAGTCCATACTGTAATCGCTAATTTAAATAATAAAGAAGAATACGAGAAAATATATAACTTCGTCGAAGAGAATGGCCTATTTGTTAATGTCTTAATTAACAATGCTGGTTTTGGTAATTTTGGCGAATTTGTTAAAGCTGATTTAGCTACTGAAGACGAAATGATTAATGTAAATATTCGCGCTGTCGTTCATTTGACTCAATTATTTTTGAAGAAGATGATCGAACACAAAGAAGGAAAAATAGTAAATGTTGCCTCGATTGCTGCTTTCACCGCCGGCCCATATTTAGCCACATATTATGCTAGTAAAAGTTATGTTTTAAATTATTCATATGCGCTTGCTAGTGAGGTTAAAAAATACAATGTTCACGTTTTAGCGTTGTGTCCAGGTACGACAAAAACTGGTTTTGAAAAACGTGCCAAATTAGATAACTCAAAACTCTTTAAAACGCTTCGAGTTGCTGAACCTCAAGACGTAGCTCGCTATGCGTATAAGAAAATTAAGAAGAATAAAGAGATAATCATTAATGGATTTAGAAATAGATTTTTAATCTTTATTTTGCGTTTTGCGCCTCGTTCATTAGCGCGTAAAGTTGTCAAAAAAATCCAGGAAAAAAGATAAAAACCCTGCAGATCTCAACTATTTTTTCAAAAACACGTTAAATAACTAGTTATTTAAATATATATAAAATTGGTATAAAATAACACATGCTCGAGTGTCTTCCCATGACTAACCACTCGTAAAATTTAACAGGGGGATTTATATGAACGAAGAAATTCAAGATTCCAAAAAGGAATCGAAATTTGTTGTGTGGATGAAAACTAACTTCACAACAAAAGCGATTGCTACTAATGCAATCATTGCTGCCTTATACGCAGTAGTAACTATAGCTTGTGGATCGTTAAGTTATTCATACGCTCAATTTAGAATTAGCGAACTACTTAATTTAATGGTCTTCTTTAATCCAACTTATACACTCGGACTAACGCTTGGATGCTTTATTGCAAACATTGCTTCGACAGCCGGAATGTATGACATGATTTTTGGAACCTTAGCGACTTTAATTAGTTGTTTACTAATGATAGGTCTATCCAAACTATGGAAAAATCTATTCTTTAGTAGCCTTATTCCTAGTATTGTTAACGCAATCATCGTTCCATTTGTCATCTATTTAGGATCAATAGGTACTGCTGATGCCTTCGAATTAGGTTCGATGTATTGGATTATGTTTGGTTGGATCTTCTTAGGTGAATTCGTCTGTATAACCTGTATTGGCTACCCATTATTTATGGTTATAACGAAGAAATTCCTAAGTCTAAATAAAGTATTTTGTTTCACTAGAAACTTAGATTATAAACGGTAATGAGTAAGAAATTTTATCTAGAGATATTGCACGTTGATAAAAATAGCGGGGCCCGCTATGGAATTTTGCATACTCCGCATGGAGATGTTGAAGTTCCATGTTTTATGCCGGTCGGAACTTTAGCAACCGTCAAAACTTTATCTCCAGATGAAATTAAATCGATTGGATCAGGAATAATCCTTGCTAATACGTATCACCTCCACCTTAGACCAGGCGAAGATATAGTCGCTAAAGCCGGTGGAGTTCATAAATTTATGAATTACGATGGACCAATGCTAACAGATAGTGGTGGTTTTCAAGTTTTTTCGCTTGCTGAAAAGCGAAATATTACCGAAGAAGGTGTAACTTTTAAGTCTCATCTTAATGGCGATAAGATATTTTTCTCACCTGAAAAAGTTATAGAAATCGAAGAAAAAATTGGTGCTGATATCATCATGTCTTTTGATGAATGTATACCTTATCCAGTTACCTATGACTATGCAAAAAACTCGACTTTAAGAACTTTAAGATGGGCCAAAAGAGGTAAAGACGCTCATAAAAGAGTTGATCAAGCCCTATTTGGTATCGTCCAAGGTGGCGAATTTGAAGATTTAAGAAAATATTGCGCTGAAGAACTCGTAAAAATGGACTTTGATGGATATTCGATTGGAGGAACTTCAATTGGTGAACCAAAAGATGTCTGCTTTAAGATGATTGATATGGCTATTCCATATCTTCCTAAAGATAAACCTCGATATTTAATGGGTGTAGGAAGTTTAGATTATATCTTAGAAGGCATTGGAAAAGGCATCGATATGATGGATTGCGTTTTGCCTACCCGTATTGCTAGACACGGCACATTAATGACTCATAATGGACGAGTAAATATCAAAAACGAAAAGTATAAAGAAGACTTTACGACGCTTGATAATGAGTGCGATTGCTATACTTGTAAGAACTTTACAAAAGCCTATTTACGTCATCTATATGTATCAAATGAACAGCTCGGTCAAAGGCTTATGAGTATCCATAATTTAAGATTTTTAATCTCGATAGTTGAAGGTGCTAGAGAGGCTATAAAAGAAGATAGATTTACGGAGTACAAAAATGAAATTCTGAAAAAATATGGGGATTCTAGAGGGTTTTAGTATGAAAATAGGCCTTTTTGATTACGACTTACCTGAAGAATTAATTGCTCAAGAGCCTACTGAAATTCGCGACGAATGTCGTCTTTTGGCTGTTAATAAATCGAGCAAAACTTATGAAGATAAACACTTTTATGATATCGCCGATTACCTTCATGAAGGCGATGTTTTAGTTAGAAATAATACCAAAGTTATACCTGCTAGACTCTTTGCTATAAAAGATAAAACCGGTGCCAAAGTCGAAGTTTTATTGCTCAAAGATTTAGGCGACGATACCTGGGAATGTTTATGCGGAAACGCTAAAGTTATAAAAGTCGATACTGTATTACATTTTAAAGATGATATCTTAATCGGCACTTGTGTGAAGGTATTAGATGAAGGTCTTCGACATATAAAATTCACCTATAAAGGCATCTTTTTAGAAGAACTCGATAAAGTTGGTTTAATGCCTTTACCTCCATATATTCATAAACAAACTAAAAATAATGACGATTATCAAACAATTTATGCCAAAATCGAAGGAAGTGCAGCCGCTCCTACCGCAGGGTTTCACTTCACTGAAGAGTTATTAAATAAAATAAAGGCTAAAGGAGTCGAAATAATCGATGTAACTTTAAATATTGGTTTAGGTACTTTTAGACCTGTAAAGGTTGAAGATACCGATGATCATAAAATGCATTCAGAAACCTATACTATAACCGAAGAAGCCACTAATAGACTTAATAAAGCTAAAGAAGAAGGTCGAAGAATTATTGCTATAGGTACGACTTCAGTCCGTACTTTAGAAGCTAACTATAAAAAATATAGAAAATTTACCGCAACTAACGAAGCGACCGATATTTTTATCTATCCTGGGTATAAATTTGAAGTTATCGATGCTTTAATTACGAATTTTCATCTACCAAAATCGACTCTTATTATGTTAATTAGCGCCTATATGGGTCGAGAATTTACCCTGGAATGCTATAATCACGCGATAAAAGAGAAATATCGTTTCTTTAGTTTTGGTGATAGCATGTTTATTTATGGAGACCAAAAAGATTAATTACTTTGATTTGTCTATTCAAGATATCAAAGCTATAAAAGATAAATATAGAGACACAAAACCAAAAATTTTGGTTCATGTTTGTTGTGGAGTTTGTTCTTGTTTTCCACTTTTATTTTTAGAAAATCTTTTTGATATAACGGTCTACTATGCTAACTCAAATATATATCCGGAAAGTGAATTTAATAGACGTCTCGACGCTTTAAATAAATATGTCGAATTTTTAAATGCGAAGTTTGAGTATAAGGTAAAAGTAGTAGTTGATAAATATAATCACGAAGAGTTCTTACCTGTTTTAAATAGATATAAAGATGAAAAAGAAGGCGGCAAAAGATGTAAATATTGCATCGCTCGTCGACTTGTTAAGACTTTTGAATATGCGAAAAATAATGGCTATCAATACGTGACAACAGTCATGACCGTGTCACCTAATAAAGATGTAAAGCTTATCAATGAACTTGGTGAAAAGATAGCCGCTCAATATAAAGATGTGAACTTTATTCATTGTGACTTTAAAAAGAATAACGGCCAACTTATAGGCAACAAGATATCTAAAAAGTTAGAATTATATAGACAATGTTATTGTGGATGTGAATATTCGATATATGAATCCGAAAATTAGTTTAATTATAACCGCTCATAAAGGTGAAAAGGCGTTTGATCGATGCTTAAAAAGCGCTATCAGTCAAACTTTTGACGATTACGAGATAATCGTCATTTTGGATAATGTCTCGAATATTATGTATAAGATTGCTTGTAAATATAAAGCCAAATTCAAAGGTAATTTTATACTAAAACTAAGTCTAAATTATGATGTTTCGCTATCTAGAAACGAAGGTATGGAATTGGCGAGTGGCGACTATATCATGTTTGTGGATGGCGATGATTTTATAACGAAGTCGTGTCTTGAAACGTTATATAAACCAATTATAGAAGAGGAGGAAGAACTTGATTTAGTCATCGGTAACTATATCAATTACTATGATGATAACGGCAGAGGTAAGACCCAAATAGCTACTAGATTTATAAAAGCTGGCCTTTATGATAGAGAAAAGATGGTTAGAGGCGTCTTAAAAGACCTCGCTTTTAGAGGTTTTATTTGGAATAAGTTATTTAAACGAAGCGTTATAACTGAAAATGGTTTGAAATTTATCCCATTACACGAAGTTATTGAAGATCGACCATTCTTTTTGATGTTCGTTTTATTTAGCGGAAACGTATTTGTTATTAGAAAAAGAACGTATTATTACGTTCAACATAATGATTCATACGTGAAATCGTCTAAAAAACTCGAATTTATGCAGAAATATATCAATGCAGATTTCTTATGTCGCGCTTTACTTGAACAATTTGGACTATACGATAAAGAAGAATTCGAAGAATCGTTATTTTATCGTATAAGTTCGCTTCATATGGATGCTGCTAGACTAGAAAAAACGTATGGAATTACCGATAATCGCATCACTGAATGCGTAGATAAACAACTTGCCTTATTAAGATATAAAAAATTCTATGTCAAAGGCACTCCTTGGGAAAAGACTTTTTCATATGTTCAATTTAGTCTTAAATTTCAAATCTATAAAGAGAAGGACTTATTACCTCTATATAAAATCGTATGAAACGTTTAGTCGTATTTTTACAACAACTTGAATTTTTAGGCGGCACTGAAACAGTGACTATCACTTTAATGAATGAGTTAGTTAATACCTATGATGTCATTTTAATAGTGACTGGAAGAGAGCCTAAAACTATACCTTACGAGATAGATAATAGGATAAAAATTTACTACTTAAATAACGAGAACGGAAACCGAATGGATGAAAAAATATTGGGGTTCTGCAAGGAAAAACATTATTTTAAAGCGTTTTTTCTAATTCTGAAGAACATTTATTTTACCCTTTTAGGTAAGTATAAATATCGTCGTTTCGTAAAGAGAAGGACGACCAAAGAAGATATATTAATCGCTTCAAGTTTGGATAATTATCTCATTATTCCTAGAGGTAGATATTTCATATATCACTATCACTATAATGACAAATTTTATTTTTCTTTTAATGAGTCATTTATGCGTCATTTCTATCGAAAACCAGATAAATATGTGTTTTTAGATGAAAGTACGTACGAATCAGTGGTTGAAAAGGATGAAAAAATACGCTCAAAAGCGACATATATATCAAATCCAATCAAATGTGATGGGAAAATTGACCTAAATTACTATAACAATTCTTTAATTTTTGTTGGTCGTTTTGCTGATCAAAAAGACCCAATATTTTTAATAAAAGCTTTAGGCGAACTCAATAAAATGGATATAGATTTTACTTGCCAATTTTATGGAACAGGTAAGCTTTTTAACGATATGTTAGCAGAAGTCAAAACTCAAAATTTAGAAAAAATAGTGGAGTTCTGCGGGGAAATTTCTGATTTTAGGCAGATTTATTCTTATAAAGACCTCCTCTTAATGAGCAGTACATACGAAGGAATGCCACTTGTAATTAATGAAGCAAATGCATATTCGATACCGGTTGTAACAACCAATTTTGGTAAGTCGACTTATAAAGCTGTAAATGAGGAAAATGGCATTATCGTAGAAGAACGTGATCCTAAAGTTTATGCTGAAACGGTTTACAAACTTTTATCGTATAAACAACGCTTACTTGCATTGAAGAAATCTGCGCACAATCATTCGTTGCAATATTCAAAGAAAAATATTGTTGCAAAATGGTTGACGTTATTCGATGAAATAAACAACACAAACAATCAATAAAACATTAATTTAATTGACGTTTTCGCAACTCAAATTTTGAGGAGTGATTTATAAAATAAATCAACTTTTTTAAATTTGGCGTTTTTTTGATGGTCAATTTTGTTTATAATTTTGCTTACATGGAAACAGCAGAATTTGAAGCTTTAAAGGGCGAAGAAAGAGATACAGGGAATGCTGAAAAAAAGCATTTAAAAATACATAAAACTGAAATCGTTTATATATTTTTAATTGCCGTTGGAGCCGCTTTACTTGGCTGGATCATTGAAAACATAGTTCGAATGATTTCTGTCGGCATAATCGATAATAGATATCATGTTTTGCCTTTTATTGCGCCTTATGGGCTTGCAATTTTTGCTATGTATATCATGTTAGAAACACCAGATGACGTTAGTTTCTTTGGCATTAAGATATTTAAGAAGCCTCATAAATGGCAAAAATTCTTAAATCACCTTGTATATATTGCTATTGTTAGTGGATTCGTCTTTGCTGGAGAACTACTTGTCGGATCTTTTTATGAATGGGTGACTGGATTGAGCCTATGGGATTATTCAGATTTACCATTACATGTCACTAAATATGCTGGTTTAATTCCGGCTTTAGGCTATGGAATTATGGCGTATATTATGATGCTTTTCTTTAAACCTTGTGTGAATTTCTTAAAGAAACACTTTACATATAAAACCTGTCTTATTGTTGCTTGGATTATGAGCACGTTAGTAATTTGCGATAATATCATTATGATTATTATGACGTTAGTTACTGATTGTAAGCCAATTTATTGGCAAATTTGTATACGAAGCGAATGTGAGATAGGACAATATTTTAGCTATTGTGTGTGATAGTTAAAAAATGGAGTTTTTTAAAAAATAGTTGAGTTCTGCAGGGTTTTTATTCAAAAAACGCGAAAAATGGAAGTAACCGAAGAGAAAAAACCAATAGAAATTGATATTGCTCCAACTGGTGTTTGGAGAAGAATCTTAATCGTTTTGGCTGATATTTTTATTAACTTAATCAGTGCCATTTTTGTTTTCGAATTGATTGTTTTGCCTATTACAAAATTATGTATTGGCTATAACGATTACTTATACGAGCTCAACGAAGATTATAGAAATAGAGACCAGATTTTATTTGATAATGGATTACTTTTAAACGAGACAAACGAAGCTACTTCAAATATTGAAACTGACCTTTATTCGACATCAATTTATTTCCTTGAATACTACGCTAGCGATGACCAAGAAGCGATAGAAAACTACGAAGTAGTTTACCATTATTTTTACGATATCCTTGGTTATGATATTGAAACTGTAAATGAGATTTATATAGAACAAGCAGGAAGCTATCTTGATACGACAAAAACAACAAGTTTAGGAACGTACGCTTTGCAAGACTATTACGCACAAATGATTAAACCTTACTTTGATCCTGCTGATGAGCTTAGCGAAGATGGCGAGGATATTTTTGAAGAGCTTATCGAAAATTTCTTTTTAGGAACTTACTATCGAGTCCTTGCTGATGTTATGGAAAACGATTTAACGAGTCCAAATATCGAGCTTTCATATAACGCTTACAACACTGCGGCTTCAGAGAAAGGTTCTGAATTATACGTTTATTACGAGATAGGAACCATTGTATCGTTTGCAGTTTGTGCGATTGTCTATTTCCTTGTCATTCCAATGTGCAATTTTAAGGGCAAGACGGTAAGCGAAATGATTATGAAAGTTGATAGAGTTCAAATTCCAAAACTCCAATATCTATCACGAGTTCAAAGATTGCCTGTTTTCTGTATGAATTTAGTCAACGCAGCTTCGCTACTCGTATTTGTCCCTTGTATATCACTTGGAATCGGTGAAGCGTTTTCGTTGTCGTTTACTGTTCCAATTAGTATCGTCTGCATGATATTCTTATTAATCGAATTAATCGTTATGATTGTTCATAGATTTAACCGTTCGCTCAAGGAGATATTCTCGAGTTCGATCGTAGTTGATTCATCAAATATCGATGAATTTTATAAAGCCAAAGGATACGAAATTTAATGGTAGAAAAAGATTTTGTAGAAAAAGTTGAAGAGTTGGTAGAAGAGCCAGTTGTCGATATAAAAGACAATACGGAAGAACAACCAGCTGAAGAAACTAAAGATAATAACGTCTTAGAAGTCGAATATTATCGTCCAAAATTTTGGAAAAGAATGTCGGCTGGCTTCTTTGATGCCGTCATTTTCGTCCTTTTGATGCTCATTTTCATCGTTTGTATCCAATCTATTGAACATAAAACCTCAAAATATATCGAAAATAATGCAACCTTAAACGATTACTATCTTAGTTCCGGTTTATACCTTGATAATGGCGACGACTTACCCGAATCGATAGTCGATTACTATCAAGATACGACCGATGTTAGTGATGGCGCGAAGGTCATTTTCTATAGAAATGCTATTGAAACTTTCTTCGAATTCATCGCTGATTATGCTGATGAAGATACTTATGCTGAAATTTTAGCAACTTACGATACAGCTCGACTTGATGAAGAGTTAACTTATAACGGATATGCTTATTTCGTTATCGATGAAGATAGTGGAGAAATCGTCAAAAATCCTGACTATACAATTCCTAGTGCCGAATACGTCGATAATTTCTATGAACCATACATTTCTAGTACTTTAAGAGGCTATCTTGTCACGGTTATTCCTGATGTTTTGGAACTCGAAAAATATTTTGCCTATTTAATTCTTTTCTTAGATATACCTGTTTCGCTTACTTTAGCCTATGCAATTGTCTATTTAGTTATACCTCTATGCTTAGGTAGAGGCAAAAAGACGCTCGGTAGACTTATTTTCCATCTTGGACTCGTCGATCAAAGAGTGCTTAGCGTCACTTGGAAGCGATATTTAGTCCGTTGGCTCATAATGTTTTTTGTCGAAATAGTCTTAAGTGTAATGACTTTATGTGTTCCGCTTTTAGTGTCAATCACAATGATGGTTTTTACCAAAAGAAAACAAAATTTCCACGATTATATGCTCGGAATTGA
>CAYLSZ010000005.1:0-44822 GCA_964386745.1 uncultured Staphylococcaceae bacterium | reverse complement strand
ATGTATTAGGCACGCCGCCAGCGTTCATCCTGAGCCAGGATCAAACTCTCAAAAATTTGTATCTTGATTCAAAATTATTCTGGTTTTTAAAAAGAATTGACGTTTATGTTGTACATCTGTCTAGTTTTCAAAGATCTCTTGCGCTATAGCTCTCGCTAATTTACCCTTTCTCAAGGCGCGCTTTAAAATCATACACAATTAAACAAGGCTTGTAAAGAACTTTTTTAATTTTTTCTTAAATTTTTTTGACTTTCGCCAAACCTCTTATAAATAAGAGGTTATAAAACCTTGTTTAATGGCAATACGTAAACTATACGCTATCGATTTAAAGTTGTAAAGCGAAATCGAAACTTTTTTTCAAAAATTTTTACTTTTGTTTGATAAATATCTTTTTTCGATTCCGCCATACGATTTATCAATAGTTTTTACTTAGCTTCTCCCCCATCCTTATTAATAGATGCAATGATTATTTTATTCAAAGTTTTGGTAAATGTTTCCTTGTCTTTGATGTCATAACCCTCTAATAATATAGCCTCATTATATAATAAGGATGCATAATCTTTTAAATCTTCCTCGTTTTTAGCTAAAACTTTTATAGCCTTAAATAAATCGTGGTCTGGATTAATTTCGAGGACTTTACTCGATTTGACGTCTTCTTCTTCGGAATCTTTTGGTATGTTGTTTAAAACATTTTCCATTTTCATCGATAATCCGCTCTTTGTCGAAATACAAACTGGCGATTCAACAAGTTTAGTTGAGAAGGTAACTTCATCCACTTTTCCTTTTAAGGCATTCGTCATATTGTCTAAGAATTCTTTATTCTCAGCAATTAACGTATCGAGTTTATCTTTTTCTTCTTGAGTTAACTCGTTTGCATTTTCTTCACTAATATTTTTGAATTCGACTCCTTCATAGTCTCTACTAGCGAGCAAAGTGAATTCATCAATATTATCTACACAAAGCAAAATATTGATACCTTTCTTCTTAAAAGCCTCAACTTCTGGAAGATTTTTGATTTCTTCGACGGTATTACCGCATGCATAATAGATATATTTTTGTCCTTCGACCATTTCGTCTTTATAAGCTTTTAAAGTTAAATATTGGTCGCCATCTTTCAAAGTCTTAAAGACAATCAAATCGATAAGTTGATCTTTCTTTGTTCCAAAACTTGTATAGATTCCATATTTTAAATGGTTGCCATAGGTTTTAAAGAAACGAGTATATTTTGTAAAGTCGTTATCCTTTAAATCTTTTAAATTGGTAATAACTTTATTTTCAATACTATCTCTAATACGGTTCAAAGTGGCTGATTCTTGTAAAATTTCACGCGAGATATTGAGATTTAAATCGCTACTATCGACTAAACCTTTAATAAATTTAAGATAGTCAGGAATGAGTTCTTTCGTTTTTTCTTTAATGAAGACGCCTTTTGAATATAAAGCGAGACCTTTTTCGTAGTTATCGCTATATAAATCGTATGGCGCATGACCTGGAATAAAGACGAGACCATTATAAGAAATCATTCCTTCGACATTTAAATATATAGCCAATAGAGGATCTTCTGGATCGTGATAGGTCGATTTATAGAAGTTATTAAGTTCTTCTTCGGTGACATCCTTTTTATTTTTCTTCCATAAAGGAATCATTGAGTTCAAAGTTTCTTCTTTTTTAACTTCTTCATATTCACCTTCGATCTCTTTTCCTTCATCATCTTTTTTAGCTACGCTTTCCGTCTTTATATATAAAATAGGATAGCGAATATAGTCACTATACTTCTTAACAAGGCTTTCAATTTCATAGTCTTCTAAAAATCTTGAATAATCTTCGCCACCTTTATCATCCTTTAAATAAATTTTAATGGATGTGCCGCTTTCAGGTTTTTCAACTTCTTCAATTGTGTAAGTTGATTCGCCATTACTAGCAAATTTATAGCCTTTCTTGACGTTATATTTTCTTGTGGTTACTTCGACGAGTTTAGCAACCATAAAGGCGCTATAAAAACCAACTCCGAATTGACCGATAATATTTACGTCATCATTATTCTTCAATTCTTTGAACTTTTTAACAAAATCTTTTGAACCGCTCTTAGCAATAGTTCCTAAATTATTAATGAGTTCGCTATGACTCATACCAACGCCGTTATCTGTAATCGTGATACTTCTTTCTTCTTTGTTGGTATCGATTCTAATATTGTATTCAGGTTTATTTTCAACCTTTCCGTCGCTAGTTAAAGCAATATATTTATATTTATCGATAGCGTCGCTAGCATTAGAAATTAATTCCCTCAAAAAAACTTCCTTATTCGAATAAATCGAATTAATCATTAATTTAAGAAGTTCTTTACTTTCAGCTTCAAATTCTTTAGTTTCCATTTTTGCACCTCCTAGAAATTTAGCACTTAAAACTGCTGACTGCTAATATTCTACTACGATATTTAGCACTTGCAAGATATAATTGCTAAAATTTTTAATAAATATTTTTATTAGAAATTTATATATAAACCTTTATAAAAACCGCCGTTTTTGATACTAAAACCCTGCAAATCTAAGGTATTTTTTTTAAAAACTCAATTTTTAAATAGGAAATCTATATATAAATAATTAATTGCAATTGGCGCCACGGAGAGGATTCGGACCTCCGACTTACTGCTTAGGAGGCAGTTACTCTATCCGGACTGAGTTACCGCGGCATTACATAAAATCAAATAATGAAATTTGATTTGTATCGCTAAGTTTATCGAGTGCTCCTAATTTTTCAAGCACTTTGACATTGGTTGAAGAAATTTTCGAACGCTTACTAAAATCATCTTTCGAAATGAAAGGTTTTTCGTTTCTTGCATCGATAATTGATTGAGCAACAGTGTCACCAAGGCCATCTACTACCTTAAATGGTGGAATAAGTTGCTTCTTTTCACGGTCGATTTTAAACTTCGTCGCATCGCTTCTTTCGATATCAATATTAGCAAAAGTATAACCTCTTTCAGCCATCTCTAAAGCTAGACGCAAAGTTTCTTCAATTTCCTCTTCTTTATTCGAAATTTCTTCTTTTCTACTTCTTCTTACGTCGTAATCATGTAAGGCGTTATAAATAGCATGGATTCCTTTAGTCATAACTTCGATGTCGTATTTATCGCAGCGTAAACTAAAGAAAGTTGCGTAGTATTCTAAAGGATAATAAACCTTATAATAAGCAACTCTTACAGCCATCATAACGTAGGCACAAGCGTGACCTCTAGGGAATAAATATTCGATTTTATCGCACGATTCAATATAGTATTGAGGGATTCCAGCCGATAACATAAGTTCTTTTTGTTTATCGCTTAACTTCTTATCTTTTTTACGGACAGTTTCCATAATTTCGAAAGCGTCGGCCTCGTTTAAGCCGCGGCTTATAAGATAAGTCATAACGTCATCACGACATCCAATAACGCCATATAAATCAACTATATTATCCATGATTAAATCACGGGCATTATTTTGCCAAACGTTCGTTCCATGACTTAGTCCCGAAAGAATAATAAGGTCACCAAAGTTCTTTGGTTTAGTTTCTCTAAGCATTTGACGAACTAGTTTGGTACCAAATTCAGGTATACCTAAAGCGCCGTTATCTGGCTCCATATGAATATGCGCTAAACCAAGTGCTTCATCGGTATAGAAAATTGATAAAACTTTTGGATCGTTGAAAGGTATCTTTTTATAGTCAAAACCAGTTAAATCGACCATCATTTTGATAGCTTGAGGGTCGACGTGACCGAGCATATCAAGTTTTAAAATCGTTTCGTGCATCGATTCATAAGGGAAATGAGTCGTTAACCAACCTGCCGTATTGTCGTTTGCAGGATATTGAACAGGGGTGAAATCATATACTTCATGATCGTTAGGAATAACGACTATACCTCCAGGATGTTGACCAGTTGTTCTTTTAACCTCAACGCAACCTGAAGCAAGCGAAGCTATATCAGCACTTTTTATCTTATTAGGATCTTTATGTAAGAAATCTTCATAATATTCTCTAACATAACCATAAGCGGTTCTTTCTTGAACAGCACTAATCGTACCAGCTCTATATACATTCTTTTCACCCAAAAGAACTTTCGTATAGTTATGGGCAGTTGCTTGATAATCAGTTGGGAAATTTAAATCAATATCTGGAGTTTTTTCACCATGGAATCCTAAAAATGTTTGGAAAGGAATATTTTGACCATCCCCAATCATAGTAGTTCCGCAATGTGGACAAACTTTGTTTGGTAAATCGTATCCTGATTGGACACGTTTATCGTCAACAAATTCGACGTGTTTACATTTTGGACAGCGATAATGAGGCGCTAAAGGATTGACTTCAGTAACTCCTGCCATAGTTGCAACTAAACTTGAGCCGACCGAACCTCTAGAACCAACAAGATAGCCATCGTCATTAGCTTGTTTAACTAATTTATGAGAAATATAGTAAATAACGCTATAACCATTTTTAACAATGACGTTCATCTCAAAATCGAGACGTTCTTTGATAACTGCTGGTAGTTCTTCTCCATATAATTCATGAGCAGTCGTATAAACTAAATCGTGTAACATGTTCTCGCAGTTATAGATTTTTGGAGCAAATGTTCCAGGCGGAATAGGAACAGCTTCAGTAATCATATCAGCGATTTTATTTGTGTTATCTATAACAAATTCTTTGATATCTTTTTCGTTACCTAACCAAGCAAAAGCATCCAACATTTCTTGAGTTGATAAATAGTGTTGGTCAGGATTTTCAAAGTATGGCAATGAGTCTCTACTACGTGGATTTAATGGGTGGAACGAACCATTTTTAACCTTATGAGCAATATAAACATCACGATACTTTTTGTCGCTTGGATTAGCATAATGGACATCACCTGTAGCAACTATTAATTTGTTTTCTTTCTTAGCTTCATTAATAATATCGCGTAAGAAATCCTTTAAAATTTCTTCGTTAGGAATCTCTCTCATATTAATTAAATATGAGTAACAACTCAAAGGTTGGATTTCTATAAAATCGTAAAAAATAATGGAGTTCTGCAGGGTTTTTAGTCCATAATAGGCACTATTTTGGAAAACCTCACCATTAAAACAAGCACTTCCAATAAGTAAATTTTTTCTATATTTTTCAATCGTTGAACGTCTAACAATTGGTACTGAGCCAAGCGTATCGACGTGCGATTCACTAACAATTTTATATAAAGATTTTAAGCCGTCCTGGTTTTTAGCAAGGATGGTTGCGTGATATGGGTGGAATGTTCTTTTCTTTAATAACTCTAATTTAATAGGTAAATATTCAATATCTTTTAAAGTTGGATCACCAAATTCATCGGTTATCTTTTTAATAAATCCCATAAAACATTGAGCCAAAACTTCAGCATCATAATCGGCTCTATGGGCATCGCTTTTAGAGTAGGTTACATCCATTGTTCGACATAATGCACCTAAAGAGTGGAGCATATTTTCAGCAAAATAATATCTACTCAAAGCAAGGCTATCGATAGTTGGATTTATAAGTTCTCCAAACCCATTTCGCATCATTTCTTCATTCAATAAGCCATTATCAAACTTAGCGTTATGGCTAATTAAAACGCATCCGTCAATAAACTTTAATATTCTAGGTAGTGCTTCTTTTATAGTTGGTGCATTTTTAACCATTTCGTTAGTAATACCCGTCATTTTTGCGATAAATTCAGGTATTTCACATTCTGGATTGATTAAGATATCTAATCTATCTACAATAAATCCATTTTGAATTTTGACAGCACCAAATTCGGTAATTTTATCTTTTCTAACTAATAATCCGGTACTTTCTAAGTCGAAACAGACAAAAGTTGCATCTTTAAACTTTTGATTAGTTGGATTAATACATCCAATCATCTTGTCATCGCTTAAATAAACCTCACATCCATACAGTATTTTAACGCCAAATTTCTTCGATAAATTCTGAGCTTTTGGGAATGCTTGAACGTCTGCATGATCAGTTATAGCAATGGCCTTATGGCCCATATTTTTAGCAAGTTTAAGGTAATCTTGAATGTCACTAACAGCATCAAGTTCACTCATATTTGTGTGTAAATGGAGTTCGACACGCTTCGTTCCTTGATAATCATCGCCTCTTATAGGAGTATCAGGCAATAAATCGAACGATGTACCTTTAATAATGATTTCACTTTTATAATTTACTCCAGCGTGACCCTTTACACGGATATTACTTTTAACCTTTAAAGTATTTAGTTTTTCTAGCGGAAGATTCTTATCATTCGCAAAGAAAGTAACGTAAATGGCGCCCGTTTCATCTCTTAAACCGATATCAAAAATAGTCGTAGCACCATTTCTAATTTTCTTACTTTGAAGATTAAAAATTTCGCCATTTACATCGACTTTACCTATAGTTGTATTGATATCTCCAATATGAGTATAAATGAGTTCGCCATTAGTAAGTTGAGCATAAAATTTTCTTTCTTCGTTCATGGCTTTTAGGTTTTCTTGAAGCTCTTTTTCGCTAACTTCTAAATACTCTTGATGCTCACTTTCACGTTCTTTTAAAACTTCATCTTCATCGATATATTCTTCTTGTTCGTGAGTCGTTTCTTCGACTCTAGACACAACATTTATTCCATAAGGAAGTCTCAAAAATTGAAGAAAACCCTGCAGATCTCCACTATTTTTTTCAATTTTGTCTAAAACCGCTTTGTCATAAATTAAAAAATTGAGAGTGTCATTTGTTAAGCTTAAATCAAAATTATGTTCGATTTGAAGGTCATTAAAACAAAACTCTTTTACTAATTCGATGACGTCTTCATCATTTAAATCACCATAAGAAAAATATAATTCGTATTTAAAATTAAGGTACTCGAGTCCATTAATGAACGCTGAATATTCCTTATAATTCCAAAAATGATCTTTATGAAAATTGCAAATATAAAGATCCTTATCGTAAGGCGATTTTTGGATGGAAGTCATCTCTAAATCGGTCGAATCTAGATAAGGGAAATGTATCGAATTTAAAAATCTTTTTGTTCTATCGTCCATTAAAATAACCCGATTATATCCTTAACTAATATAGCAATAATAAGTGCAAAAACGAGCGCTAAGCCAATATAAGAAATAATATTTTTAATCTTGTCTGGTATACCCCATTCTTGATATGGTTCTACTTCAGTTAAATTTTGCGCTTCTTTTTCTTCATTGAGAACTTTTATTGCATTGTTATACTTTAGATACATTTGGTATTTTGGATCGACTGCTTTATCAGGATCTATAGTTTCTATTACGGCAGGTAAATTGCCGTTTAAAATATCGTCATTGATAGTTGTTTCAAATTTAAGTTTATATTGTTTTTCAATATCTAAGACATTTTGATTGAGTTCACTATATTTCCATAGCGTTTTCTTATCAGCATCTTTGCCGCTCTTTTTAACTTTTGATAGATAAACTCTACGTTTAATAGCGTTAACTGCACCTTCGATACAGGTTACAAGAATTTGCCATCCATCAAGTCCTGGAATTGGAATAAGGTTAAATAAAGCGAGGTTAACACTAATAATACCCCAAGTTTCTAAATAATAATTGAAAGTATAGTTTTGTAAGATAGTAGTCGTTTGAGTAAATATAGCAACTACTCCTCCAACGTCTTCCCAACCTTCTCCAACGAATAGTCCACCAATTGCATCAGCGATCAAGGTAGTCGAACTAACCCATTCTTCGCCTGCAACTTTAAAGCTACTCCAACCATTCCAATATTTTTCGTAATATATACCGAAATTAAAATCATCTATTTCGTTATCGTTATCTTCATCTGAAAAATATAAAGTCGCGCTTTTTTCAGTGGATTCACTTGTTTCATCTATCGCGTTAATCATGACTTTAAGTCCATAACTATCTTGGCCAATTTCTTCCAAAAACGTATCAATATCGATACTTTCAACAGTAACGCTATCGCCATCATAACTATATGCAGGCATATATAAACTATAATCTAAAGCAGTGATTTGAGCGTTCCCTTCACTGTCATACGCATAAACATAAGCAGCACCATTTTCACTATTTGGACCATATTCGACAGCTCTATAAATCGAAACAAAATTTGAGAATTCGTCGTATTGTTTGACGCCTAAACTTGATAAATCCGTCTTGAATCCGATGACATAATTATTGCCATTAATCGAAATAACGTTATCGATAATCTCACCAGTATCGCTATCTATTCCGTATCCAAAAAGATTGAAAGTATAGTAGCCTTCGTTATTTACATTGACGTAAAGCGTATTAACATCGATATAATCTTGGCTATTTAAAGTATCTGTTTCATCATCAAATACTAACTTCCCACTTTCATTAAATGCTTCTTCATCATATATCGCTAGAGCATTCGTATAAGTCGTTTTATATTGAGCAAAACACGAGGCGCTGATAAAGAAAATGATATAGGCAAGAACAAAATTCATAACGATTCCAGCGCTCATTATAACGACTCGTTTAATGCGGTTTATGCCCATTAAACTTCTCGATTTAGGTATATCTAGCCCTTCTTCAAGTTCACCTTCTTCGCCTAGCATCGAAACGTATCCACCTAAAGGCAAAATACCGATACTAAACTTGGTTTCGCCGTTTTTTCTTTTAACTTTACAAATTTTAGGACCAAAGCCTATCGAAAAATCGCTGCAATAGACCCCAAAACATTTCGCCGCGATAAAATGACCTAGCTCGTGGATAGTGATCAAGACGCCTAAAGCAATTAAAAAAAGGATGAACGATAATATATATGACCAAACCATTTAGATAGTTTTTTCCTCCACTAAATTGTTAACTTTTTTAACAATTCGGCGATGCATTTTTTTATAAAGGTTATATTTATAACCTTTCTTAATTTTTGCATCTTTCATAATTATATTTATAATTTGCTCTATTTCAATAAAGGAAATTTTCTCCTTTAAAAATAAGTTTACAGCTGCTTCATTGGCTGCACTTAAAGCTGCGCCATAATTTCCTTTATTTTCGATAGTTTTTTTCGCGTAAGAAAGGATATTCGTATAGCGATCTTTCATATCTAGCAAAGGATAATTTTTAAGTTCATTTTCTTTGGTGTCTATAAATGACGAATCGTTATTTGATGGATTACCAAAATTTAAAGCGTATTCGATTGCATCTTTCATATTTGGTTTAGATACATTTTCTTTATCGCGACCATCCTTGAATATAACGAATCCGTGAACCATCGATTTTCGGTCAACTTTGACTTTTATCTTATTGAAATCGACATTGAATAGATAATAACCTTCGATAAGTTCAAAAGTTTTATTCATCATCGTGGCACTATCGATGGTAATTTTGCTTCCCATTTTCCGATTTGGGTGATTTAGTGCGTCTTTTAATGTGACATTTTTAAGTTTCTCGTCATCTATATCAAAAAATGGACCACCACTTGCCGTGATATAAATATCTTTTACGTTATCTAAACTTTCTTTATATAAACACTTCTTAACAGCGACGTGTTCGCTATCAATTGGAATAATCTCTGAATTGTATTTTGCTTCTAACTTCTTAAGAAGTTCGCCGCCAATAACAAGCGATTCTTTATTAGCGAGCAATAGTTTGCCCTTATTCTTCAAAACCTCTATAGAAGGCTTTAGACCAGTAAATCCAACGAGCGAATTAATAAAAACCGAGCCTTTATTAGCCCTAATTAACTGAACTAATCCTCTATCTCCATAGTAAAACTTGATGGATCTATACCTATTTTTATATACCTTATAATCGCTATAATTTTTAACGCAGATATACTTAACAGCATCAAATTCTTTTAAATATTCATCGATTTTTTGAACATTATTTCCAACCGAAAAACCGACTAACGAATAATCACCTTTTCGATTTTTAAGTATATCAATAGCTTGGGTTCCTATCGAACCACTCGCCCCTAAAATTACAATATTCATTAAAATCTATAAGAAATAATTAAATACTTCGATTAAAGCAACAACGATGATAGATGTAACGATTAAGCTATCTAATCTATCTAAAAATCCGCCATGACTTGCTAAGATTGTCCCAAAATCTTTGACTTCGAACGTTCTTTTAATAATCGAAAATAACAAATCACCAGCCACAGCTATAAATGGCATTACTAAACTAACTATTAAAATAAGATACCAATGGTCCATATCAAATATTGGAAGCATTGGATAGCCAAAACAAGCTAATAAAATTCCAAATAGGAACGAGAATACGAAACTAAATACAGTTCCTCCAATAAATCCTTCCCAGGTTTTCTTTGGAGAAATATTTGGAGTCATTTTATGTTTTCCAAATAATACGCCAAAGAAATATGCGAATGTATCAGAGAATAAAACACCGATAATGACGTATATAAATAAACAAACTGATGTACCACATCTTTCCCATAAAGCAACATCGGCTGTGAAGTAGTTGCTAGCAACTAACGTATCAGCTAAAGGTAAAAATCTTAAATTTAAGAAAGCTGAAAATCCTAAAATTAATAGTATCAACGCGAAGAAATAATAAATTAAGTCTTTGAACGAGAATTCTTTATCAAAAAATACTAAGCATACGTATACAAGAAGCATAAACGCTATCGATACGACGCTAATATTTACGCTACCAAACCCAATTACGAGGTTATAAAGTTGATAAGTTTCTTCTGTTTCGAATAATACATTTCCGAAATATGCAAGTAATAGTGGGACAAAAGCAGTTAAATATATCAATATTTTCGATACTAAAGATATACCTTTCTCTTTTTTACTTTCGCCCACGCTTATAATTTCACCAACGCATATTCCAAAAATAATTAAAAGAACTCCTAAAAAGAGATATCCGCCAAAAAATATAGCCGGAAATAAAATACACGATAAAACAAGAGCCACTACGACTCTTGATAACATCGATTTTTTGGTCGATTCAGAAAGTTCATTATGATGAATTTCAAAATGCTCTTTGTGTTCGCTCATTTTATATCGCCATTATTTCACTTTCTTTTTCTTTATAGATTTTATCGATTTCAGCTACAGCTTCATCGGTAACTTTTTGAATATCAGATTCAGCAAGTTTACGGGTATCTTCAGTATAAGTTTCGTCTTTTTTAACTTTATCCATAGCATCGCGACGAATGTTACGAACTGTAACTTTAAATTCTTCACAAAAACTCTTCGATTTTTTGACGAGTTCTTTACGACGATCTTCAGTTAAAGCTGGGAAAATTAATCTAATTTTTGTTCCATCGATAACTGGGTTAATGCCAACATCACTCGAATTAATAGCAGCAACTATCGATTTAACGTCATTTTTGTCATATGGTTCGACCACTAATTGACGTGGTTCAGGAACTTTAATAGATGCGATTTGGTTAATAGGCATCTTTTCACCATAATAATCGCAATTTATGCCAGCTAAAATTGTTGGACTTGCTCTACCTGTTCTTAAAGTTGCTAAGTTTTCTTTTAAACTTGAGCAGCATTTTTCCATTTGTTCCTTAGCTTCTAATGCGTAAATATCTAAATCCATATTATTTATCTCCCTTAATCGTGCTTCCTATATCTTCGCCATTAATAACTTTCATAAAGTTTTCAACGTTATCCATCGAGAAGACACGAATTTCGATTCCTTTATCTTTAAGCATTGTTATAGCGGTTTGATCCATGATTTTTATATCTTTTTCGATGAGTTCTTTATAAGTTAAATTCTTCAAGAATTTAGCATCTTTATGTACATTTGGGTCTTTATCGTATACACCATCGACCCCGTTTTTAGCCATTAAGATTGCATCGCATCCCATTTCTAGAGCTCTTAAACTTGCAGCTGAGTCGGTTGTAAAGTATGGGCTTCCAGTTCCTCCGGCGAATAGACATACGCGACCTTTTTCTAAATTCGAACTAGCTCTACGATATCTATATGGTTCAGCAACTTGGTTAACTTCAATCGCTGACATAATTCTAGTTGGAACTCCTAGTTTTTCAATGGCATTACTTAGAGCCATACAGTTAATGACCGTTCCTAGCATTCCCATATAGTCGCCAGTTTTTTGGTCAATTCCAATCTTACTAGCCAGTTTGCCACGGAAGATATTTCCGGCCCCAATAACTATTCCAATTTCTACTCCGGCATCATGCATTTGTTTAATTGCATTAGCTAAATTTTTAAGTTTTTCGTTATCTAAAATTAAGCTATCTTCTTTGTCTATTAAGGCTTCGCCGCTCAATTTTAATATCACTCTTTTATACTTCATGGATTTTCCTCTTTATTGATTATATCAATAAAGCATAGGCAATAACAATAATTATTTTTAGAGCAAAAAACGCCGTTTTTAACGCCAAAACCCTGCAGATCTTAGGTATTTTTTCAAAAAACTAAATTTTTCAATCAAATAATTTTCGTAGTCTACATATACTTTTCTATACTACCTTCATGGAGTTTAATGCATCGCAAATTAGAAAATCTAAATAAATATTGAGGTAATACAGTTGACACAGAATAATACAGATGATACAGTTAAGATATGAAATTTGAAGCAAACGTACCAATCTATATTCAGATTTATGAGTTTTATAAAAAACTTATATTTAATGGTGTCTATAAAATAGATGATTTCATCCCGTCAGTTCGCGAAGTTGCTCTTGATAGTCAAGTAAATCCTAATACAGTCGTTAAAGCTTATGATTTACTTGAAAAAGATAAACTCATCGCATCTATTCCTAAAAAAGGGTATATCGTCATCTATAAAAAGACGCGCGATAAACTCGAGGATTTACGAAAAGAAATCGATAAATTACTAAATTTAGGTTATACAAAAGAAGAAATTCTAAGGGTATTAAAGGAGGAAGAAAAATGATTAATGTAGCAAATGTTTCTAAAAAACTAGGCGAAGTTATGGCGGTTAACGACCTAACAATCAATTTTTCTAATGGTATTTTCGGCTTGGTTGGCCAAAACGGTGCAGGCAAATCGACTTTATTTCGATTAATTTCTAACGTTTATAATCAAGATGAAGGACAAATAGAGATCGATTCACTTGATTCATATAGTAAAGAAGCAAAAGAAAACCTCTTCTACTTAAGCGACGATCCATATTGTCCTGCGTTTACGAATGTGAAAGATGTTCTTAATATTTATAAATGCTTTTATAAAATAGATGAAGATTACTACTTCGATTTAATCGATAGATTAAACATTCCTCTAAATAGAAATATCTCAACGTTCTCAAAAGGTATGAGAAGACAAACGTTTCTAGCTTTAGCGCTTAGTATTGAAGTTAATAATTTACTTTTAGATGAAGCCTTCGATGGAATCGATCCTCTTGCTATGGAAATTATTAAAAAAGAAATTATTACCCGTTTTGCTAATGCCAATAAAACTGCAATTATCGCCTCTCATAACATCGAAACTTTGGAAAGACTTTGCGATAAATTCGTGATCATTTCTAACGGAAAATTAGTTAATGAAGGCGATGAAGAATCTTTATCAAGAACATTTGTTAAACTCCAAGTTGCTATTAAAGAAACTCTTACTATAGAAGCCATCAAGGAATTAGGTATCGATGTCGTTTTGATGAATAAAGTTGGTCAGGTTTATGAAATCATATGTAAGGAAACTGAAAAACTTAACTATAAAGAATTATTCGAAAGTAAATTTACAGTTATTCTCTTCGACACAATTCCAATCGATTATAGCGAACTTATTTCACTTCAAATGCTCGTAGCAAAGGAGGAAAAAGAACATGAATAAAAAGTATATTCTCCACTATCTTAAGGAGTTAATTCCTCTTTATAGCGTATTTTTAGTTCTTTTAGTCGTAACTTTAATTGGCATTGTGGCTTTTAATGATGGTTTTTCCTATTCCACTAGACTTCAAGGGCCTGCAATACAAACTAGTCCTATTTTACCAATGTATATCGTAGCTATAGTCTTTACATTTATTACGCCATTTTTCGGTTATAGCTATCGATATAAATCTAAAAAGGCCGATTTATATAATCAACTTCCTTTTAAAGATAATGGATTGAAAGTAACGCACCTATTTATCCATGTTGCATTAACCGCTATTTGTTTTATTTTAGTTGCTTCAATTACGATGGTTTTAATGTATTGGAACCAAGCAGCAAATAACCCTTATAGCTACGGAAGATCCATTACTTTTTACTATAACTATGGCTGGTTTTTCTTATCGATTTTGATTTTTGCTTTCTTTATTGCCGTTGAGCAAATAATCAATCACTTCGTCGCTTCAAAAGCCAATAACTATGGCGATTGCTTCTTATATTTAATTATGTTCTTCGTCTTAAGATTATTTATACTTTATGACTTAGTAAGTTTCTTCCCAAGAGAAGTTGGATTATATACGGTCGATAGACAGTTATTAAACGATTTTGATATAGAAGAAGTCATGATCTATTTAAATATAACACCACTTAGTGCTGAATATTTAGTCTACTATTTAACAAGTCCTGCCTTATGTAATTATTCAGCTGGATATTTATTAGCTAGCGAAGATACATCTATCATAGTTTATATATTCGTATCATTATTCTTATATATAGCTCTAGCCGCTTATACATTAATAGATCAAATTTTATTTAAAGAAAAATATCAGGAGAATTTAGGAAGAAAACGAAATGGCAAATCGTGGTTTGATTATCTATTACCTCACGTCTTCTTCTTAGTCATTTCGCTCGCTATCTTCATGCCATCAAGATGGGCAGAAATGAGTGTTCTCACCGTTATGGGCATTATCTCACTTCTTGTAGGTTATTATGGGTTACTCGCTATATTAAATCGTGATGGTAAGCTCAATAAGAAGGATTTGATTGCTGCTGGAATTAATGTTGGTCTATTATGTCTAATCGTTTTCAATTATGCTTATGGCGTTACTGTCTATGATAAGAAATTAAAAGTGATGTAAAAATTATTTTAAAATCAGTTATCTAACCAAACAAAAAAAGCCGAGATTTTTAGGAAAAACCCTGCAGATCTCGGCTCTTTTTAATTAAATCTAGTATATTTATCTTTAATTTTTTCGTGAGATTCGTGTGACTTAATAACGTCAGCAATCATCTCAGCAACACTAGCGACTGTTATCTTATCGCTAGCTTGGAAATTAGGATGTTCAATCGTATCAGTAACTAAAACTTCTTTAACATAATCGGCTTTATTTATCTTTTCTAAAGCGTTATTAGATAAAATAGCGTGACAAGCGCAGATATAAATCTCTTTTGCTCCTCTATCAAATAGAGTTTTAGCGCCAGCTAATATCGTGCCGCCAGTATCGATAATATCATCGACCATAATACAAACTTTACCCTTAATATCACCGATAATATTGGTTACTTCAGCAACATTTGGTCTAGGTCTTCTTTTATCGATGATGACAATACTCGAATCAGGAATGGCATTAGCTAAATCTCTAGCGCGATACATAGCGCCATGATCTGGAGAAACGATTGCAATATCACTATTTTTATAACCTAAAGAATTAAATTTATTATTCAAATATTTACTATAAACGAATGTTGGCGATAAATTATCGACAGGAATCGAGAAAAATCCTTGAATTTGAGGCGTATGAAGCTCAATTGTAACCACACGACTAACGTGAGCATTGGAAAATAAATCAGCCACCATTTTTGCACTAACTGGTTCATTAATATGAGCAATTCTATCTTGGCGAGAATAACCATAATAAGGAATTATGAGGGTAATTTCTTTGCAGTTTGCTCTTCTTATACCATCAATAAAGATAAGAAGTTCCATTATTCGGTCATTTACAGGTGCTGAAGTCGATTGGATTATATAAATTTTCTTACCTCTAACATCGACTTTGCTTGTAGCTAAACATTCGCCATCAGCAAAATGAATAACTTCTGCTTCACTATGTTCAATACCTAAAATTTCACAAACTTTTTCGGTTAAACGATTATTACTAGTTAACGAGAATACCAAGATGTCTTTAATCATACTTACCCCTTACAAAAAAAGTGATTTAATAATATCAAAAATTGACACTAATAAAAAAGTATGAATTATATAAAATTCATACCTTCTTCTCTCTACTAAAATATTAGAAATTATTTTGCGCTTTCTAATAACTTAATAACTTCTCTAATAAGCTTATTTACTTTTTGATATTTTTCTAATTTTTCCAAATATCTTTTACCGGGGTAGATATCTATATAAGGGATAAACGAGCTAGAAATATGATAATCATAAAATTCTAAAATCACGCGATTTTGAGAAAAAACCATGCAGATCTCAACTATTTTTTCTGATTTTATGTCCGATAACACATCTTGTAGACCTGGAATATTCGCCTTTTCAAAGTCATCAGGATTAGAGCAATAAACATTATATTCGCCGTTTAAATTCTTACTTAATTTCTCTATTGCTGAACCATATCTATAAGATTTTGAGATGTTGGTTTTCTTCTCTCTAATCTCAACTTGGTCCATTAAATTTAATTTGACATCATTGATAATAATTACTGTTCCTTGAAATGCAGCTTGTTTATTGCTTTCAGGAGTCGATTCTTTTACATCAATCAATAAGGTTTTCTTGCCTAAAATATTTACCGCCGTTGAACCATCAATCGTTTCGACAGTTAAATTTTCGGTTTTTAAATCCTTCAAAATAGACTTAACTAGTGCTTTTTCATTATTTGCTACTTCAATACTTCCAAAGCCTTCTTTAAAAAGTTGCTTATTAAGCGCATCAATAATTTTTTTCGAATAAGTCTTTTTAGTAAACACGAACCCAATTATTGCTAATCCAATTACAAAAACGACTGCTCCTAAAACTATAAGCCAAGTAATTGGACCACTTACTGCACCATAAACAATTCCGACAAGACCAGCAAAGCAAACGAAAAAAGCTATACATAAAAATAAGACAAAATATCGCGTATGTATTTTGCCTTTACTTAATTTAGTTATATCTTTTTCGGTGAAATTAGTTTTTTTCATAGAAGTTTACAATGTCTTGATAGACATATTGATTATTTTCTTCATTAATAATCTCGTGTCTTAAGCCATCATAAATAATAAGTTCGGTATTAATGCCGTATTTTTTATATTCTTTATCGAGTTTTATTAGACCTTTTCCAAAGTTGCCGACCACATCATCACTTCCACCAACAATTAAAACTTTTAGGTTCTTATCGACATCTTTAAGTTTCTTTTTGTTATGCAAGGTCGATAAACCTCTAAAGAATTCTTTATAAAATTCGTTATTTGGAATATAGCCTGAGAATGGATCTTGTTTATAACGTTCGATATTTTCAGTATTTTTGCTAAGCCAAGCATCTGGTCCTTCGCCTTTAAATACTTTTGCATAAGCTCCTAGCGATAATTTATGAAGCAAAGTAGCAGTCTTTTTCTCGTTTTTCTTATTTACATAAATATTGGCAAGTGGTTTAGCAAGTTTAAATAAGATACTCTTGCCATTACTTCCACACAAAACGATTTTATCGAATTCGCTCGAATATTTTTCGATTATCCCTTGCGAAATAAAACTTCCCATCGAGTGAGCAAAAATATAAACAGGTAAATTATTTTTACTCTTCAATTGATCTCTAAGTTCTTTAGCAGTTTCAATATATTTAAAAAAGAAATCTTTACCAGGAGCGCCTAATGGATTTCCATTTTTTCCTTGCCCATAGTGATCAAGTCCATAAACGCTATATCCGTTTTCGTTTAAAAAAGTACAAAATTTATCATACCTAAAGGTATGTTCAACCATACCTGTTATTAATATTATGTTTGCTTTAGGATTATTTATTTCCCATTTATATCCATACAACTTATCGTTATAAGAATTAACAAAACTAAATTCGATAGCCATTTTATTAGACTCCTGCGATTTGATTTATTAATGCATTCATTTCCTCTATTGTTTTATCTAAGCTATAACCGAGTTCTTCGCAAATCATCTTATTAGCGCTACGATAAATTTTAGCTTCGATCGATGATAAGGATTGTTTGTGTTCAATCTTTTCTTTTTCTCTTTTAAGTAAAGCAATATTTAAAAATGCAATTTTATAAATATCACCTTGATAAAGCATTTCTTGTAATTCGGTTCTTTGTTGCTTAGTTGAAGCTAATTTGACGTCTTCGTCGGTAAGATTTTCCATATATTCGATAATCTTTTTAGCTTCTTTTTTACTAATTGGTTTTCTAAAGTATTCGTCGACTTTATCCACAGGACAATATAAAGATAAAGTATCTCCGCTAAATGGCGTAACTTTTATAAATTTATTACCATTAATCTCGACTTCTTCTTCGATCTTACATAATCCGTGGTATTTATGAACTAATACTTTATTCATGTAATTATTATAGATTAATTTTGACTAAATTATAAGAGAAAAAACTAGGCAATTTCTTATAAAAATGCTGCCGATTGACACTTTAAAAATAAAAACTCATCTATTTTTAGATGAGTGTATTTTTGATTTTTACTATCGCCATTTTTTATAAAATGGCAGGAAGCAAGCGAATCGAACGCTTAACTACAGCTTCGGAGACTGTCGTTTTACCATTAAACTAACTTCCTAAGTATGTAAATTATAATAGATTATTCTGTTGTGCTATCAGCTAATTCAGGTTTTTCTATAAATAAATATTCAAAATTGACCGTTTTAGTTTTTGATTTTATATATGGTACAGCCACTAAAATTACTGCTATAATACCTCCTCCAAAGACATTGGCAAATGGAACGAATGCTTCCGAGAATTGATAAATAAGATATGGCACAGCACAAATAATCATATACCAAATATAGTCTCTATTTTCTTTTGGTAACTTAATTACTTTATAAACTAAGAATCCAGTCATGAATAAATACACCAATACAAGGAATATTCCTCCATAGGTATAAATTTCTAAATAGCCGACGTGGAAATTAAAGTCTCCTAAACATTTACGAATGACTAAATCGTTAATGTTGTAGCCTAAACCAAATATATAGTGAACTGCTGAATAACCGTAATCTACAACATCGGTAAATAAACCGATTCTTTGAGAATATAAATCAAACATTTTTATCAATACGTCTTTTACGGTGTAGGTAACAGTTTCTCCAGTCGTTAAATCTTCGCTGACTGTAATAAAGTTAAAAACAAAAGTTTCTAAAATTACTAAAATAAGTAACGCAGCAATTATGCCCATTCCTATATAAAATACTTTTCGATTTTTATTGAAGTATGAGCAGAAGAAATAAACTATATAAACAACCCGGAACAATATATATCCGATTAAGGCCGTTCTCGAGGAGCTAACAAAAATAAATAAAGCGAAAATAAGAATGAATAAAACAATCCGCTTTTTCTTATATGAAAAACTTAATAATAAAACGACGAAACAAGCTAAAAACAAAACATGGCCAAATACATTTTGATAATAGAACCAACTTCTTACCGAACTATAATCGTTATCGCTACTAGATTTTGTTATGAACGTAGGATCACTTAAAATTTCACCATATACATCTATTTCAGTTGCTAATGAATAAATAATCGTAACGAGTGTAAATGCTAAATATATATAGCAAAAAATTCTAATCGCTAAATCTTTTTCTTTAAAATTAGGTATTAAATAAACAAAACTAAATACCATAATAATCGATAAACTTACGTCCATTATCGATTTAACTCTATCAAGCGCATTAATAAATTCAACCTTTATAGGACTAAAATCGCTATAACTCATACACGACACGACTAAAGTCATATATATTAATACGACTCCAGCCACTATGAAAAATGCTCTCGTCCACCAATTTTTAAAATCAATTAGGCGATTCCTTATAGCAATAAAATAAGCAACCGAATAGACCAATAAAATTCCAATATAAAAACAAATTGTAGCTGCCCAACCCATATTTGAACCGAAACTATTAGTGCTATCAGAATTATTAATTTCACCAAAAATCATTGAAAGTAAAACAGCTAAAAATAAAATAAGAATATAAGCAACATTCTTATAATTAACGCGCTCATTTACCCATTTTTTTATGTCGGCAAGCCTCATCTTTTTCTCCCGTTTTTGAACAAAAACCCTGCAGAACCCCTATATTTTTTTAAAATTTACAGCTTTGCTAGGTATCGTTACTTTGAAATATCTATCTTTATAATTCTTGTTTAAATAGTCTTCAAATTCTTTAGAATATTCGTTTTTAATGAAGGCGATTACAGTCCCTTTAAAGCCTCCACCATGGATTCTAATTGCGCCCATTTCTTTTGTAATCACCTTATTAACGTTATCGATAATATTTTGAGGTGATTCTTCATATTCGCCTTTTACATAGGTATTTTCAAGGTTAGTTTTACTACTTTCTTGACTACTTCTAATTACATCAAAGAAAGCATCTAAATCGTTGTTCAAAATTGCATCTTTTGCTTTTAATACATTTTCATTTTCTATAAAGAAATGTTTGGCTTTGCGTTTAACTTCATCGTTCACATTAAGCGCATCAATTCTTTCAAATATATTTTCAGGAATTACATCTGCCAAAACCTCTTTACCTTCAAGAAGCTTAGCAACTTCATGCATCGAATCAGGAATTGCTTTATATAAATGCGTCAAATTCGAGTGATCGCCAGTCGATTTAATTAAATAAATCGAAACTGGTAAATTAAAAGGCAAAGTTTCGATTAATGGTTCATCAATATTTTTAAAATTAATGAAGTTAGATGAATCAAAACTTGTTCCAATTTGGTCAAGTAATCCACATGGTTTATAAAAATAAACGTTTTCACTATATTGACCAGTTTTTGCTATATCAATTTGAGGAATTTTTCCATCGTTATATAAATAAGAAACAATATATCCGAATAAGGATTCGATAGCTGCACTACTACTTACGCCACTTCCATTAGGAATTTCGCTATCAATATAAGCTTTAAAACCGCCAATTTTATAGCCAAGTTCTTTAAGTCTAGCAACTACACCTTTACAAATAGCTTTTGGCGTTCCTCTTTCTTCTTCTTTAGCTTCCAAATCAGTAATATTAAATTTGAATGGTTCATAACCAACGGTCGTAATATTTATAGTTCCATCACTAGTTAAGTTTAAAGCTGCTCGAATTCTTAAAGAACAGTTAGCAACTAAACATAAACCGTGATTATGGTCGGTATGATTACCGCAAATCTCTAATCGACCACCAGTATCGATCATATAAGCAGGTTTTTCGCCATAAGTTATTAAAAAAGCAGTCTCGATTATCTTTTCTTGTTCCATATTACTTCCTCAAGTCTTTAAATTTATACATTATGAAATGATTATATTTTTCGCCTTTTCTTAAAATAATTGAGTCTAAATCTAAATCGTATAGCTGTGGCTCTAAAGCGATGCCACGTCTTTTACTGAAATTTGAATTATTATTAAATTCGACAGGGGTTAAAGAGTTATCTAAATAGATATTCATTGCAGGATAGGAAGTATATAAACTTAACTTCACATCCTTACTTTGAAGAGTTACTTGAGGTTTATTTATAATCACTTCATCAAATAAGAAGGTATTATCGATTGTTCCTAAAGCGCATTTTTCAATGCCTTTATTTTTAACTTTGAGTTTTGAAGCTTTTTTAAAATCGAGATAATTAGGCACTTCAACTGTATGAGTTATAAATACAGTATTATCGACTTCGCCACATTTTGAAGCGTTCATCTTAAGTTTATAGTCAATAAGGTCTAAGTCGTTATTAAAGTTAAAATACATATGATTCGAAAGGTTTACGTATGTAGTTTTATTGGTAGTGGCTTTAAATAAAATCTTAAATTTAGGAGTTCCTTCATAGATTTCATAAGTTATAGTTGTTTTTACCTTGCCAGGAAATCCATTAGTTTTATCTTTTTCGGTATAAGTAAAAATAATGCTCGTTTTGGCACTCGCTTCTTTAACTTTTACGTCAAAGTTTTGATATGAAAGCGACTTTGCATCACCTCCATGAAGACAATAATCATATTCTTCGGTAGGCACTAAGTGATATTTAACGCCATCAAGTTCACCTTCACATTTAATTCTTCCGGCAACTCTACCAAGAGTTTTGCCATAATATTGATTGCCATTTAAAAATGTATCAATATCTTTGAGTTCCAAAATTAAAGGCATGTCATTAAGATACAAACTATAAACACTTGCGCCATACGTACATAAACGTACTTTTAATCCCGATTTTGATTCGACATCAATAAATTGGATTCCTTCTTTTAATTCAGTAATTTTATAACTCATATTCGTCCCTATTTATTTAACTCCTCAAGTATCAATTTATTAGCAACTTTTGGATCAACTTTTCCTCTTGTTTCTTTCATTAAGCAACCCATAATAAATCCTTGAACACGGGTTTTTCCAGCTTTATAGTCATCGATTAAAGTTGGGTTAGCGCTAAGAACTTTTTGAATGATTTCGCGAATAGTATTTTGGTCGCCAATAAGAGTTGCACCAATTTCACCTTTAATGACATTTGGCGATTTATTTTCTTTAATAACTCGAGCAAAAATCTCTTTGCCTTGAGATGAATTGATAGTATTCGACTTTAATAAATCGACCATTTCAGCGATATATTTAGGTGAGACATTAAAGTCTTTTATATCCATTTCTTCCTTATTTAAATAGCCTAAAACATCGGTCAAAATGAACTTAGAAATCGCAACATAATTTTTAGAAAAACTGGCTGTTTTTTCAAAAAAGTCTGCAAAACTCAAGTTATTTAATAAAATTTCTGCGTCAGCTTTTTCTAATTTATAGTCGTTTATAAAGCGATCTAGCTTGGCATCATATAGCTCTGGACAATCATCAATTGCTTGCTTAATAAACTCATCACTCAAACGAATTGGAATGATATTTGGTTCAGTAAAATATTTATAATCGACAGCATCAGTTTTAACTCTCATTAAGACAGTTTCTTTTTTAGCTTCATCAAATCGACGAGTTTCTTGTTGAATTTCTTGTCCTAAAAGCAAGAGTTCAGATTGTCTAAACATTTCAAAATTAATAGCTTTTTCAATGTTTGCAATACTATTTAAATTCTTGATTTCTACCTTATGTCCAAGTTTATCGCTTCCATATGGTCTAAGCGAAACGTTGACATCGCATCTAAGACTTCCTTCTTCCATCTTTCCATCGCTTGCACCACTAAAAACGACAAGTTCACGAATCTTTTCGACATATTTTCTTGCTTCTAAGCCGTTTCTTATAACAGGTCTAGAAACAATTTCGATTAAAGGAACCCCTGCGCGGTTATAATCGAGCAATGAATAGTTAGAAAAATGAAGTTGTTTACATGTATCTTCTTCCATGTGGAGTCTTTCGATCTCTAATTTCTTCTTTTTGCCATCAATTTCGATTTCTAAATAGCCATTTTTACCAATTGGTCTAGCATTTTGAGTAATTTGATAGCCTTTTGGGAGGTCGCTATAAAAATAATTTTTACGATCAAACCAAAGTTCTTTATCAATTTCCATATGTAATGCATTACACATTTGGATAGCTTTTCTTACAGCTTCTTTATTAACAGTTGGCATTGAGCCAGGATAAGCCATATCGAGCAAAGTTACACTCGTATTTGGTTCAGCCTTAAAATCAATTGGAGCATTTGAAAACATCTTCGACTTAGTCTTGAGTTCAACGTGAATTTCTAATCCAATAATCGCTTCAAAATTCATGCTTTATCTCCTTTTGTATTAACACTTAAATTTTTAAGTCCAGTAATTTTCTCGATTTCGTTAGCAACATTTAAGAGTTTTTGTTCATTAAAAATTGCACTAGTTATATTTAATCCATACGGCAAATTGTCTTTAAAACCTAAAGGAATTGTGATTGAAGGTTGGCCTCCAAAATTAGCAAAAGCCAAAAAATTATCCGCGATTAGCGAGGTTTTTGATAATTTATCGGACTTTTCATCAAAGCGTGGAGCACTTGATGGAGAAGCTAAAGCTATAATTGCATCGTTATCTATTAAGACTTCGTTAAACTTCTCAGTAATAAGTCTTCTAGCTTTTTGAGCTCTTAAGAAAACCTCTTCTTGATTCTCTTTCATAAGAGCATAGCTTCCTATAACGAATCTTCTTTTGATTAAATTAGAAAAACCTTTGGTACGGGCATTTTCCATAACTTCTTGATAGGTCTTGCCTTCATAATAAGGGCCAAATTTTATACCATCGAGATTAGCGTTATTACTCGTCGCTTCAGCGCACGATATAACAATATAGCTTGGATAAATTGCTTCAAGAAGTCTTGAATCAATATGAACTTCGTTAATTATCGCACCTTCTTTTTTAAGTTTTTTAATTAACCAATTATATTTTTCAATTAGGACTTGGTCGGTGAAAGTTTCATCGATTTCTTTAATTAAAGCGATTTTCTTACCTTTCAAACTTCCTAATTTTTCAACATCTTTATAATCATCTATTTTTTGATCTGAACTAGTTTGATCGTGAATATCTTTTCCAGCAAGATAGCCTAAAATGATGCCACTGTCTTCGACGGTTCTTGTGAAATAAGCGACGTGATCTAAACTTTGGGCAAATGGGAATAGTCCATATCTAGAAATTCTTCCCCAAGTTGGTTTAAGTCCAACAAGTCCTGCATATGATGCTGGTTTTCTAACGCTATCTCCGGTATCACTTCCTAAAGCAAAAGGGGTAATTCCACTAGCTACACAAACCGCACTTCCGCAGCTACTTCCACCGACTAGATGTTCGTGTTTTGGATCGTATGGATTAAATGCAATTCCTTTATGGCTACTTGTTCCAGTGCCACCCATAGCAAGTTCATCGAGGGTAGTTTTTCCAATCAATATTGCACCTGCTTCATTTAACTTAGATATAACCGTTGCATCAAATAAAGGAACGTAACCATTTAAAATATTGCTACTTGCAGTTGTTTCAATGCCTTTTGTTGAAAAATTATCTTTAGCAACATAAGGGATTCCATATAAATAGTTATCTTCAGGAATGCTTTTTTCGTCTAATTCTTTAGCTTTAGCTAAAGCTTCTTTTTCTAAAATTATTTCAAAAGCGTTATCTTTATTTCCCTTAGCTCTTTTTATAGATTCAGAAACTAACTCATAGATAGAAATTTCTTTTTTGAGCAAAGCATTGTGAATCTCTTTAATCGATAAATCTAAAATATGCATATTAAATCACCTTTGGAAGCTTAATTTGATGATCTTTTACGCTTCCTGCGTTCTTTAAAGCTTCGTCTCTATCTAATGGTTTAGTTGGTTCATCGTCTCTAAGTTCACTTGTATAAATGTCATAAGGAAAAACCATAGGAGTAACTTCATCGACTCCTTCAATATTTCCGATTAGTGCAAGTTGTTTCAAAATCGTATCAAATTCATCAAGCAATAAGTTATATTCCTCATCGCTCATAGTAAAAAGTAAACGTTCGCTTGCATCTATTAATACTTCTTTAGTCACTTTTTTCATTCGTTTACCCTCTTAATTTTTCTAAAAATTCGTTTTCATCCATCGTATAAACACCAAGTTTTTGAGCTTTATCAAGTTTTGATCCAGCTTCTTCGCCGTATATTACGATATCAGTCACTTTACTAACCGAACTAGAAACAATTGCTCCAAGTTCTTCTAGTAAGGCCGTCGCTTCTTTTCGACCATAGCTACTTAGTGTTCCGGTTAAAACGACTTTTTTATGATAGAAATAGTTATTCTCATCGATTTGAGTCGATCCTAAATAGGTCGTATTGACGCCAAAATATTTGAGTCTATTAATTATAGTCGTATTTTCTTCACTATTGAAATACTTATGTATTTCACTTGCTACAACTTCGCCTACATCTTTGATTTCAGATAGCTCTTCAATCGAGCATTTAGCAAGGTTATCAAGAGTCTTATAATGCTTAGCTAAAGTCTTAGCCATTTTTTCGCCAACTTCTTTAATTCCTAAACCAAATAAGAAACGTTCTAAAGAGTTCAATTTTGACTTCTCGATTTGCTCTAAAATACTGTCAATCTTTTTATTTCCCCAACCATCAAGTTGAAGAATTTCTTCGCGATGTTCCTTTAAAGTATAAAAATCTGGAATGTCTTTTATAAAGCCTTCATTAAATAAAAGTTCGCAAACTTTTTCTCCACAACCGACTATATCCATCGCATCTTTACTAGCGTAATGTATCAAAACTTCGACCTTTCTAGATGGGCAATTTGGGTTTTTACAATAATGCATCGCATCAACTTTTTCTAAATTTTGTCCGCAATCGGGACACTTTTCTATCATTTTAAATGGTTTTTGCGTTCCGTCTCGACGCTCAATTAAAGGTCTAACAACTTCAGGAATTATGTCTCCTGCTTTACGAATTACAACGTAGTCGTTAATCATTAAATCTTTATCAATAATAAAATCTTCATTATGTAAAGTTGCTCTTTGAACCATACTCCCACTAACTCGAACAGGTTGTAAAACGGCGTTTGGAGTAATTTTTCCAGTTCTTCCGACCGTATAAATAATGTCAACCAATTTGGTTATAACCTCTTCAGCAGGGAATTTATAAGCAACTGCCCATTTAGGTGTTTTTGCGGTATATCCAATCTCGTTATATAGCGAGAAATCGTTAACTTTTAAAACAATTCCATCGATATCGTAAGGTAAATTTTGTCTTTTTTCAGAATATTCTTTGATATAGTCCAAAATTTCTTGATATGTATGAACAATTCTTCTATTTTTATTAACTCTAAAACCAAGTTTTTCAATATAATCGAGAGCTTCTCCATGCGTTTTTATGCCATGAGTCTCAGGATTTTGTAAGTAATACCACCATCCATCGAGTTTTCTGCTTTTAGTTACCGAACTATCAAGATTTCTTAATGAACCAGCCGCGGCATTTCTTGCGTTTGCAAATAATGGTTCTCCATTTTTAGCTCTTTCTTCATTTAAAGCGTTGAATCTTTCTTTTGACATATAGATTTCGCCACGAACTTCGAGTCGACCTTTAGTGTCGATTCTAGTAGGAATTGAAGGTATAGTTAAAACGTTTGTTGTAACATCTTCTCCAGTCATTCCATCTCCACGAGTCGCACAATATTGAAGTTCGCCATCTTCATAGACTAAACTCATCGCTAATCCATCAATTTTAAGCTCAATACTATAATCAATTTCTTTTCTACCTAAAGAATGACAAAGTTTGGTATGCCATTCATATAATTCATCCAAATTAAAAACATCAGAAAGAGAAAGCATTCTTTGTTGATGTTCGATTTTTTTAAATCCATCTAATACTTGACCAATAACACGTTGAGTAGGAGAATTTCTCGTTATAAGTTCAGGAAATTCACGTTCAATATCTTCAAGTTGAGTCATTAAAGAATCATATTCTTCATCCGTAACCGAAGGATTATCTAAAACGTAATACTCATGAGCGTATTTTTCGATAATTTTCACGAGCTCTTGATGTTTTAATTTGGCCTCTTCAAGTGTCATGCTTGATTATCTCCTTTTGATAGTGCTGGGTGTCTTCCAAGCAAGGTTTTTACCCCAAAACTTATGAAATCTACAACTATAATATCGTCTTCTTTAACTTCTATAACTTTGCCAAGTCCAAATGTCTTATGCACACATGTATCGCCAACTTTCCAAGTAAGACCAGTATAATAGGATAAATCTATTACATTTGGTTTTGGCTTAACTTTTTTAAGATTATATGGGTCATCTAGATCGAAACGATACTTTCTATCAGTATTAGCATTGTTATAATTTTGCGTTTTAAAACTGAAGGTTTGAACTTTTAAACCTGCTTCCTTTATAAACGATGAAGGCATTCCACTTTCAACTCCGGTTGCATAAATATGACCACGATGATAGCTAATATAAAGTTCTTTTTTAGCACGTGTCATAGCAACGTAAGCAAGTCGTCTTTCTTCTTCATATTTAGTTTTTGATAATGAACGATAGTTAGGGAAAACGCCTTCATTCATACCAATAATAAAGACATAATTAAACTCAAGTCCTTTGGCTGTATGGACAGTCATAAGTTTAACTTTATCGGTGCTATCAACTTCATCTTGGCCGCTTGATAAAGCAACTTCCTCTAAATATTTTTCTAATGTATAGTCTTTATCGCGCTTAAATTGATCTTCTAAATCTTCAACTAATCTAACGACATTAGCCACCTTATCAATCGTTTCTTCTTTCTCTTCTAAATAATCGTAGTATCCTATTTTTCTTAAAAAATAGTTGAGTTCTGCAGGGTTATTTTCATTTTTAGCCAGTATTTTTGGTCGTACCTCATCGATTGCTTGTATCATTTCGAGTAAACTTCCAACAACTGCCCCCCTTAATTCAGTATCATAATCTTTAATATTTCTAAGGTATTTAACCATGGACATATTGGCTTTACTTGCTTCATGTTTTAACGTTGCCACGCTTACATCACCTATTTTTCTAGATGGGACATTAACAATTCTATCAAACGAGATATCATCATCTTCATTGGCAATAAGTCTAAAGTAAGCCAAAGCATCTTTAACCTCTTTTCGATTATAGAACTTCACTCCACCATAAACGTTATAAGGAATATTTGCACGCATTAAAGCTTTTTCAACGTCGAGTGATAAATATGAAGATCTATATAAAACTGCTACATCACTATTTTTAAAATCAGGGGTTCTTTGTCTAATTTCAATAATATTTTTAGCAACTCCTTCACCTTCTTTAATGCCGTTATCATAAGATTTCAAAACAATTTCTCTTCCTTTACCATTACTCGTATAAAGGTCTTTTGGATAACGTTCAGCATTATTTTTAATAAGGCTATTAGCTGAATTTAAAATCGTGGTTGTCGATCTATAATTTTGATTTAAAACTATAGTTGTTAATGGGTAAAAATACTTCTCAATATCGAGAATAATCTTTAAATTTGCGCCTCTCCATGTATAAATAGTTTGATCGGGATCTCCGACAACATAAAGCGATGTATTTAATCCACAAATTAAGGTCAATAATTCAAATTGTAAGTCGTTTGTATCTTGAAATTCATCGACTAACACATGTTTAAATCTATTATTATATTTCTCTTTAATTTCTGGATATGATTTTAAAATCAGAACTGTATAAATAAGCAAATCGTCAAAATCTAAAGCCGCGTTAAAACTCTTGATTCTTTCGTATTCGACGTAAAAATTAAATAGTTTTTTATCTTCTTCAGTTAATTTATCGACATTCAAGTCGCCTGGTAACTTACCTTTAGTTTTATTGCGCGAAATAAAATCTAATGTATGTTTAACGATATCATCATTTTTCTTATAACCATGGTCGGCAGCGATATTTTTAATAATATTTTCTTGATCTACATCGTCGATAATTAAAAAACTACTCGTTATTCCTAAAACACCAATTTCTTTTCTTAAAAACGTCGCACAAAAACTATGGAAAGTCGAAATACTTAATCTTGAAGTGCTTTGATCTTCAATTAAATTGATAACTCTTTCCTTCATCTCTTTAGCAACTTTATTCGTAAAAGTAATCGCTAAAATGTTATAAGGCGAGATGTGTTCAAACTCGATTAAATAGGCAATTCTATACGTTAAAACGCGGGTTTTGCCACTACCCGCGCCAGCAATAATTCTAAGATATTGATCTTTAGAAGTTACTGCTTCAAACTGATCTTTATTTAATTCCTTAGCGTAATCAACCATATTTATCCCTTATATTATTTTATAAGAAAGACTGTCTAAATAATTGTACTTGGCGACTAGCTTAAGGCTGCATAACCATCTACAAATATCGTTACAATTTGATAAATGATATAACTAATTAAAAGTACATTAATTATTAATAAACACCAAAACAAAACTCGATTTTCTTTTTTATCTTCAGCTACTTCCTCACCATTTTTCTTTGTATTAATCGTGATTCTGGTCAAAGTAGTATCATCATTCTCGTTTAAATCGATTTCTGTATTTTCAATATTCTTTCTTTTCATATTAGAACTTCAAACTTCCTGGTGTACGTGGATAAGGTTGAACATCACGAATATTATTCATACCTGTGATATACATTAATAATCTATCAAAGCCTAATCCAAACCCACTATGAATGCATCCACCATATTTTCTAAGGTCTAAATACCATTCTAGACCCTTTAAATTGCCCATTTCTTCCATTTTTTTCTTTAAAACATCATAGTTTTCTTCTCTTTGGCTACCACCAATAAGTTCACCAACGTAAGGAACTAATAGGTCACAAGCTGCAACGGTTTTTCCATCACTATTTTGTTTCATATAGAAAGCTTTGATATCTTTTGGATAGTCAGTTATAAAGACTGGACCATTAACAACGACTTCCGAAATATATCTTTCGTGTTCGCTTTGTAAGTCCATTCCCCATTTGATGTCTTTATATTCGAATTTAACGCCCGATTTTTGAGCTTTCAATAATAAATCGATTGCTTCAGTATAAGTTACGCGTTTAAAACTCGAATTTAAGATGTGATTTAATTTATCTAAAAGTCCTTTTTCAATCATCGAATTGAAAAATTTCATCTCTTCAGGACAATTATCAATTGTGTATTGAATGATATATTTTAAGAATGCTTCAATGACATTCATGTTATCTTCTAAATCGCAGAAAGCCATTTCAGGTTCAATCATCCAAAATTCTGAGGCGTGACGAGTTGTGTTTGAATTTTCAGCTCTAAAAGTAGGTCCAAAGGTATAAACATCTTTATAAGTTAAAGCAAATGGTTCGACATGAAGTTGACCACTGACAGTTAAAGATGCATCTGCTTTAAAAAATTCATCAGGATGTTTTAAATCAGTAACAACTTTAAAGACTTGACCAGCTCCTTCAGCATCATTTGCAGTAATTATCGGAGTATGAATATAAATAAATCCTCTTTCTTGGAAGAATTTATGAATAGCATAAGCTAATGTATTTCTTACTCTATAAATTGCATAGAAAGTATTGGCTCTTGGTCTAAGATGAGCGATATCTCTAAGAAATTCGAAGCTATGTCTTTTCTTTTGAAGTGGATAATCTTCATCGCAATCATTGAGAACTATAATTTCTTCAACTTCGATTTCGAATGGTTGTTTATTGGTAGGAGTTAATCGAATTTTACCAGTAACATCGATCGATGAACCATAACGTATATGCGAATACGTTTCATAATTTTTCATATAAACTAATTGGATATTTTTAAAATAGGTTCCGTCGTTAAACTCAATAAAACCAATCGATCCGTTGTTACGGTTACTTCTTACCCAGCCTTGTAGATTGACGATTTCGCCATCGACTAAATTACCGGCTTGATGCTTCAAGAAGATCTTTTTGTTACTATTTTCTTTCCTTACCATAAACTATCTCACTTCTCACTTTTTTATAAAAATATTGGGGTTCTGCAGGGTTTTACTTCCTTTTTCCTGCGAAAAGTATTGCGAATATATATAAAAGTCTAATGAATAAATAGACGATATCTGATACTAAACACATCGCTAACATTAGGGCAATGTTATTAGTAACATACTTACCGCTATCGGCAATTTTTCTAAGTCTATTCATATCAATTGCTATATAAAGTAATGCTAAAACTAAAACTATAGCTTCAACTGCAAAGTATATACCATTAGTTGCATTGAAGAATAATCCAATAGACATTCCCCCAGTTAAAGTTATTAAAGGCAAAATTAAGAAATCAACTAAGAATAAGATAAATAATCCAATAACTAAAGTCGTTAAAATTATGTAAGCAAACTTAATCTTGTCACCTAAAATATACCCTAATCCACACATTAAAATAAATACGACTGCGGTAGCTATAACGGCACTTCCTACAACATAAGCATCGCCAATTGCGTAGCATATAATACTAAGAATTGCGCCTATACATATGCTATACGTAATAAATCCTAATATGCCGGCAAGACCACCTTGTCGTCTAATGCCGAAATTAATCATAAATGTGCCAATAAGCATACCTATAGCACCAAAACATAAAACTAAAATGTAGGCTATTTCAAATTCTCTAAAGCCAACGAGTTTTTCAAAAATAATACCCAATATAAGAGCAACTACACCCATAATTAAAATGGATAAACCTAAATATCCAAAAACACGGGTGTAAAGTTTACTATTAAAGTCAACTTTCGTCTTCTTATCGTGTGCAATTGAGCCATCTTCATTGATGATGATATCATCTTGTCTATTTGGCTCTTCGTGATAATCTTTCATGATTTTTACCTCCTAGATATAAAATTATACATTATTTTCACTTTTATAGTTATATAAAAGTGAGCCATATAAAAAGCTAGGCTTTTGGCCTAGCTCGTTATTTCAAGTTTGCTAACAAATCAAGTTATAAATTTCTAAGATTTATAATAAATTTGTTAATAATTCTTTATAGGAATTTATATCAAGGGATGCTCCGCCGACTAAAGCGCCGTCGATATCATCTTGGGTGATATATTCTCTAATATTTCCAGGTTTTACGCTACCGCCATAAAGGATACGAATCTTATTTGAAACTTTTGATCCATACATTTTTCTTAAGGTTGTACGGATAAATTTACAAACATCTTCAGCAATTTCTTTAGAAGCATTTTTGCCAGTTCCAATCGACCAAATTGGTTCGTAGGCAACGACAACTTTAATAGCGTCTTCTACTGCAACATCTTTAAATCCGGTACGAATTTGTTCTTCAACAAATTCTTTAGTTTTACCTTCTTCAAATGTTTCTAAGCTTTCGCCACAGCAATAGACAGGGGTTATATTATTTTTAAGTAAAGCGTGCATTTTCTTATTACAATCTTCGCTTGTTTCGTTATAGTAACCTCTTCTTTCGCTATGACCAATTAAACACCAGGAAATATCTAAGTCTTTTAGCATTGGAATTGAAATTTCACCAGTATAGGCACCATTTTCTAAATAGTGGCAATTTTGCGCACCGACAATAATGCTCTTTTTTAAGATCTTTTTGACAGGTGCTAAGTCAATATAAGGGACACAAACTCCTAAATCGATTTTGTTTTCTTTAGCAAGTTTAGCAATGCCTATATTTTTGGTTTCGTTAGCAAAAGCGATAGCTTCGCTAACGGTTTTATTCATTTTCCAGTTTCCAAGTAAAAGTTTTCTTCTCATTATATTAACCTAAAACGTCGATACCTGGTAAATGACCATCACTTTCGATCATTTCAAGGCTTGCGCCACCACCAGTCGAGACGTGAGAGAATTTATCAGCATAGCCAAATTCTTTAGCAGCTGCTGCACTATCGCCACCACCGATTACGCTGAAGCAATCTTTGTTATTAGCAATAGCTTTACAAATTCCGATAGTACCAACTGCGAAATCTTTGTTTTCAAAGACGCCCATTGGACCATTCCAGAAAATGATTTTAGCGCCAGCAATAATTTCGCTATAAGCTTTAACAGTTTCAGGACCAATATCTAATCCTTCAAAACCTTCAGGAATCTTATCGCTACTAACGATTTCTTTAACGGTATAGTTTTCAAAATCATCAGCGCAAACAGTATCTAAAGGTAATAAGATTTTTCCAGATTCGAAGCATTTTTTCGCATAAGCGAGTTGATCTTCTTCAAATGGACTGGTTCCAATATTTCTTCCTAAAGCTTTTAAGAATGTGTAAGACATTGCGCCACCAATAAGAATCTTGTCGCATTTCTTTAATAAGCTATCGATAACTTTGATTTTATCGCTAACTTTGAATCCACCAAGAATTGCGATATATGGATGAGCATCTGGTTCGACACATTTAGAAAGATTTTTAACTTCTTTTTCCATTAAATAACCTAAAGCGGTTGGTTTTCCTTCGGCTTTAAGAATTTCTGGAACGCCATAAGTTGAGGCGTGAGCTCTATGGGCACTACCGAAAGCATCCATTACGAATGCATCGAAGTTTTTAGCCCAATCTTGAGCAAGTTCAGATTTATTTTTGCTTTCGCCAACTTCATAACGGGTGTTTTGAACAAGTAAAACTTCTCCATCGTGAAGGTTATTGATAGCTTCGGCTAAACCTTCGCCACTTGTGCTTTCAGTAAAATAAACATTAGTAGGTGCTAAAACTTCTTTGACGCGAGGATAAACATAAGCCATGTTGTTTTTAGCTTTTTGTTTTTCGATTTCTTCGTCAGTAGCTTTGCCCCATTTTATTTTCCCTAAATGGGAAAATAAGACAACGCGAGCTTTAGCTTCAATTAATGCTTTAATAGTTGGTAATGCACTAATAATACGGTTATCATCACGGATTTCAGTTCCGTTTAATGGTACATTAAAATCAACTCTAACCATGACTTTTTTGCCGGTTAGATCTTTTAAATTTTCAATTGTTAACATTGTTTATTACTCCTTTTTCGGTTATTAAAAACCTCAAAGCTTAATATTTTTTGAATTTTTATATCGAATTATTGTAATTCAGCAAAGTATTTAATAGTTTTAACCATTTGGGTGGTATATGAATTTTCGTTATCGTACCAAGCAACAACTTGAACTTGATAGGTATCTTCATCGAGTTTAGCTACCATAGTTTGTGTAGCATCGAATAATGAACCATAGCTCATACCGATAACGTCAGTTGAAACGATTGGATCTTCAGTATATCCATAAGAATCACTTGCAACTGATTTCATATAAGCATTAATGCCTTCTTTAGTAATATCTTTACCTTTAACAACAGCAACTAAGATAGTGGTTGAACCGGTGCAAACTGGAACTCTTTGAGCACTTCCGATTAATTTGCCGTTGAGTTCTGGAATAACTAAACCAATAGCTTTAGCGGCACCAGTTGAGTTAGGAACGATATTCATAGCAGCAGCGCGTGCTCTACGTAAATCGCCTTTTCTATGTGGTCCATCAAGAACCATTTGATCACCAGTATAAGCGTGGACAGTGGTCATAATACCGCTGACGATTGGAGCATAGTCGTTTAATGCTTTAGCCATTGGAGCTAAGCAGTTAGTTGTACAACTTGCAGCACTGATGATGGTATCTTCAGTAGTTAATATATCTTGGTTAACGCCCCAAACAACTGTTGGTAAATCATTTCCAGCTGGAGCACTAATAATAACTTTCTTAGCACCAGCTTTGATGTGAGCGCTAGCTTTTTCTTTTGATGTATAGAAACCTGTACATTCTAATACGACGTCGACTTTAAGTTTCTTCCATGGAAGATTAATAGCATCTTTTTCTTTGTAAATTTTGATTTCTTTTCCATCGACGATAATAGAATCTTCGGTAGCGGTAACTTTATCAGCTAATTCATAGCGTTTTTGAGCTGAATCATACTTTAATAAGTGCGCTAACATTTTAGGATCTGTTAAATCGTTAATAGCAACGATTTTGTATCCTTTAGCATTGAACATTTGGCGAAAAGCTAATCTACCAATTCTGCCAAACCCATTAATTGCAACTTTAATTGCCATACTTTAAGTTCCCTCCTTAAATACGTTTGTTATTATACTCTTTTAAATTATTAAATAAAACGATTTGCACAAAAAACTTTCGTAGTTTTTTATGTAGTTTTTGATATAGCGCGTACCGCTTCTAATTCTTAATAAATATATGGCAGTTACTCATGCTAAATTAATCCTTTTAAAATTATAAATTTTAATTATTTCGACGAATTCGCTTTCAAATAGCGTTAAAAGTCCTTTAAAAATCCCCTTTACATTGACATTTGAAAGTGTATAATTTTAAACTGTTCGGTTTCGAACGTATCAAGGGTTTATGGAAGGAAAAGTTTTACAAAAAATTAGGGTCTTATTTCATATGATTACTAAAGATTTGAATAGTAATCTTAAAGATGAATCGATACGAAGCACTCAAAGTCGTATTCTTTTTCACCTTTATAAAGACCAAAAGAAAAAAATCGCTACGTATCAAAGAGATTTAGAAGACCAATTAGGATTAAGTAAGTCGAGTTTGAGCGAAATACTTACCAAAATGGAAACAAATAACCTTATTGAACGTATAGATGTACCTGGTTCTAGACTAAAAATCATTGCTATAACCGAAACTGGCAAGAAAAAGCAGTTAGCTTGTGAAAAGAAACTTCAAGATTTAGAAAATCTCTTGCTTCAAGAGTTCGAACCAGAAGAAATTGATCATTTTATTGACATGCTCGATATTATGATCGACAAAGTTAAATTAGATTATTCTCAAAATTGAGTTGTTTATAAAATAAGGAGGAAAATATGGCAATATTCACTGATGAATTAAAGCAATTCAAATATCGCGACATTTTCAAGCGATTATTAAAAACAATTCGAGAATATAAGCGTTACGTTATCGGAGCAATTATAGCCGTTGCTTGCGAAACACTATTAGAATGCGTCATCCCATTCATAATGAGCTTATTAATCGAGAGTTTAGAGAAAGTTAGTTCCGGACAAATTGCTCAAGAAAATATTCTTAGCATCGTCATTACGTATTCAGTAATCTTAGTTGTATTAGCTGCAGCAAGTTTCGGTTGCGGTGTTACGGCTGGAATACTTAGTGCAAAAGGTGGCGTTGGATTTGCTACTAACTTAAGACAAGACTTCTTCTATAACACTACTAAATTCTCTTTCTCAAACATTGATAAATTTAGTGTTTCTAGTTTGGTTACCCGTCAAACTAGTGATATCTCAACCATTCAAAACGCGTTTAACATGATTATCCGTGTCGGAATTCGTTCGCCTTTGATGTTGATTTTCTCAGTAATTATGGCTTCTATTATGGCCCCAACTCTAGCTTGGATTTATGCTATTTTAGTCCCTGTCTTAGTTGTAGTTTTAATCTTAATCATTATTAATGTTATACCTATCTTCTTACGCGTCTTCAAAAAATACGACAAACTTAATGAATCCGTCGAAGAAAACGTTCGTGGTATCCGTGTTGTCAAAACCTACGTTAAAGAAGAATATGAAAAAGAAAAATTCAATGAAAAGAGTGAAGATATTCGTAAAGACTTCGTTAGAGCTGAAAGAATCATCGCTTTAAATCACCCAGTCATGCAAACATGCTTCTATTTATCGATGTTCTTAATCATCTTCTTAGGTGGTTACTACATCGTTAACTATAGTTATGACACTGTCCAACCATGGCTTGATGGAGCTGCTAACTTTGTAGATGGCGCTTTAAGTGTTGGCGATTTAACTGCTTTAATTACTTATGGTGCTCAAATCTTATCAAGTTTAATGATGTTCCAAATGATCTTTACATTTATCGCTATGTCCAGCGCTTCATTAAAACGTGTCTACGAAGTTTTAGTTGAAGTTCCTACTATCACTTCACCAGAAAATCCAATCTATGAAGTTGAAAATGGCGATATCGACTATAAAGATGTTAACTTCAAATATCACGAAGGTGCTGAAAAATACGCTTTAAGCGATATCGATCTCCACATTAATAGCGGTGAAATGGTTGGTATTGTTGGTGGCACTGGTTCTTCTAAATCAACTTTAGTCAACCTCTTATCACGTTTCTACGATACAACTACTGGCGAGGTTCTTGTCGGTGGATATAACGTTAAAGATTACGACATCACTTCTTTAAGAAATGGTGTTTCGATGGTTTTGCAAAAGAACGTCTTATTTAGTGGAACTATTAAAGAAAACTTACGTTGGGGTAATGCTGAAGCAACCGATGAAGAAATCGTTGAAGCTTGTAAGATTGCTCAAGCCGATAGCTTTATTGAAACATTCCCTGATAAATATGATACCTATATCCAACAAGGCGGTACTAACGTATCAGGTGGTCAAAAACAAAGATTATGTATCGCTCGTGCCATTCTTAAAAAACCAAAAATCTTGATCTTGGACGACTCAACTAGTGCAGTCGATACAAAGACCGATGCATTAATTCGTGATGGTTTAAGAAAAACCATGAAAGATACGACAAAGATTATCATTGCACAACGTATAAATAGTGTTATGGATGCCGATAAGATCATCGTTATGGATGACGGTAAAATTAACGGCGTTGGAACACACGAAGAATTATTAAAAACGAATAAAATCTATCAAGAAATTTATGCGTTACAAAATAGAACAGGAGGTAAGTAATTATGGCAAACACAAAAACTAAGAAGAAAAAAGCTGCTTTACTTAGAATCCTTGGCGATTTTATTAAATCCCACAAATTAGGTTTCACTTGTGCTTGTATTTGTATCGTATTTACAGCACTTGGAAACGTTGTCGCACCATTTATCTTACAACTTGTTACTAAAGTCTTAACTGAAGGTTATGGCGTCGATCTCACTGGCGATTGGCAAACTTCAATCCTTAGCCAACTCCTCAAATACGGAATTATTTTAGCATCTTGCTATATCGTTAGTATTATTGGTGGTCTCATTTATAGCCAAATCATGGCTTATACTGGCCAAACATATATGGACGAACTTAGAAAGAAATTATTCGCCCATATGCAAGACTTACCAGTTAAATACTTCGACACTCACGATAAAGGTGACATTATGTCCGTCTACCTCAACGACGTCGATGCTATCCGTCAAATTATTATTAGTTCTTTACCAGAAGTTATGATCTGTAGTTTCACATTCATCGCGATTATCGTGATTATGTTGCTCTCCAGCTTATGGTTAACCTTAATCATCTTCGTTGAAGCTATATTCATCATCCTTATCACTAAGAAAGTTGGTGGTAAAAGTAGTTCAAACTTCGTCAAACAACAAATTTATATTGGTAAACAAGAAGGATTTGTTGAAGAGATGATGAATGGTTTGAAAGTTATTAAGTCTTTCTGTCACGAAGAAGAAAGTAAACAAGATTTCGATAAAATTAACGGCGAATTACAAGATGTCGCTACTAAAGCTAACATGCATGGTAACATCATGATGCCTATGATGGGTAACTTAGGTAATATAACCTATATTATCGTCGCAATTGTCGGTACATTACTCTGCATCTTCGATGCTCCAAACATTGCTATCTTATCTGAAAACTCAACTGTATCCATCGCTATTATTGTTAGTTTCTTGCCAATGGTTAGACAATTCACCAACAATACTTCTCAAGTGGCTAACCAAATTAACTCAATCGCTCTTGCAGTCGGTGGTAGTACCCGTATTTGTGAACTTCTTGACGAGGAAGTCGAAGTTGATAACGGATACGTTAAATTAGTTAGAGGTAAGCTTGATGAAAATGGAAATATCGTCGAAGTTACCAATGAAAAAGAAGCAACACTCTGGGCTTGGAAACATCCTCACTCAGCTGATGGTACTATTACTTATACTGAATTAAAAGGCGATATTGTTATGGACGACGTCGACTTCGGATATACCGAAAACAAAATCGTTTTACATAACATTAAACTTTATGCAAAACCAGGTCAAAAAGTTGCATTCGTTGGCGCTACCGGCGCTGGTAAGACAACTATCACCAACTTAATTAATAGATTCTATGATATTGCTGATGGTAAGATTCGTTATGATGGAATCAATATCAACAAGATCAGCAAGAAAGACTTAAGAAGATCGCTCGGCATGGTCTTACAAGACACTAACTTATTTACCGGGACAATCATGGATAACATTCGTTACGGTAAAGCAAATGCTACCGATGAAGAATGTATCAACGCTGCTAAATTAGCTAATGCTGATAGTTTTATCCAAAGATTGCCTCAAGGATATAACACTATGTTAACTAACGATGGTGCTAACCTATCCCAAGGGCAAAGACAATTATTATCAATTGCCCGTGCCGCTGTAAATAATGCACCTGTTCTTATTCTCGATGAGGCTACTAGTTCCATCGATACTCGTACAGAGTATATTGTTACTAAAGGTATGGATAACTTGATGCAAGGACGTACTGTATTCGTTATTGCACATAGATTATCAACCATCCAAAATAGTAACGTTATCATGGTCTTAGACCACGGACGCATAATTGAACGTGGTACTCACGAAGATTTGATAAAAGAACGTGGAGAATATTATCAACTATACACCGGAGCCTTAGAATTAGAATAATCCGGCTCGCTCACACCACGCTCTTTAAATGGTTGAATTTACCCAAATTCATCTAGCAGATTTACATTAGATTATTAATCCAAAAACTACCTTGCGTACTCAAGCGTTTTAACAAAAAGACGCCTGATCTGCAGGGTTTTTTTGTTAATTGGGCACTTTTTCCGCCTTCACGTCGGGCCTCCCTAGCCCTAGGTTGATTTTATTAAAAATCAACAAAACATTTTCATCACCTCCTCTAGGAAATCCCCCTTCACCTACAAGTACGTTTGTATTTTCGACATTTTGCAAAATATTTTTAAAATCGATAAATCAAATTACCACTTATACTAGTTCTATTCGAACAAACTTAAACAGTATTAAGATTTTTATTGGTTTACTTTTTGTACTTTAAAAAATTAGCAAATAAAAAAGACAGCTGGTAGAGCTGTCTTGTGGCGTTCTTAAGTTTGGTGCCGTCTATAGGATTCGAACCTACGACCTGATCATTACGAATGATCTGCTCTACCAGCTGAGCTAAGACGGCAACTGCATTATTATATCAATTTTCCTTCTCGGTTTTAATATATTTTATATACTCAAATTGATCAATCAATTCTGAAATATTGACCATTTGTTTATAGCATTCTTCGTGTAAATATTTTTTATTTTCTCCAACTGAAAGTCCTTCCTTTGGATAGATTGCTTCTCCAATTCGAACGACTTTTTTAGGTTTTTTTCTAAATCTTCTTTTTTCATATGTCATAACTATAGGCACTATAGGAGCATTAAGTTTAGCTGGATAATGAAAAGAGGCGCTAACAAAAGGTCTAATCTTCGTGTAATATGGCCAAACGTGCGCCTCAGGGAAAATTAAAACGTATTGATGTTTTTCGTTAACATAGTATTCTAAAGCTTCTAAAAATTTCCTCGTCGCCTCCATCGTTCCTGGTAAAGGTAAAAGTCCACAAGCTCTAGCAATATGTTTTACAACCGGCATAGTCGTCGTATCGCTATACCCTATAATATTTGTTCTTCTTCCTCTTAAAACATAAGTAACCACGCCATACATATCAAAAACATTCGTGTGATTCATATATATAAAAGCGCCTTGGTTTTTTAGTTTTTTAAGTTCTTTTTTATTAACGATTTTTACTCCTGAAAAAAATGAAAACGCTGATAAAATAGGCTTAGCAATCCCATAATATAATACAGCCGACCAAAAATTATTAAATTTATTATCTCTTTTAAATTTATAGCTTTCATCAATCACCGGACGCGAAAGATGATTATCCATAAAGTCGTCATTTAATTCATCTTCATAGAAGACGAAAATCTTTTCTTTAGTCTTTACTTTCGCTTTCATTCGTCATTAATTCCTGATTCGTGATATCGCCAGTATGTTCAATTTTGACCCATTCTCTTCTTTTATTTTTATGGATTCCTCCATCGATAAAAGCGAGCAAGAAATCTCCAAAAAAGAACATATATGAAAATACTACCATTAGTATATACCAAAAATTAAATTTGAGGTTTTTATTATCGAGTCCTAAGGCTATACAAGCCGTTAGCATAAACGTTCCATATAATAATAAGAAGTTCCATAAACATTTAATTCCAACTGCAAATACACTCGTTGGATCTATAACTGCCGCAGTAATAGTTAAAGCCAACATTACTAAAAATGCGACAAGTTCTGTAACTATGAAGGTCACAAAAGGCCAAATCGAGAGCGTATATTCCATAATCGCGCATCTTCTCATCGCCTTTTCTTCATCGTGATATATCACTCCACCTTTTTTATATTTATTTTTATTTTCAACAAAGCCAAAACACCGACGAATATGTTGTTTATGCATAGCTTTATATTTTGTAGGTTGTTCATCATAATACATCGCATATGGATAATAGTGCATATGGACATTGTGATAATAGCAATATGTAGTTAAAGCAACGTCTTCAGTCATACCTGTCCAAATCCATCCACCGGCATCTTCAATAACTTGCATATCAATATAATACCCAGTACCTGTAAGAGTTGCTTTTTTATAGTATCTACTTCTACCTTTACTCGTAAATTGATTCATAAAAGAAAATAAAGTTGCACTACAAGCAGATATCCAGTTTGTCTTAGAATTTGTAAAATTTCGATAACCAACTCCGACTTGATAACCTTGATTTCTGACGTCGTTCATATGCGAAATATAGTCGCTAGAGACGATATTATCCGCATCAAAAATTAATAGTTCGTCGTAGACTAAATTATTGTCTTTTAGGTATTTTAAACCTTCAGCTATCGCAAAACCTTTCGTTCTTTTATTCACTAAATCTTTACGAATAATTGGTATCGCGCCGTATTTTTTTGCGATGTTATAAGTAGGATCGCTTCGACTTTCAATTATTACAAAAACATCATAAAAATCCTTGTTGTAATCTTGATTTTTTAAGGATTCTAAAACGTGCGAAACAACCTTATCTTCGTTTCTAGCAGGCACAAAAACTGCAAATTTATATAACTTTTCACCCTTAGCAAACTTCTTAGGTTTTCTAAAAGCTTCTATAAAATAAAGTACGTAATAAATGTCTAAAAATAAGAATAAAACTACTGCACAGAATATGGCTAATTGTAGGTAATAAGCGATAGTGTCGTAGGAAATTATTTCAGTCAATAAAAAGACGTTCATGGCGATATTATAGCAAATAAAATGCACGATTAATATATTAAAAAATTATATGCTAGTATTTAATACTAGATAGTATAGTTTTTAATAATCACGTCTTGAAACAAGGGCTTGATTAATGAAAAACAGGCAAATATCTAATAGCAGACAAACTCCGAATACACCAAAGATTAAAGCGTATTGTGTACCCTTATCATCTTCTAATCCGTATATCGTTAAAACTATAACTGGTATAACAAACATACCAATGACCAATATAAGTCCATATAAAATATTAGCTTTGATGCCACCTATGAGGATACTAATAAATTGGACGAGCATCGACGAGATTGTTGTTCCACTAAATGTAACAAGAAGAACTCCTAAAACTTGTGCCACGCTAATTTCAGGTATAATTACCACGCAAAGTGTAACGAGTAAACTTCCAACTAAAGATAAAAGAAGGATCAATAAAACTTTCGAATATATAAGTTTTTTACGTGGAACGCCATTTGCCACCACATATCGATTCCAATTTGATTTTTCATCGATTTGATAACTACTTACTATAATTGAGGTGGAAAAAACGTGCGCTAAATAAATTACAGATACGCTTAAACTAAACATTTCTCCAGAAAAAAGTATCAGTTCTGCAGGGTCTACACTATTTTTTACGGAGATTTCTATGACTAAAATACACACGACAAAAATTAAATATATAACGCCGAAAACAATCAAATTTAATCGTAAATTATAAAATTCTTTCTTTAATAATCCCCAAATCATAACGAACTACCTCTTACCATAAGGACCATAATTTGCTCAATGTCACATTTTTGTGTCTTATCGACTCCTGGATAATCTTTATCGACCAAAATATCGTATCCCAGCGTCTTCTTCTTATATTTATATATATGACTCTTCGCTTCTTCATCTAAAGAATCGAGATCATTAACGTCCACTATAAAATAATTTTCATAAATATTTTCTTTTGTATCGTTAAGTATAATTTTGCCTTCATGAATGAAGACAAATTCATCACAAATTCGTTCTAAATCACTAATAATATGACTAGAGATTAATACAGTTGCATCGTTTTCTCTAACATAAGTCTCTAAATAATCTAAAAATTCATCACGAAAAATAGGATCAAGACCATTTGTTGGCTCATCTAAAACTAAAAGTTTAGCTTCATGCGATAAAGCGATTGCTAAATTGAGTTTAGCTTTCATACCTTTTGAAAGTTCTTTGATTTTTAGCGTGCGATTAAGATTAAATTTTTCGATATACTCATTAAGTGTATCCAAATCGATATATTTAAAAATGCCTTTGAGCATTTTTTCTAAGGCTTTGATGCGTAACGTATCAGGAAAACATAACTCATCTAAAACGACAGCAATTTTTGATCTTTCGATATCATCAAGCGTACTAAGAGCCTTTCCAAATACTAAAATTTCACCACTATCTATACCAATAAGGTCAGATATAGCCTTAATCGTCGTACTTTTACCAGCTCCGTTTTCGCCGATAAATCCAACTATTTTTCCTTCATTGATTGAAAAATTAACGTTTTCGAGCGTGAATTTTTTATATTTTTTAGTTACATCTTTTACTTCTAATACTACGTTTTCCATTATCGTTTCCTATTTTGATATAGCGTAATTGCGCATAGCGTTTTTGCATCGACTAATTCGCCATTATTTACTAGTTCGATTAATTCATCGAAACTAATCTCATATATATTAAGAGCTTCATTTTCATCTAAATGTTGCTCTCTTTTTTCTAAATTTTTAGCTAGATATAGATAAATTACCTCATCCGTATACCCGCAAGTTGGATACATTTTTCCTAAATATTCAACTTCGTGAGCGTAATATCCAGTCTCTTCAAGAAGTTCTCTTCTAGCTGAATCGAGTGGATCTTCCCCTTCATCACATTTTCCAGCCGGAAATTCATATATTACTTCATCGTATGGGTAACGATATTGTCTTTCTATAATAATTTTTCCTTCGTTTGTGATAGCTAATATACAACTCGCTTTACAATGTCTAACGACTTCGCGATAAGATTCATTGCCATTAGGACATAAAACCCTATCTTTATAGACATCGATAATCTTTCCTTTATAAATGACTTCGCTATCTAGCTTCTTTTCTTTTAATTTTTCATCGTTTGTCATAGTGATTACTTTAACTTATTTTGAATAATTATGAAAGGCATATTCGTTATACTTTTCGCGAGT
>CAYLSZ010000004.1:0-46676 GCA_964386745.1 uncultured Staphylococcaceae bacterium | reverse complement strand
TAGATTCAACAAAAATGAAGATGCTTGAAGAATTGTATCAATTCAATTCAAAACACGATACGAATGAGTCGATTGTAGATGTTATGTCAGGCAATATTGGAGATAATCCATTTATAAGATTTCGTCTTGCTAGATGCTATATGGCTCCAAAAACGTATTATGGATACCGCACTGTATTTTGGACAGAAACTCATTATGATAGCGAAGGTAATATAACAACAACGACAGAAAGTCAGACTTTGACTGCTTCTATAAAGGCTGATGCTCCAGTTTTTGTAAGAAACGCTTATTTAGTATATGGAAATGAAGCTGCACCAGATTTATCGTTTCATCGATATCCTAGTGGTATAAACAACACTTTTAGCGATAATGATGTTCAAAAAATAGTCACAAAAAGAACAAAGAAATTAGAAAAAATAACCGATAAAGCTGTCGAAACTGGTCATAGTTTTCAAGCAATGGCTAATACTGAATTTGAAGCGCTATTTGGAGCAACAAATAGAGATCACGAAGTCCAATTTAGATTATTATTTACGCCACTAGCTCAACAAAATATGGTCGAACTCATTAAAGGAACAAGACCTTGGGGAGACGATTTTTCGTTTGTGAAAAAGAAGAAATTAAACATAATTTCGAGTACACACGCTGAATCGAATTTTACGTTTGAAAGCAGTTATTTTTCTAACAAGTATAGTGTTGATAGTATAAAAACAAATTTTATAGTATACGTAAGTAGGCTATTTGCTTCGCTATATTTTGACTTAGCACCTATACTCGCAATCCCTTTATATCACACGACTGAAGCTAGTAAATATGATGTTAAAAAATCTCAACAACGCATAACTGATTATGAAGCTGAATCTTTACTTAATCGCATGGATAAAAAATTATTTGCTCATCCTCTAACGACAACTGATGTCATCTATAACGTCAAATGGAAAGAAAGACGAAAAGGTGGAATCGAGATATTTATGGTCATTACGAGATCTTTACAAGCTATTCCACAAGTCGAATACGTCCCTGTTTTGTGTCAAGATGGCAATCTATACGACGTAAAAGTTGAATATTTTACGTATAAACCACTCGTTTTTGAGTCACAAATCGTTATTTGTAAACTCAAAAAGAAAGATAAAGAACCTAAAGAGAATATAAATAAAGGACCATTCGGTAGAAATAAGAATTATATTGGTATGTATTTGCCTAAAGAGCACGTATTTACCGATGAAGACCAATTAAAGTTTGTTAATTATGTTAATAATAATTATAATTATTATTAGGTATCATAAATAAAGGAGGAAGTGATATGGCAAACACATTAAACGAATTAGAAAATACGCCTAACAAAGAAGGATTAGACGTAAATGTTATCCAAAAACAAATCCCTGTAACTGTCGGTTGGGGGTCGAAATTTTTTGAAGTTATACTTTGGGTATTATTAATCATTCCAGGCTTAGTCTTCTTATTTAAGAAGATTAACGCAAAAGTATATTTACAAAAATTAGAACAAAAGGTTCAACACGATGCTTCGCAAATTGATAACTATCTCGAACAACGTGTCGTAATATTACAAAATACTGCAAAATTAGTTGATAGAGCTATCGAACTCGATAAAGACGTTATGACAAAAGTCGCTCAATATCGTGGCGGCGGTAAAGCTGAAAATGATAACGCAAGAAACGAAACTAACCAAGCAGTCGACCGCTTATTTGGTCAAATCAATGTTGCTTATGAACAATATCCAGATTTAAAAGCACATAAAGAAATCGAAGAAGCTCTTAAACAAAATAGCTACTTGCAAAAAGAAATTACAGCGGCTAGAGAACTTTATAACGATACCGTCTATCGCTGGAATGCTGCTATTTTTGAATGGCCAACTAAAGCTATCGTTGCTGCTAAACTTGGTTATACAACGCGTATTCCATTTACAGCTAGTCAAGAAGTTAAAGAAAAAGCTAGAGGCGTATTTTTCTAATCAAAGCAAAACAATCTAGAAATAGCGGGTTTAATCCCGCTATTTTTTGTTTGGAATTCTTAATATTGATATTCTCAAATATTTAATTATTTTTAAAAAAAGTGGAGATCTGCAGGGTTTTTGCTCAAAAATGGATGGTTTCTTGCAAAATGAAATCATGCGACCGCTATCCCCTTAAGGTTTGCTACGGAGTTAAAGAAAAGGTTATGGCATATTCAAAAGTGTTCTATTTTATTAGAGTTTTCTATAGCGACTCATATATAACCTTCTTTAGAAGGTTAATTTAGGCAAATCGCTTTAAAATAATTTCCCCATTATTTATAATAATGGGCGTTATGGACAAAAATTTTATTAAAGTTGTTGGAGCAAAAGAAAATAATCTAAAAAACGTAAGCGTTTCGATTCCTAAAGAAAAACTCGTTGTTTTTAGTGGAGTTAGTGGAAGTGGAAAATCGACTTTAGCTTTTGATACGATATTCGCTGAAGGTCAAAGAAGATATGTTGAATCTTTATCAAGTTATGCTCGACAATTTTTAGGAAGTTTTGAAAAACCAGACGTTGAAAGTATTGAAGGACTTTCGCCTTCGATTGCCATTGATCAAAAAACAACTTCACATAATCCTCGTTCGACTGTCGGAACAGTGACTGAAATATATGATTATTTAAGACTCTTATTTGCAAGAATTGGTGTTCCATATTGTCCAAATCATCACGTTCCAATCGTTGCTTTTTCGCTCGAAAAAATAACCGATATAGTTTTAAGCGAAGGGATTGGAAGCAAAGTCCAAATTTTATCTCCTATCGTAAGAAACGAAAAAGGAACTCATAAAGATACTTTAAACAAAATCAAAGAAAATGGTTTTACTCGTGTCAAAATTGATGGCGAATCGATGCTTATAGAAGACGTTCCTCAACTCGATAAAAATAAAAGACATAATATCGATATCGTTATAGATAGAATTGTGATTAAGGAAGATATTAGAAGCCGCGTTTTTGAAGCGTGTGAATTAGCGAGCGAATGGTCAAATGGATTTGTAGTAGTTTCTAATGAACATGGCGATAAATTGTATAGTGAACATAACGCCTGTGATATTTGTGGCTTTAGTGTTCCTCGACTTGAACCTAGACTATTTTCTTTTAATTCTCCTTTAGGATGCTGTCCAAGCTGTAATGGCTTAGGAATTAAACAAGAAGTCGATATTGATTTACTCGTTCCTGATAAAGAATTATCTATTAGTGAAGGCGCTATTCTTTACTATAAAAATACAGTTAATACGACTAATCTCGATTGGCAAAATTTTGAAGTTTTATTGAATTATTATCATATTGATAAAAATGTTCCATTTAAGGAATTAACTGATGATCAAATTGATTTAATAATGAACGGAAGTCGTGAACCAATTTCTTATACGATTACAAGTGTTTCGGGTAACGTAAAAAAATCGACTGGTTATATTGAAGGTATAAAAACTAAAATTGAAAGGTTATATAGAGAAACAAGTAGCGAATTTAACCGCGAATATTATGGCAAATTTTTACGTGATAAAGTCTGTACTGAATGTAACGGCGCTAGACTTTCTAAAGAAGCTCTTAGTGTAAGAATTGATGGATTAAATATATATGAAGTGAGCTGTTTATCGCTTGAACAACTTTATAAATGGGTTTTAGATTTACCTTCAAAATTAAGCGAATCTCAAGTTGCTATAGCTGATTTAGTTTTAGGCGAACTTAAAAATAGACTTAGCTTCTTAATAGATGTCGGTCTTGAATATTTAACCTTATCGCGTATGTCGATGACTTTATCCGGCGGAGAAAGTCAAAGAATTCGTCTCGCTACGCAAATTGGATCGAAATTAAGTGGCGTTTTATACGTTTTAGATGAGCCTTCGATCGGTTTACATCAAAAAGATAATGAAAAACTTATTGCCTCCTTAAAAGAGATGCGCGATTTAGGAAATACTTTAATCGTTGTTGAACATGATGAAGAGATGCTAAGAAGTGCTGATTATATAGTCGATGTTGGTCCTGGAGCAGGAGTACATGGTGGCGAAATTGTAGCTAATGGCTCGCTTGAAGATATTAAAAATTCTGAAAGAAGTATAACTGGCGCTTATTTAAGAAAAGAAAAATATATCAAAGTTCCTAAAGAAAGAAAGAAGGGAAACAGAAAATTTTTAGAGATAAGCGGTTGTACTATTAATAACCTTAAAAATGTTGATGCTAAGATACCTTTAGGAACGTTTACCTGTGTCACAGGCGTTAGTGGAAGCGGTAAATCGAGTTTAATTAATGAAACTTTATATTTAGCCATTACAAAAGAACTTAATAATGCATCCGTTCAACCTGGACCATATAAGAATTTAAAAGGATTAGAAAATATCGATAAAGTTATAAATATTTCTCAAGAGCCAATCGGTAGAACCCCTAGAAGTAACCCTGCAACATACGTTAAGGCGTTCGACGATATCCGAGAGATTTTTGCTCAAACTATCGAAGCGAAAGCTCATGGATTTGATAAAAGTAGATTTTCGTTCAATCTTCCTGGAGGAAGATGTGAACATTGTTGGGGTGCTGGCGTAACTCGTATTCCAATGAACTTTTTACCTGACGTTTATGTAAAATGTGATGAATGTAATGGAAAACGTTATAATTCTGAGACATTATTATGTACATTCAAGGGTAAAAATATATATGACGTCTTGGAAATGACTATAGAAGACGCCTATTCGTTTTTCAAAAATTATCCAAGTTTAGCTAGAAAACTTAAAACGCTTTGCGATGTTGGAATGGGCTATATGAAACTTGGTCAACCTGCTACCACGCTTAGCGGAGGAGAAGCTCAACGTATCAAATTAGCATACTATTTACAAAAGAAATCAACAGGAAAAACGCTTTATATATTAGATGAACCTACAACGGGTTTACATGTTGATGATGTAAATAGACTATTAAAAGTTTTAAAATCTATAGTCGATAATGGTGATACGATCATCGTTATTGAGCACAATTTAGATGTAATTAAAGTTGCTGATTATATTATTGATATTGGTCCAGATGGAGGAGATAAAGGCGGTCGAATAGTTGCTACTGGAACTCCAGAAGAAATTAGCAAAAATAAAAATAGCTATACAGGACAATATTTAAAACGAGTTTTAGAAGAGGATAAATAAGGAGAAAAATCTATGCACGGTACGATTTATTACACTGGACTAGTTGCCTTTATCTTAGGTTTTATAGTCATTTTCTTAAGCATTTATAAGATGAGTAAAGACAAGGTAGTCTGTATAAAAAACGAAGAAAAAACCTTAGATCTGCAGGCTTTTTTTAGAAAAAACGTAGTTTTAGCATCTATTGGGATAGCGTTAACAGTCGCTGGTTTTATCTTACTTGACTATGCATTTTTTATTGAAGATGCGACACAAGAAATTATTGCTGGATTAGAAAGTGGTCTACAAAGTGGACATTTATTCTTATCGTATTTCTTTGGAATTTTAACGATACTAAGCATCGATTTATTTATCTATAGTTTCTATTTTTATTACTATATCGATAAAGAGAAATTAAGTGCAAAGGTACTCAAAATTAGAAAAATAATTTTCTATTGTTCGATTCCTTTAATGATTATTTGCTTCTTTGCGTTTATGGAAGGAAACGCTCCATATTTTACGTATCCACTTGCTAACGTCATCCACTTTGGAAGCGATGGAGTTTATTTAACTAATATTTATAACAATTCGAGTATTGGCGGAGTAAATATCTATTTATATGCTGTATTTATTCTTTCAGGAGCCATAATCGTTTATTTTATTTGCAATCACTTAACATATAAATATTATGGCGAACATAGTCTTTTATTTACGTGCTTTATTATAGCCTTCCCAATGGGAATTATCGGCGCAAGACTTTGGTACGTCGTACTTGATATAACAAAAAATGGTGCTACGAGCACATTTATGCAAGATTGGACCAATATATTCAACTTTTCTAGCGGTGGACTTGGAATTATGGGAGGCGCTATTTTAGGTATAATCTCAGGCGTTTCGGTCGTTTTAATTCAAAAATACGCTATGAAAAAAGAACCTTATACGAGAATAAATTATCTCCATATGGTCGATTATATTGTTCCAGCTATTTTAATTGCACAAGCTGTCGGTAGATGGGGTAATTTCTTTAATAACGAAGTTTATGGAAATGCGGTAAGTACAACTTATTGGTCGTGGCTTCCAACTTTCGTTAAGAATAATATGACATATGGAAACCATGGTAACTATGGAAATTTAGGTGAAGGATATATTTTCTTACCATTATTCTTTATTGAATGTATTTCAAATTTAGTTGGATATTTCTTTATTTATTTCTTATTTTCAAAAGGATATTTATATCGCTGGATCAAGATGCTTCAACTCAAAATCAAAGGCGAAGATTATAAGAATTACGACTATAACAACTTAAAAGCTTACGTTCCATTTGGAAGTGCAATTGGTATGTATCTAGTGTGGTATGGCTTAACTAGAACGATTTTAGAACCAATGAGATATAGTAATTATCAATATAATACGAGCCAAATTACGAGCTATGTCTTTACTGGAGCTGGTGTAGTTATAATTGCTTTAGCAATTATATTTAAGATTTTTGTTACCGATAAAGGCTATCCAAATATTATTTTAAAAGATAAAAAGTTAGTCGTAGAAACTGCTGGTGAAGGAAGTGTTAAAGGTATTGAAAATAGTAAAGAAGCTATAAAAGAACCTATTACCGAAACAAAAGAAGATACAAAAGAAGAGAAAAAAGAATGATTAAACTTATAGTTTTTGATGTTGATGGAACTTTAATCGATACTGACGAGATAATTCTTGCCACGCGGAAAGAAGTTTTTTCAAAATTCAAAGATGAGAGTTTTAAATATGATGATAATCTTATACTTACATTTAGCGGACCAACTATAAAGGATACGATGAGTAAATATTTACCTGAATATGATTTCAAATATATGCGTGATCAATATAATGAAATTACCAGGAAGTATTATGAAAGTTTGGCAAGACTATTTAAAGGTGAGATAGAAGTATTAGAACAACTACATAAGGATGGGTATAAATTGGCAGTTTTAACAAATAAAAATCGCGAAAGGACTGAGTATTGTCTTAATAAGTTTAATATTTTTGACTTATTCGACTATGTCGTAACTAGCGATGATGTTAAAGAAACTAAACCAAATCCTGAAGGGCTACTTAAAATTTTAAGTAATTATAAAGATATCAAAAAAGATGAAGTGATAGTTATTGGCGATACGGATTATGATTATCTAACAGCAAAAAATGCCTCAATCAATGCAATATTAATGACTTTATGTCCACGCCATTATAATATTGATACGAAACCGCTATGTTTCTGTAAAAGTTATAAAGAATTATATAAAGCGATAAAAAGTTATGATTAAAACGAATGTTGTGATTATTGGTGCGGGGGTAGCTGGCATGAGTGCGGCTATTTTTTTAAAGCGCGCTAATATTGACTTTGTTTTAATCAATAAAGGACCTATCGGTGGCAAATTAAATGTAATCGACAAGATAGAAAATTATCCTGGGATTCCTAATACGAATGGCTTCGATTTAAATGTGTCATTTACGAGTCAACTCAAGCTTTTAGATATAAAAGTTATTGAAGATGAAGTAACAAAAACAGAAAAAAAAGGGGAGATCTGCAGGGTTTTTTCTCAAAAAGAGGAGTTTTTGTGTGAATATTTAATCATTGCTACTGGTCTAGAAAATCGTAAATTAAAGATAAAAGGTGAGAATGAATTAGTCGGAAAAGGTATTTCATATTGTGCAAGTTGCGATGGATTTTTTGCTAAAGGCAAGGATGTTTTAGTCTATGCATATAATGCTCGAGGATATATAGAAGCGTTATATTTAGTCGACCTTGTTAATAAATTATATTTGGTTCATGATTCTGATTTTGAGGTTACTCCTGAATATGAAAAACTTCTTTCGCACGAAAATGTGGTTGAAATAAATAACGCTAAACTCATCGAATATATAGGCGAAGAAACCTTAGAAGCAGTAAAAATTCATCATAACGATACTGATCAAGATGAAACTATTGATGTCTCATTTTGTTTTCCATTTACCAAAGAAATTCCTCAAGAATATATATTTAATTCACTCAATTTAGATAAAGAAAAATCATTTATTAAGGTTAATGAATTGATGGAAACGTCATCTAAAAATGTATTTGCAGTTGGTGATATTATTTATAAATCTTTAAGGCAAATTGTAACAGCAACTAGCGAAGGGGCAACTGCTGCAAATGAAATTATTCATCGTATAAGGTTAAGTAAATGAACGAGACAACGAGTTTTACTCAAGTAATAAAAGAAGAAATATGCAATACCTTTGTCGATTTAGAGGAGGATTCTTTAATCTCACTTTTATCAAGCTTTGTTAGAGCAAATGGAAGCCTATTATTTTCTAATGGAAGAGATGCTTTAACTTTAGAAGCAGAGAATGCGAAAGTTATCCGTTTTATCTATGAAGGATTAAAGAAAATCTTCCCTGATTTAGCGATGTCATTTTCCTATAGGAAAATGATGAACTTAAATAAAGCCACGAAATATATTATAAAAATTGAAAATAGTGAAGAAATTTTAAACACATTAAAAATAGATTTTTTGAATAGTAAAATCGATACTGAACTAACTAATAAGGACGTAAAAGTTAAGGCATATTTTGCGGGTTTATTTTTAACTGGTGGAAGTTGTAATAGTCCATCAAGTTCTAATTATCATCTTGAAATAAGTTTTAAAAATGAAGACTTTGCTAAAGCTGTTTTGAAACTTGTAAACAAAATTAAAGTTACTGAATTTAACTTTAAAATGATCGAACGTAGACAACAATATGTTTTATATCTAAAAAAATCAGATCAAATTAGTATGTTTCTTGCCTATATCGAAGCAAATAATTCGTGTTTAGAATTTGAAAATACAAGAATGAATCGCGATTATTCGAATAATACGAATCGTTTGATGCTTTGCGATACGTATAATTATGCTCGCACTTTAGAAAGCGCTAAAAAGCAAGTTGAGATGATTGAATTTATCGATAAAAAGTTAGGTATAAAAAATATTGCTAACGAATCGGTACGAATTTTATGTCGATTAAGACTAGAAAATCCTGAAGCGACATATTTAGAACTTGCTAATGAACTTGGCGAAGAACTTGAAACTACCGTATCGAAAAGTCGCATAAATCATTATTTTAGAAAAATTAAAGAGATTGCTATAAGATTACATTATGATGAAGAAGCTTGATGAATTTGATATAAATTTCCAATTTGGAATGCGTGTCCGTTTTTTAAGAAAAAAAGCTAAGCTCACAATTGAAGAACTTAGCTTTCGCTCGAATATTTCTAAAAATTATTTAGGGGACTTAGAACGCGGAACTCGTAATCCAACGCTATCTGTTATAAAGAAAATTGCCGATGGACTCGAGATTAATCTTGAGGAGCTCTTTGAGGGGCTTTAGTTCTTTTTGATTTAGTAACTTTTATATTTTTCTTAAGTAATCTAAGCGAATTTAGAACACAGATAAGTGTGACTCCAACGTCGCCAAATATAGATAACCACATTGCATAGCTTCCTAAAAGTTGAGAAGCGTTGAGCGCAAGAACTATAACTTTTATTCCAATACTTAAAATAATATTTTGATAGACGATAGCTAATGTCGAGTTAGCGAGATTTTTAAGTGTATTGACAGTATTCAAATTATCATCCATAAGAACAATATCGCTACTATTAACAGCCGCATCACTACCTAATCCACCCATAGAGATTCCTAAATCGGCAAGTTTTAAGCTCAATGCGTCATTAACGCCATCGCCAACGAATGCGACAACACTATTTTTATCTTTTTTAGCAATAATATCTTTTAAAATTTCGCCTTTTTGTTGAGGAAGAAGTGAAGCGTATACGTGATTGATATTAGCAACTTTTGCTATATCATTAGCAACTAGTTCATTATCGCCAGTCAACATATAAACATCATTAATGCCATTTTTATAGAAGTTAGAAATACCTTCGACGCTCGTGTCTTTAATGATATCTTTAATTGTTATTGAACCTATAAAGTTTTTATCGTAAGCGACATAGATGATAGTTCCAACATTTTGATTAACCTTATAAGTGATATCGTATTGTTCCATTAAAGAAGCATTACCGACTATCAATTCTTTATTTTTATATAGTAAATAGATACCTTTTCCTTCAACTTCGGTATAGTTTTTGATGTCGATAGGATCATATTTATAATCCTTAGCTATATTTTTAATAGCTTTAGCAATTGGATGATTAGAGAAGTGCTCAGCAATATTTGCAAGTTCGACAATGTCGTAATCATCGCTATATTTATCAATATTGCTGACTTCAAAATTACCCTTAGTAATCGTACCGGTTTTATCTAAAACAATCGTATCGAGTTTTCTAAGTTTTTCGATATAGACGCTACCTTTTACTATAGCTTTATATTGACTAGCTTTACCAATTCCAATATAGAAAGCCATTGGAACCGAAATAACTAGCGAACAAGGACAACTTACGACAAGGAATGTCGCTCCAGTATAGATCCATTGAGACCAAATAGAAGCATCGTTATATCCTATAAATAAAGGTGGGATGATAGCGACTAAAACGGCTAATAAAACGACTATAGGAGTATAAATTTTGGCAAATTTTGAGATGAATTTTTCTTCTTTGGTTTTAGTATTGGTGGCGTTTTCAACAAGTTCTAAGACTTGGTTTAATGTTGAAGCGTAGAATTCTTTTTGAGCTTTGATAATTATAGGAGAGCTTTGATTTACGCATCCACTAATTACTTCATCGCCTTCTTTTGCTGAAACGGGCTTAGATTCACCGGTCATTGAAGAAGTATCGAGTGAACTTTTTCCTGAAACGATCACGCCATCTAAAGGAATTCTTTCGCCTGGTTTGACGATAAATGTATCATCGATTTTTACGTCATATGGATCGACAACTTTTTCGATGCCGTTATCATATAAAGTGACGTTATCAGGCCTCATTTCAAAGATCGATTTAAGACTATCTTGCGATTTTTTATAGCCAATATTTTCAATATATTCACCGATTCTAAAAAAGACCATAACCGCTAAAGCTTCAACAAATTCTTGAATAGCAAAAGCAGCAATTGTGGCGATTAAAGTAAGGACAATTTCATCGAAAAATTGTTTATTTTTAATGTGTCTAAACGCTTTAATAAAATAAGGATAACTTATTAATAAATATGCAATTAAAGTTAAAGGAAGAACGACGTATAACTCGATTGATTCATCTAATAAATCGGTATAATCGCCGACAAAATGTAAAACTAAAGTCACACAAAGTATAACAATAGCGATAATTAAAAATGATAAATCGAGTTTCTTTTTCATAACTATTTAATTCGTTTTAACGTCACTCCGTCTTCAAAATCCCTGCAGATCTCAACTATTTTTTCAAAATCCGCATTTTCTTCATGATCGAAAATAACCTTTTTATTCATAAAGTTAATGGTGCATTTATTGATGCCTTCAACTTTATTAAGCTTTCTTTCTAAAGTGAGTGCACAATTAGCGCAATCGATCCCTTCAAATAAATAAATTCTTTCCATATTATTTCTCCCTTAAGTGTTCTCTAGCGGTTTCAATAATTACCGAAACGTGATAGTCATCTAATGAATAAAGGACGTTTTTGCCTTGTTTTCTATATTTAACAATTTTGTTATCTTTTAAAAATCTTAGTTGATGTGAGACAGAAGATTTACTCATATTGAGTACTGCACAAATATCCCCAACCGATAATTCGTTTGATTCTAAAGCCCAAAGAATTTGTAGTCTTGTCGAATCACCAAATATCTTAAAGAAATCAGAGATATCATATATCTCACGATCTGGAATCATTCTTTCTTTGGCATCTTTGACTTTTTCTAGGTTATAGATTGCAACTTTTTCGTTTTCATTACTCATAATCTTTTCCTCGATGAATATAATAGTTGAATAATTGTTCAACTGTCAAGCACGATGATATAAAAAGTGAAAAAAACGTGCATTTTCATTTATTAATTGAAGGTCGATAAGTATAATTTAAGGGTATGAAAAACGTAATTATATATAAATCAAACACTGGATTTACCAAAGAATATGCTGAAATGCTCTCTAGAAGAATTGTTCCTAGCGAAGTTTATGACATCAAAAAAATTAATCGCAAGATTTTAAAAGATGCTGATAACATTTTCTTTGGCGGACCATTAAGAAATAACGAAATTTTAGGCCTTAACAAATTTTTAAAATTTTATGACCTTATAAGCGAAAAGAATATTTTTATTTTTGCTACTGGTATTGAACCTATTAATGATGAGAAGAAAGAAAGTGTAATTTTTGTAAATGGACTCGATAACTATCACGTCCGTTTATATTTACTTCCTGGAGGACTCGATTTTAAACGCTTTAGCAAGTTTAAACAAAAATTCTTTCGCATGGGTATATTAGCAGCCGGTAAAAAAGAAGGACTATCCGAAGAAGTCGTTCAACAACGTTTAGATACCCCTATTAATATGGTAAACTCCTCAAATTTAGATCGCATGGTAGATGTTTATCGCAAAATAAATATTGAGGTTAAGTAATGGAAAAATTATATTCGGTATCGAATATGCATTGCGCGGCTTGTAAAGCCACGATTGAAAATACTTTAAAAAAGGTTAAAGGCGTAATTAGTGTAGAAGCAAATGTTATAACTAGTAGCGTAAAAGTTAACGTTGAAAAAGATATAACCGACGAAATAATCATTAAAGCCTGTAAAGATGCTGGATATAATTTAACAGTTATCGATGACGATAGCGATCTTTTTATAGATAAGAAAAATAAATCTAAAACCTTATTAATAAAATTAATTATTGGAATCATTTTACTTATACCTTTAGTCTATTTAGGCATGGGTTCGATGTATGAAGAAGCGATTCCATTCTTTTTAAAAGAACCTATATACGTTGGACTATATGTTCAACTTGGCATAACTTTAATAATAATTGGATTATTTTTTAATTACTATAAGGATGGAGCTAAAGCTTTATTTAAATTATTTCCAAATATGGACTCTCTCGTATTTTTAGGGAGTCTATTTTCGTTAATTTATAGTCTATATTACACGATTTTATATACCGTTCAAGCAAGTAGTCATTCGTTTAGTCATATTCACGTATATTACGATGCGGCAGCGATGATTTTGGTCTTAGTAAGCGTTGGAAAATATATTGAATCATTAACTAAAAGAAAAGCTAAAAATACTATCCTTGAATTATTAAAACTTAGACCTAAAACTGCGCATTTAGTTAAGGGTGGAGAAGTAGTCGATATTGAAAGTAAATTTTTAAAGCTTAAAGATGTTGTTTTAGTTAAACCTGGTGAAGTTATTCCTGCTGATGGAATTATTATTGCTGGAACGACAAGTGTCGATGAATCGCTCATTAGCGGAGAGAGTTTACCTGTTGTAAAAAGCGAAGATGATGAAGTGATTGGCGGCTCTATAAATGGAGATGGGTCAATTAAAGTTTTAGTTAATAAAGAAAAGAAAGATTCGACGTTATCAAAAATAATTTCGCTAGTTATGGAAGCTAGCAATATGGATACTAAACTTACTAGAAAAATAGATGTCGTTTCTAGATATTTTGTACCAGTTATTTTAGCTATAGCAATAATTACTTTTATAGTTTGGATTTGTATAGAACCTAGTAATTTTAATCAAGCGTTTAACTATGCGGTTAGTGTTATAGTTATTAGTTGTCCATGTGCATTAGGACTTGCAACTCCTATATCGTTGCTAGTTGGATCGAGTGTATTTGCTAAAAACGGGGTGCTAGTAAATAAGAGTGAAGCTATTGAAAATATTAAAGATGTTGATACCCTCGTATTAGATAAAACTAACACTATAACCAAAGGCGAATTAGAGGTAGAAAAGTGCCTATTTTTAGAAAAAAACCCGCAGATCTTGGATAAAATTTTTACTTTAGAGAAATATTCTAACCATCCATTAGCTAAAGGAATTACTGAATATTTATCAAATTGCTCATTATCAAACGAATTTATTAGTAGTGGAATTGAACCTGGAAAAGGGATATATGGAACGTTTAATGATGGTAAATATTACATCGGAAATAAAAACTATTTGTTAAGTTTAAACCCAAAAGTTGATGAGGAAATTTTAAGAGAAATTGATGAAAATAATGCACAAGGTTTACTCCCTTTGATTGCATTTAATGAAACAAATGTGTTTGCGATTTTCTATTTAAAAGATAAGGTAAATCAAAATGCTAGTGAATTTGTGAGTGAAGCAAAGAAATATTTTAAAAGAATTATTCTTTTAACGGGCGATAATGAAACAATCGCTAGAAAAATTGCGGATGAAGTAGGAGTTAATGAAGCAATTAGCGAAGTCTTACCCACTGATAAAGACCAAGTTATCCAAAAATTACAAAATGAAGGACATAAAGTAGTAATGGTAGGTGATGGAGTCAACGATTCAATTGCTTTAAATAGAGCTGATGTAGGTATCGGAATTGCTAAAGGCAGCGATATTGCACTTAGTAGTAGCGATTTTATATTGATGAGAAGCGATTTAATGGACATTTTGAATATATTAAAAGTCTCAAAAAAGATTCGTATAAACATAAACACAAATTTATTCTGGGCTTTTATTTATAATATTGTTTTTATTCCTATTGCTGCAGGAGTATTTTCAACACTTGGAGTCACTTTAAGTCCTATGATTTGCTCTGCATTAATGGCTTTAAGTAGTGTTACAGTGTGCCTTAATTCGTTAACCTTGTTTTTAACTACAAAAAAAGAAAAACGAAAAAAATAGTTGAGATCTGCAGGGTTATTAATCTAAAAATGAGAGTTTTTTTGAAATTGGCGAGCCAAAAAAGATTCTTCACCTATTATTTTTGTAAAAAATAATAGCGAAATAAAGTATAATCTTAAAATATGACAAATACGGATGCGATTAAAGTTTTAGTCAACAACAAAAAAGCTCATTTCAATTATTTTTTGAGCGACTTTTTAGAATGTGGAATTGAGCTTAAAGGAACTGAAATTAAATCAATTCGTAATCATAATTGTTCGATTGACGACGCATATGTCGTTATTAATAATAACGAAGCTTTTATTATTAATATGCATATCGCTCAATATGAAAAAGGTACTGTTTATAATCATGAACCTTTAAGAACTCGAAAGCTTTTATTACATAAAAAAGAGATATTAAAACTTAATCTTCAAATTCAAAAAGAAGGCTATACCATTATTCCTACAAAAGTTTATTTAAAGCGTGGTTTATGTAAAATTGAAATCGCTTTAGGTAAAGGTAAAAAGTTAGTCGATAAACGCGAAACAATTAAAAAACGCGACGACGATAGAAAAATGGCGAAAGCCATGAAAAAGGGGTGAAATGCGTAAACAAACCATCCTTTATAAGATAAGTTTTGCCGCGCTTTTTACTGCTTTAAGCGTGATTTTATCGAGGTTTTTTTCTATTCCTGGATTGTTTGGTTTGTCTTTTTTAAAGATATCCTTAGCAAATAGTGTTGTTATGTTTGCTTCAATATATCTAGGACCGGTTTGGGGAATGATTGTTGGTGGAGCAAGCGATACTTTAGGGGCAATATTAATTCCTCAAGGTGGAGGATATAATCCTATTTATACGATCCCTGCTTTATTGACTGGTTTATTTCCTTATATTTTTTATAAATTATTCAATAAGATAAAAATCGATAATAAATTTCCAACAACCTTAACGATTGTTTTATCGATATTTAGTTTCTTTATTTTGTTGTATTTTTTATTAAATGATGATGTAGTCGATGGATCGAAGACTTATCATATTGCAACTTGGATTCAGGTATTACTTGTAGTGTTAGCGTTTGCTTTATCTATCGCATTCATCGTAGTCTTATTCGTTGTAAAGAAGAAGTTTTCTAATAAAAGGATAAATAAAAACTATAATATCTACGCTTTAGCAAGCTGTTTATTTTTTACATATATGTTTATAAAAATACCGATTGGAAGTCTAATTCAAGCCTATATGCTGAACTATTCGTTCTTATTTATATTATCAGTTAGAATCATTGCGGGATTTTTTACTTTGATGGTTCATACAATAGTGGTTATAATTTTAATCAACGTCTCGCTTTTGTTTGATGTTAAAAGCGCAGCCCTTGAAGATTTCCAATTTAAAAAGAAGGTAAAAGAAAGTGAGTAAAACTGTAAAAATTATATTAATAGTTCTTGTTGTATTAGTCATCGCCTGCGTTATTACTTTAATTGTAGTCGGCTTAGTTGGTGGAAGTAGTAGCGGAGGATCTTGTAGTAGTGGTGGTAGCTGTAAAGCGATTATCGATATTATTTCTTCTTTAAAATAGAGTAATCTATTCCGTATATTTTTAAAGCATTTTTATACATAAGCTTGGCGTATTTATAGTAGCCAAGTTTTATTTTATTGTTGAAGTAGTCTTGATAGAGTGGATTAGATAATGTTTCGATGCCATCAATTGGATTATCCGTTCCAAACATGACGCGATTTATAAGTCCGTTTTTATCTAAAACTTTTATAAATTCCATATCAACCCAAGCTGTGTCGCAATAGATATTTGGATTTTCTTTTAAGATATCGATCATTTCATAGTGATCGCTTAAAAGGACACAGTGAGCAGCAATAAATTTGACATCAGGATATTCTTTTGCAACCTCGACTAAATACTTGATATCACTATATTCATCGACAGCTGTATGAACTAAAACTGGGAGTTTGTATTCTCTAGCCATATCTAAATATGGTCTAACTTTTTTATCAGTGATTTTTAGTCTAGAACTATATGGATGAAACTTTAGCCCATATATTTTTTCTCTGTTTTTTAAGTAAAAAGCCTGCAGATCTCCGATATTTTTCTCAAAATACGGTCTAAACCAAAGTAAGATTCCAAAGTGACTTGGATATTTATTTGCTAATGCTAAAGCTTTTTTAGAACTTTCAATTTGAGGAGTGAAACGCTTACTTGGAGAACTATCTTTAAACTCGCTTCCATCAAAAGAAAGCAAAGTAAAATCAATTCTATTTTTTTCAGTAGAAATTAAAAGAGCCTTTTCGGCTTCTTTTAATGTTGGCCAATACCCATAGTGGGCATGAGCATCGATTATGTATTGGGAATATTTTTTATTCAACTTGGTCGTCTTTAATTTCTACGACTGGAGCAACGTAAGTTCTATTTGGCTCATAAGAGTTAACAATAGAAGTGCCGTTCGTAGTTATATTATTAGTAACCCCGTGTTGACGAGGAACATATTGAATTTGAACTTGTTGAGGTTGAGGTTGTTGTTTTGTGGCAGCTTGTTGTTTAACATTTGTTGCTTGTGGAGCAGGAGCTGCAACAACAGGAGTAGGAGCAGGAGTATAAGGGTAAACAATTTCTTTTCCTACATAGTAATATCCATCTTTATAGTAAATAACTTGATTTGGTGAAACTTTTTTCTTTTTGTCTTTTCTATCTTTTTCGAGTTTTTTAGTAAAACGTTTATTAACAGAACTTGGATCGAGATAGTTAGCTTCAGAAATTCCATATACGAGAGTACATAAACAGTCGAATGTTGCCATAATTCCAAGAATTGCGCCAACCCAAATAGCAACTGTATATACTAATGAATACCAAACAGAGGTATCCTCAATTTCGAGCATACTAACTTCCTCATCGAAGAACATATAGGCTAAAGCATAATAACGAATATTCCAGTCGATAGAAATATCGATACCATTAGCTAAACTTGGATGGCAGCAATAATATGCAATTCCAAAGAATGCGTATAAACAAATAGCAGCAATAATGACTCCGATCATATCAAAGATTGGATATAGTCTTTTACGGACTATCATTAAAATAAGAATCACTATACAGCTAAGCACGGCTAGCGCTGGAATTATAACCACAACTAAACTGACAATTGGCCAATAATCTGTCGATGTACCACTAAATAATGAACTTATATCTTCGCTTAATTGAAGAGGTACACTAGAAAGCAAGATGTCAGAAATGTCAGAGAAAGAAAAATACGTCAAACCAGTATCATAAATCTTTGACATTATGCTAGTTTCGGCTACGACGGCTACACATAAAATAGCCAAAATCGCTAAAATAATTGTTACTACAAACTTTTTTGTAAATTTACCTTTATATCCCATGTGAGTAATTATAATTGAAAATTATAATTTTTAATATAGTTTTATGAAAAAAAGATTATAATTTTCGAGGAAGGAAAATTATCATGGATATTATTGAAAGATTTTTAAAATATATTGCTATAGATACGGTTTCTAGTGAAGATTCAGAAACTATTCCATCGACTAAAAGTCAACTCGAATTAGCCAAGATTTTAGTCGAAGATTTAAAAGAAATTGGACTAGATAACGCTTATGTTGATGAATATGGCTATGTTTATGGTCATATTGATTTAGGAAAGAAACGTACTATAGGACTTATTGCCCATGTGGATACTGCTCCTGATTTTGTTGGTGGATGTAAAAAAACTAAAATTGTTAATAATTACCAAGGAGAAGAAGTTGTACTTGATAGTGGCGATACTTTAACGATAGAAAAATTCCCTTGTTTAAAAGAAGTTATTGGTGACGATTTAATTTTTACTGATGGCTATCACCTTTTAGGGGCTGATGATAAAGCTGGAATCACAATTATTTTCGAAGTTGTTAAAGAAGTTCTTGCTAATAAAGATAAATATAATAACAATATCGCAATCTGTTTTACGGTCGATGAAGAAATCGGGCGTGGACCTCATAAATTTGATTTAAATAAAATGAATGCAGATGTCGCTTATACGATAGATGGCGGCTCAATTTACTATATAAATAATGAAAATTTCAACGCTGCTAGAGCAAATGTGAAGTTTTATGGTCAAAGTGTCCACCCAGGAAGTGCTAAAAATATTATGGTCAACGCTATAAGAAAAGCATCTGAATTTAATAGCTACCTTCCAAAAGATATGGTTCCTGAAAAAACCGAAGATCATGAAGGTTTTATTCATTTAATAGATATGAAAGGCGATGTAAATTACGCCGAATCTTCATATATTCTACGTGATCACGATGAAAAACTTTTAGAAAAACAAAAACAAATGTTCTTTGAAATTAAAGAGAAGATGCTCAAAGAAGAACCTAAACTAAAAATCGAAGTCGAGATTCATGATGAATATAAAAATATGTGGACATATTTCTTACATCATCCTGAGGCCTTACATTTAATCAATAGAGTTTACGTGAATATGAAACTCAAATTAGGTTATGAAGCGATTCGTGGTGGAACCGATGGAGCCACAATTACCTATATGGGACTACCTTGTCCAAATCTAGGAACTGGTGGATTTAATTGTCACGGAAAGTATGAATTTTTATCTATCACTCAAATGAAAAAAATGGCTGAAATTTTAAACAACCTTGCAGAACTCGACTAAAATTTTAAAAAATCAAAAATTGACGTTAGAAATTAAAGGCAAAATTTCACTATTTATAACAGTTATGAAATCAGTATTTCACACTCGAAATACTATCACAAAAACTTTGAACGTTATTTTATTAAATATTATTAATAAAATACTGTAGAATATAGACTACAAAAATTGAGGTACATTTATGAAGCGTATTAGTTGGGATGAATATTTTATGGGAATTGCACTTCTTAGTGCTAAAAGAAGTAAAGATCCATCGACTCAAGTCGGAGCTTGTATTGTTGATAAAGACAATAAGGTAGTTTCAATTGGGTATAATGGCATGCCTAGATATTGTGATGACGATCAATTATCTTGGAATAAAAATGATGATTTAGATAGTAAATATTTATACGTCTGTCACGCTGAATTTAATGCTATACTTAACACTCGTGACGGGTCGCACCTCAATGGATGTAAAATCTATGTCACCTTATTTCCATGCAATGAATGTGCTAAAGCTATCATTCAAACTGGAATCAAAGAAGTTATATATTTAAGCGATAAATATAAAGACGAACTCTCGACTAGAGCAAGTAAAAAATTACTAGATGTCGCCGGAATTAAATATCGTCCTTATGAAGGAGAAGTTAAAGAAGTTATCTTAAAATGAGCGAAGCTATAAAAGTCAACAATATTAGTTTTTCTTATGATGGTGAAAGTGATGTTATTAAAAACATCTCTTTTAATGTTGAAAAAGGAAGTTATGTTACACTTGTCGGGCATAACGGAAGTGGAAAATCGACTTTAGCTAAACTTATAGCAAATTTACTTCTTCCTACTAAAGGAAAGATATTTATAGATGGTCATGAATTAAAAGAAAAAAGCGATTTTGATGTCCATAAGTTTGTAGGTATCGTTTTTCAAAACCCTGATAACCAATTTATCGGTATCTCTGTCGAAGATGATATTGCTTTTGGACTTGAAAATAGATCAATTGAAAGAAGCAAGATGCAAGAACTTGTTAAAATATTTGCTGCTAAAGTTGGTATGGATAAATTCTTAGATAAAGAACCAAGCGAACTTAGTGGCGGACAAAAACAACGTGTAGCTATAGCTGGCATCCTTGCTTTGAATTTAAAAATAGTAATTTTCGACGAAGCGACAAGTATGCTCGATCCAGAAGGTGTCGAAGAAATCAAAAAACTTATTTTAGATATGAAGAAAGAAGATCCAGAACTTACATTCATATCTATCACCCACGATATTGAAGAAGCATATTTAAGCGATTATTGCATATTATTAAATAAAGGAACGATTTATAAAGAAGGAAAACCTGAAGAAGTTTTTGATGACGCTGAAGCGATTCAAAATTTAGGTTTAGATATTCCTTACGTTTTAAAAGTTATCAATGCGTTAGATGAAAAAGGTATATCAGTTCCAAAATCTATCCATTCATTTGAGGAGTTAGCAAAGTATATATGTCAATCGAAGTAAAGGGCGTTTCATATACTTATAACCGTAAAAAACCTAACGCTCATCTTGCTTTAGACGACGTTTCTTTTACGATTAATGATGGCGAATTTGTTGCCTTAGTTGGTAAAACTGGTAGCGGCAAATCGACTTTAATTCAAACCTTTAATGGTTTGATTTTACCTGATAGTGGCTATGTCAAAGTTGATGATTATATAGTTACTGGCGATAAAAAACTTAAAAAACAAATGCTTAAAAATGCACCAAAACTTATTCAAGAAGAGAATAAGAAAATGTTCATGCTTAGAAAGAAAGTTGGCATGGTTTTCCAATTTCCTGAATATCAACTTTTTAGCGAGACAATATTAAAAGACGTCATGTTTGGCCCTAAAAATTTTGGAATGAAAGAAGATGAAGCGAAAGCTAAAGCAGAAAAAACCTTAAGAAAAGTTGGTATACCTGATGAATATTTCGAAAAGAGTCCATTCCAATTAAGCGGTGGCGAAAAACGTCGTGTCGCTATTGCTGGAATACTTGTTAGCGAACCAGATATATTGATTTTTGATGAACCAACTGCTGGCCTTGACCCTAAAGGCAAAAAAGAAATCATGAACATTATTAAAGAGATTCATGAAGCAGGGAAAACAATTATTTTAGTTACCCACGATATGGATATTGTTAGCGATTATGTCGATAAAGTTTTCGTTTTAAATAATGCAAAAATCATTGAAGAAACAACCCCAATTGAACTATTTAATTCGCCTAAATTAAACGAATATTCGTTAGAAATTCCTAACCTATATAAACTTAGAAATTCACTAAAAAAGTGGAGTTCTGCAGGGTTTTTTGAAAAAATAGACAGTTTTTCAGATCTAATTGATGAAATTTTGAGGATGAAAAATGGATAGTATATTTGGTAAATATTCACATTATAAAACGCCTATTCATAGGATGGATCCAAGAGTAAAAATCTTTGGATTAATTTTGATTATGGTCGTGTGTTTTTTACCATATGGCAACCTCATGAATTCGCTCGTAATACTTGGAGTTTTAAGCATAGTAATTTTTACTATAATGGCTATTGCTCGAGTTAGATTCATTGATTTTCTTAAAGGATTAAAAGTCCTTTGGGTAATGATTATTTTCTTATTAATCATAAATTTATTTATTCCATATAGCTCATATACGCATCCAATCGTAAGTTTTTCAAATGGCTATTCCATATATTGGGAAGGTTTATTAAATACCTTTATGGTTTCATATAGATTGGTTTTAATGATTGCGTTAACAATGATTTTAACCTCAACGACAACCCCAATGGATATCACTTATGGCTTTGAATGGTATTTAACACCATTAAAATTGCTTAAATTTCCTACTCAAGTAGTAGCGATGACCTTATCTTTAGCCTTAAGATTTATCCCAACACTTTTAGAACAAGCTAATCGTATTATGAAAGCTCAAAAGAGTCGTGGAGTTGACTATAATCGAGGCTTTATTTCACGAAAAATCAAGTCTATATCGACACTTATTATACCTTTACTTGTAAATTGTTTCTCTATAAGTGACGATTTAAGTCTCGCTATGGAAGCAAGAGGATATGACCCATATGGCAAAAGAAGTCGCTATAGAGTTTTAAAATTTAAGACAGTTGATTGCGTTGGACTTATTGTGATGTCAATTGTTGCTGCCTTCTTTATTTTCGTAACCGTTATGGTCAAAGGTTTTGATGTAAACATCATTGAATTCTTATTCCCTGGTACAATTGGAGTCACTTTCTAATGAATATAAAGATTATTTTTAGTTATGATGGTACCAATTATTATGGTTATGCCAAGCAAGTTAATAAGGTTACCATTCAATCAACTATAGAAAAAACTTTAGAAAAAATCTTTCAAGAAAAGATAAAAATATATGCTAGCGGAAGAACCGATAAAGGTGTCCATGCTATTGGTCAAGTCGCTAATTTTTATGTTAAAAATGATAAGAAAATTGACTTAAAAAAGATTAAAAAATCGTTAAATAAGTTACTCCCTGAAGACATTAAAATTAATCAAATTGAAGATGTTCCTGAAGAGTTTAATAGTAGATACTCAGCAGTAAAAAAGACCTATTTTTACGTCATAAACCCTGCAGAACCCCAATTATTTTTAAGAAACTATGTTTTAGACGAGAATAGAATTGACCCTGAAAAGATAACTAAAGGAGCCCAATTATTTGTCGGCGAGCATAACTTTGCAAACTTCTCTAGCAAGGTCGAAGATCAAGACAATTTCATTCGCACGATTTATGAAATTAAGACCTATTTCAAAAACGATTTATTCTATATTGAACTAACCGGAAACGGATTTATGCGCTATATGGTTAGGAAAATTATTGGAACTTTAATTGAATATTCCAAAGGCAAAATCACAAAAGAAGAAATTATTGCTAACCTTAATCCAACTGAGCGAAAAATTATTAATTTCACTGCTCCAAGTAAGGCACTTTACCTAAAAGAAGTCTTTTATTAACTTAACAAACGAAAATTATATTTATATAATTTAATAGATTTTATTAGGAGTATTAAATATGGGTAGACATTTTGAAGTTAGAGCTGCAGCCATGGCCGCTACAGCAAAACAAAAAAGCGCACAAAACATGCGTGCATCCAAAGAAATTTATATTGCAGCTAAAAAAGGTGGTCCCGATCCAAATTCAAACTTAGCCCTTAGATCTGCTATCGATAAATATCGTAAAGTTTGTCCAAAAGACGTTATTGATAGAGCTATTAAAAAAGCTCAAGGTGGCGAAGTCACTAACTATATCGAAGGCGAATATGAATACTATGGTCCAGGCAATAGCTATATCATCATTCAAACTTTAAGCGATAACTCAAATAGAGCTTTAGTTAACGTCAATACTATCGTCACTCGTAAGGGTGGCCATAAAGGTAGCGTTAAATATAACTTTGAACATTCCGCCATTTTAGTTTTTGACTATAAAGGCACAACTGAAGAACTCGAAGAATTACTTATTTTAGGCGATATCGATGTTCGTGAAATTTCAGTTGAAGAAGGTAAAGCTGAAGTTGTAGTTGCTCCAGGTGATTTTGAAAAAGCCAAAGAAGTTTTAGCCGGTGCAAATGTTACCGAATTCGATATGGCTGAAGTCACTTTACTACCAAATGAGAAAATTAATCTCGATGAAGAAAGCATAAGAAAATTTAAAGATATATTAACTGCACTCGACGATTGTGAAGACGTCCAAAACGTCTATCATAACGTCAATTTATAAGGAGTAAAAAATGAAGCTAGAAGTTAAATGGGCGGTCATTCCTTGTGCTGGAAAAGGTACAAGATTTTTACCTATCACAAAGGGCGTTCCAAAAGAAATGCTCAACATTATCGATTTACCAACGATTGACTATATCGTCGATGAATTAGTCGATAGCGGTATCGAAAATATCGTCTTTGTCGTATCGCATGGTAAAGAATCGATTAAAAAATACTACACGAAAGAAGCTGAATACGAAGCTGAACTCATTGCCGGTGGCAAAGAAAACTTTGCTAAAATGATCGCAAAACTTCCTGAAAAAGCTAATTTCTATTACGTCATTCAAGAAGAACAACTCGGTTTAGGCCACGCCGTCTTACAAGCTAAAGATATTATCGGTGATAATAACTTTGTCGTTTGCTGTGGCGACGACATCACTTTATATGACAAAGGTAATCCACCAACCAAACAACTTATCGATGCCTTTATTCAAACTGGTTCGACAATCGTCGGTGGTCAAAAAGTTGCTCATGAAGCTATTTCGCTATACGGCTCAATGTCAGTTGAAAAAGAACTTGATGAAACAACTTTCAAACTTAATGGCATTATCGAAAAACCAAAAGTTGATGAAGCCCCAAGCGATTATGCAAGTTTAGGAAAATGGATTTTCAAACCAAGTATCTTCACTGAAATTGAAAAGACTCCAAAAGGTAAAGGTGGCGAAATTCAACTTACCGACGCTATCGCTAACTTAATTAAATCTGAAGATGTCTATTTCAAAATCTTCGATGGAAAAAGATACGATTGCGGTAACAAACTTGGTTTCTTAGAAGCTATCATCGACGTCGCTTTAAGAAGAGACGACTTAAAAGAAGGCTTCTTAGAATTACTCAAAACGAAAGTTAAATAATTTAGACTATAAAACGAGCCAAAAGACGCATGAAAAACGCGTTTTTTCATAAATATTTACTTTACTTATATGTAAATATTACATATAATATTCGACGGCACAACTTAAAGATAAGTCCCGGTAAGATTTATAGTTTAAGGAGGAAATTGTGTTATGATTAGACAAACTACAAGTTTAAAGAAAGAAGAAATCGTCCGCAAATGGTATGTCGTAGATGCTAACGGCAAATCCCTTGGCAGACTTGCAAGTGAAGTTGCAGTAGTTTTAATGGGCAAAGATAAACCATCTTATACCCCAAATCAAGATTGTGGTGATTATGTAATTATCGTTAATTGTGAAAAAGTCGCAATCAACGGTAACAACAAATTGACGAACAAAAAGTATTACAATGTTTCTGGCTATAACGGTGGCTTAAGAGTTAGATCGCTCAAAGTCATGCTCGAAAGATATCCAGAAGAATTAATGGAACGTGTCGTATGGGGTATGCTCCCAAAAGGTCGTTTAGGCAGACAAATCTATAAGAAATTATTCGTCTATAAAGGCCCAGAACATCCACATGCAGCTCAAAATCCAATTCCATTAACATTAAAGAATGCGTAAGGAGAGTAATTTATGGCAACAAAGAAAGTAGCAGCAACTAAAAAAGTAAGTTACGGTACTGGAAGACGTAAATCTTCCGTGGCTAGAGTCTATATTACTCCTGGAAAAGGAAATATTATTGTTAACGATCACGATGTTTATGAATATTTTCCACACAAAACAAACGTCTTAGATCTCAAACAACCATTAGTCATTGTCGCTGCTGAAAATAAATACGATATTAAATGTTTCGTAAAAGGTGGCGGTTATACTGGTCAAGCTGGTGCAGTTAGACTTGGTATCGCTAGAGCCTTACTTGAAGCTGGCGAAGATCGTGGCGCATTAAAAGCTAACGGTATGTTAACTCGTGATGCCCGTATCAAAGAAAGAAAGAAATACGGTCTTAAGAAAGCTCGTAGAGCTCCACAATTCTCGAAACGTTAATCGTTTCTTAATCTTGAAAATCTGGGTTTGCCTTTTGAAAGGCAAGCCCTTTCTTTTTAGGAGGAAACTAATATGGCAATTAGTGAAGTAGTTGTAAGGGATGGTGTTATAGAAGACTTAGATGAAGTCTATGAATTATTAAAAAGAGTTAAAGAAGATTTAAAAAATAAAGGTAGCGACATCTGGCAATGTGGTGATTATCCTAGTAAAAGTCACCTTGAAGGAGACCTTAATGGTGGCGCTTTAGTAGCGACTATAGAAGGTAAAATTGTTGGGTATATTGCTTATAAAGATTTTGATCCAAAGGAACTATTTGAGACCGAAGATTTACGGGAAAAATATAAGAAAAAAATTCCTATAGATTATTCAAATTTACTTTATTTAGCTCGCTTGATGGTCGATCCAAATACTCAAAATGGAGGTATTGGACAAAAAGTTTTATTAGCAGTTGAAGAGAAAGTAAAAGACAAAGATGGCTTTATTTTCTTTGTTCATTTATCGAATGTAAAAGGCTGTTATATCTATGAAAAACTGGGCTATCAGAATCTAGGAATCTTCGAATTCAAAAGAGGTTTACGCTATACTTTTATGAAGCGATTTTAGATGAAAAACCCTCGTTTTTTAGGTAAAACCCTGCAGAACCCCAATATTTTTATAAAAAAGTGCATATTCCACACTAAGAAATTTATATAGTGATACAATATAAAACGAATGGAGAATTAAACTTATGGATTATAAAAAAATAGTTAAAAATTATGAAGAAGAAGCACTCAAAACTTTGCAAGAATTGATACGCATAAATAGTGTTTATGATGCTTCGACGATTAATGAAAATGCGCCTTATGGACAAGGCGTTGAAAACGCTATGAAGTTCATGAATGACTTAGCTTTAAAAGACGGCTTTAATGTCGATAGATGCGACAATAGATGTATCGAAATTTCTTATGGAGAAGGCGAAGAATATGTTGGAATTTTTGCTCATTTAGATACTGTTCCAGTCACCGGAAATTGGAAATTTGGTGCATGGGATGCAGTGATAGATGACGATAAATTATATGGTCGCGGAACTAGTGACGATAAAGGTCCAGGAATCGCTGCTTATTATGCTTTGAAAGCATTAAAAGATAATGGCTTAATTAATGGCTATAATGTCAAATTAGTCTTTGGTGGAGATGAAGAAAGAGGATCTTCATGTCTAAATTATTACTTCGATACTTTAAAGAAACCTGCCCCAAAATATGGCTTTACTCCTGATGGTGATTTCCCATTAATTTATGGCGAAAAAGGTATCACTAATTATGAAGTTAGTAAGAAATTTGCTAATCCATATGTCTATGAAATTAAAGCCGGAGTTGCCTCAAATTCAGTTATAGATAGTGCTATTGTAAAGTGTGCAAATACGCCTGAACTTAAAGCCTATTTAAATGAAAAATGTTGTATCAAAAAAGAAATCTTAGCTGAAGATAATAAAACTGTAACTATCAACTTTATTGGAAAAAGTGCTCACGGCTCATTACCAAATTTAGGTAAAAATAGCGGAATTATCGCCTTAAAAGTTTTAGCTGACGTCTTTAATATCGCTGAATTTAAAGACATTTTTGAACAATATAACGATGTTAATGGCAAAGGTTTAGGAATCTATCAAAATAGTGAAGCTATGGGTGAAACGACTGTTAATGTCGGCATCATTAACTATGATGGCGAGAAATTTAATATGGTAGTCAACTTTAGATATCCTGAGACTTTGAATATCGATGAAACGATTGAAACTATTAAGAAAAATAGTTGTTTTGAAATCAAAGTTGAGTCGACCTTGCCTTGCCTTTATTACGATATAAATACTCCATTCATCCAAACTTTATATAAAGTTTATGTCGATGAAACTAACGATTTAGAAAATAAACCAATGACGATTGGCGGAGGAACTTACGCTAAAGAAGCCAAAAATACTGTCGCTTTTGGAAGTCATTTCCCTGGTAAAGAAGACCACATTCATGAAGAGAATGAGAAAATTGATCTCGAAGATTTCTTCACTTCAATGAGTTTATATGCTCACGCCATCGACGCTTTAGGAAAACTTAAATAATGCGCGTTAAATATAACCAAAAATATATCGATTATTTAAATAATAATTTCGCTCATCAATTTATGTTGAGCGATTTTAATAAAGAAAATTTACATTCTTTTCTTAAATCGAATAAGCCTATATATCTAGAAATTGGTCCTGGTAAAGGCAAATTTATACTAGAAATGGCTAGAAAAAATCCTGATATCAATTTTGTAGTTTGTGAACTTAATAAAACTATTAGTGGAATTTGTTTAAAGAAAATCGATGAAGCTAATCTCGATAATGTTTATCTCATCTCGTGCGATTTTTATAAATTAGCCGAGGTGGTCGAAAAAGAATTTTTCGATGGCGTATTTTTAAATTTCAGCGACCCATGGCCTAAAAAACGTCATACGAAACGCCGTCTAACTAGCGATGATTTCTTGAAAGCTTACTATAAAGTTCTCAAAATGAATCACAATATATATCTCAAAACGGATAACGATAAATTCTATGAATTTAGCTATGAACAAGCAGTAAAATTTAATTACAAGTTTTTATATAATAATGAGGATTATAAAGAAGACGATGAATTCGATGCTTATAGTGAATATGAACAAAAATTCATCGATAAGGGCACGAAAATCAAGCGATTTATCATTCAAAAAGTAGAGGGGACGCTATATGAAATTAAATAGTTTAGAGGAAAAATATTTTGAAGAAATCACTCAACTTCATGGAGTAAGTGGTTTTGAAAATGAAGTTGCTAAATATTTACTCGAAGAATATAAAAATCTCGGACTTGCGATAGTTAAAGATAACTTAGGTTCTATTTTTGGACTTAAAAAATCTAAAAATACGTTTGCTAAAAAAGTTTTAGTCATCGCTCATATGGACGAAGTTGGATTTTTAGTGGCCAATATTTTAGAAAATGGCATGATCAAAGTTAATCCAATCGGTGGCCATAATTTAAATAGCTTATCTTGTAATAGAGTCATCCTTAAAACTTTCGATAATAGAAAAATCGATGGAACAATCGATTGCATTGCCCCTCATTTATTAAAAGATGCAGGTAAAGTTAGTAAAGACGATCTCTTATTTGATTTTGGATTTAAAAATAAACAAGCAGCGATAGATTTTGGTATTGAAATTGGCAATCCGATTGTTTGCGATGGGCCATTTAAATATACATACGATGAAGAAAGCATTATTTCAAAAGCTATAGATAACCGTTATGGTTGCATTTTAGGATTAGATATTTTGCATGAATTAATTAATAAAGAATTACCATACGACTTATATGTCGGGGCGAGCGTTCAAGAAGAAGTTGGATGTCGAGGAGCTATAACTAGTGCCAATACTATTCAACCTGATTTATGTATAGTTTTAGATTGTTCGCCTGCAAAAGATTCGACTCATCCTACTGAACTAGGAAGTATTGGAAACGGAGTTTTGATTAGATATTTTGATAATTCGATGATAGCCAATAGAAAATTACTTGAATTTCAAATGTATGCTGTTAGAAAGTCAGGTGGTAAATATCAATTTTTTGATTCACCTGGAGGAACTGATGCAGGAGCGATCCATAAAGCGCTTGGTGGAATCGCAACTTTAACGCATTGTATATGCGCTAGAAGTATTCATACTCCTAGCTCGCTCATGAGAATTAGTGACTATATTGATGCTAAAAATTCGTTATTAGTTATGCTTAGTGAGCTCAATAATGAATTAATTGAAGAATTTAAGAGGAAATTTTAATGCGTTACGCAATGTATTATAATCACCAAACCTTAGGTGATATCTTATTTATAGTTATTGAAGGTACGATTATTCCTAATCAGGAGGTTAAAAATGGCGACGTCGTCGCTTTATATAAAGACGAAACTTTAGTTGGTATCAATATTTTTAATATTTCGAAGATTATAAAAATTAAAGCTAAAGGTTATATACCTTTACTTAATGATAGTGTTTTAAAAGTTATAAATAACATTCTTATCAATGCTGGATTAGAGGCTTTACCAAAGCTTGATAATAGCGGCTTTATCGTAAGTAAAATTATTGAAATAGAAGAACATCCTGATAGCGAACATCTTCATATTTGTAAGGTCGATAATGGAAAAGAAGTACTTCAAGTTGTGTGTGGAGCAAAAAATGCTCGACTTGGTTTACTTACTGTTTTAGCTTTACCTTATGCCTATCTTCCTAGCGGAAAACAAATCGTTCCTAATAAACTTTTAGGAATTGAAAGCTATGGAATGCTATGTAGTGGGAAAGAACTTGCTCTTGAAGGCGAATTAAATAAACCTGGATTAATCGAATTAGACGAAACTGAATATAAAGTCGGTGACGATTTTTTCGCCATCGATTAATATGAAAATATTTTCATAAATTTGCGATTATAATTTTCAAAAAATGTCATTTTTATTAGATTATATCTAATAAATTTCTATGAAAATTATTTTCGCGTTTTTTCTTTATTTATATTTTTAAAATGATAAAATAGCGGCATGGACAATTTGAAAGAACGTGTAACGATTTATGAAGTTGCAAAAGTTAGCGGCGTATCGCTAGCGACTGTTAGCCGTGTCATCAATAACGCTGAAAACGTTAAGCCTGAAACGAAGCGTAAAGTTTTAAACGTTATTAAAAAGCTTGGTTATAAACCTAGTGGTCTTGCTCAAGCTTTAGCTACGAATAAAACCACCAATATTGGAGTTATTATTCCTAGTGCCAACTATGTCTATATCTCGAATATGCTTAATGGTATAACCGAAGTTTGTAAGAATAAAGGCTTCACCGTTAGTTTATATACGACTTCGCATAGTAGAGAAGACGCTTTAGCGATGCTAGAAAAAGTTATTACCTCGCACGTCGATGGTGTAATTGTATTCGATGATGAACTTAATAGTTCTGATTTACAAATCTGCGAGCAATATAGCGTTCCAGTTATCGTCGTAAATAATAAAGTTATCGCAAGTCATATCGGATCGATTCATTTTGGATACGACCACTTGATGAAACAAATTATTCAAGACTATCTAGCAAAAGGTGATAAGACAATGAACTTCCTTCACGTTCATAATGGTGGTCGCTTACTTTCGAGAGTTGAAAATGTCTTTATTAAAACTCACTTAGAAAACGATCGCGAATATACTATTACGAACTGTGATGATTCATACAATCGCACCTATCACGATTTCATGGAAAGATTTAAAACGAAACGTAAAGAATATATCATTGCTTATCGTGATTCGATCGCAGCAGCTGTACTTAATGCAGCTTATGATAGTGGACTCAACGTTCCTCAAGATATCGAAGTCTTATCGATTATCGGAACGAAATATTCATCGATTCTTCGTCCACAAATCACAAATATGTACATCAATATGAACGAAGTTGGTAAGCGTGCCATCTTGATGTTAATAGATTTAATTAACGATTGTTTATACGAAAAAGAATATAGATTTGAATCACAATATACAAAACGTGATTCGACAAAATTTTAAAAAAATAGTGGAGATCTGCAGGGTTATTTTATGGATACGTACGAAAAATTTATTAGAACAATCAATGATTATCCTATAAAAGGAATCAAATTTAGAGACATTACGCCTTTACTTGGAAATGGTGATGCCTTCCATCAAGCGATTATGGACTTAAATAAAGTCCTTCCAGAATACGATAAATGGGACAAGATAATCTGCGCTGAAAGTCGCGGATTTATTTTTGGTGCCCCACTTGCCAGTATGAACAATAAAGGCTTAGTCATTGCTAGAAAAGCTGGTAAGTTACCTGTTGTCGGTTTACAAGAAACGTATAATTTGGAATATGGGACAGCGACTATAGAAATTCCTGAAGGCTCTATAAAACCAGGTGATCGAGTAATCATTATGGATGATTTAATCGCTACTGGAGGAAGCGCCTTAGCGATGAGAAAGCTCGTCGAGCGTAGTGGCGGAACCGCTATTATGGGTTTATTCTTAATTGAACTTAGAAGTTTAAAAGGATATAAAACGCTTGGTTTACCAACTTGCTGCATTATCTCTTATGGATTAAATGTTGGAGATTTAGTCCAAGTAGAAAACGGCAAACATCACATTGGCAAATTCATGAAAAAGATTGATGAAGAACATGTCTTAATTGAATGGCGCACAAAAGAAACGGAAGTTATTTCAAAATCACAAATTATTAACGTCGTTCAAGAAGATGAAATGGGTCGCTTGACCTATATAAAATATCGAGATTAAGGAGAAAATATGTTTGATATAGTAAGTGATTTAGAATATCGCGGATTAATTGATAACTTTTCTAATAAAGAAGCTATCCGCGAATTATTAAAAACTCCTCAAACGATATATTGTGGCTTCGATCCAACTGCAACGAGTTTGCATATCGGTAACTTCGTTATGATCTCGATTTTAATGAGATTACAAAGAGCTGGCCATAAAGTTATCGCTGTCGTTGGTGGCGGAACTGGAATGATCGGTGATCCTAGCGGAAAAAGTAAAGAAAGAAGCTTCTTAACCGCAGAAGATATCGAGCATAACGTCGATTTAATCCGTAAGCAACTCGAAAAATTTATCGATTTATCTTCACCTGATAAGGGCATATTAATAAATAATTACGACTGGTTAGGCAAGATGAGTCTTATCGAATACCTTCGCGATGTTGGTAAAAATTTCAGTATCAACTATATGTTAAGTAAAGATGTCGTCGCATCTAGACTTCAAACTGGTATTTCATTAACTGAATTTACCTATATGACGCTTCAATCGTACGACTTTTATAAACTATATACTGAATATGGTTGTAAGATTCAAATCGGTGGCGGCGATCAATGGGGCAATTTAACGGCTGGACTCGATTATATCCGTAAAGTTAATGGTCCTGATTCGGATGCTGAATGTATGACTGCTAAACTTGTCACTAGAAGTGATGGTAAAAAATTTGGAAAAAGCGAAGAAGGAGCGATTTATCTAGATAAAGAGCTAGTCTCTCCATATAAAATGTATCAATTCTTCATCAATCAAAGCGATGAAGATGCGATCAAGTATCTAAAAATCTTCACTTTCTTAACCAAAGAAGAAATTGAAAAAATTGCTAAAGAGCATTTCGCTAATTTAGGCGCTCGTATCGGTCAAAAGCGTCTTGCTTATGAAGTTACTAAAATAATTCATGGCGAAGAAGAAGCTAATGAAGCTATAAGAATGACCGAAGCTTTATTTAAAGGCGAATTCAATACCTTGAGTTTAAAACAACTCGACGACGTATTTGCTAATACAAGTATTAAGATTGATATTTCTAAACCTTTAGAAGATTTATTAATCGATGTGAAAGCCGCTACTAGTAAACGTGAAGCTCGTGAATTTATTAAAAACGGAGCGGTCTTAGTTAACGGCGAAAAGTGTCAAGATGCGATGAAAATATTTACAAAATCTGATTTACTTCACGGTAAATATTTAATTATAAAACGCGGGAAAAAGAATTATTTCCCTGCAGAAGTCTAATATTTTTTCAAAAAAAGGAGAAAAGTAATTAATGAAAAAAATATTTCTTTTAGGCACACTTTTATGTAGCCTCGCGGGTATTACTGCTTGCGATGTTACAGAAGAACCTGAGCCTGAACCAGAACCAGATTCGGTACAAGAGGTAGAACAACAAAAACCAAGTTACGATTACATGACTTACGATACTTGGGAAGACGCTTCTTTATATCAAGAGTATCTATCAAGCACTGGTGATGTAAATGTCTTAGTTGTTCCTGTCCAATTTGCGGGTGGAGCTAGTTTTACTGACAACGAATTAGAAAAACTCGACGCCACTTTTAATGGCTATTATGAAGATGGAACGACCCCATATTGGGAAAGTGTTTCAAGCTACTACCAAGAATCAAGTTATGGCAAATTAAATCTCAACTTTGTTATGACTGATGTCTATACTTCATCAATGACTGATGATTTATTTGTCCTTTATGAACTTGGATATGAAAGACTTGGCTACGATAGCGCAATCGGTGTTTCAAATTTAATTGCTGAATGTAGAGATTCTCTTACAATTGATGGAGAAGCTATCGATTATACCGATTTTGATATCGATGAAAATGGTTACATCGATGGCGTTTGGTTTATTTACGCCGAACCTTATGCTCTTAATCGTTCATATTATGACTATGAATATTGGGCCTATGTCGGATGGGATGAAACTAATGCTGCAAATGTAGAGGATCCTCAATTTAGAGTTTACGCTAATGCTTCGATCGATTTTATTTATGATAATAATAGTAGCGGATATGACCCTCATACCTATATCCATGAAACCGGTCACTTAATGGGTTTAGAAGACTATTATGACTATGATTATTACTATAGTTGTAGCGGTGGACTCATGATGGAACAATTGAATATTGGTGATCACGACCCATTTAGTAAATATACTTTAGGATGGTTAAATCCAACTGTTGTTACTGAAAGTGGCATGTATACTTTAGAAAGTTTAACTCAATCTGGCGACGCTCTTATTATTCCTAGTAGCGACTATTATGATGATGCTTTTGGAGAATATTTAATTATTCAATACTATACTCCAGATGGCTTAAATGAACTCGACGCAACTACGAATTATTATAGTCCTGCTAATGGAACCTATCCAAAAATGTACGATCAAGAAGGTTTTTTAGTCTATCACGTCGATGCAAGAATCATCGAGTGGGTATTTGTTAGCAATCAATACGGTTATGGCGGCGATTATGTTACGACACACGATAACTTAGAATCAATTCAAGCTACTGATTATGTATTTTATGACGTTGGATCGAGTAACTCTATTTGGTACTCGTCAACTGGCGAAAATTTAATCGAACTTATTAGTGCTGATAATGCTGTTTTTTATCCTTATGGTAATACAGATTACGCTTCAAATGACTCTTTGTTCGAAGTAGGAGATATGTTTATTCCAACTGACTATTACTATTTAAATAATGGTAAATTCAATAATAATGATGAGATGGAATTTGTCGTTCAATTTAGTTCGATCGTTGATGGAACAGCCACATTAACCGTCTTAGTAGGTGAAGATGCAGATAACTTCCTTTAATGTAAATGGCATTCGTGCCGCATTAAATAAAGGTTTAAAAGAATTTATTTTAAACGAGTCTAGCGATATAGTTTGCATTCAAGAAACCAAGATGCAAATTAGCGAAGACTTTATAGAATTTAAGGAAATATATCCTTATCAATATTATTCAAACGCAATTAAAAAAGGTTATAGCGGAACTTTAGTTTTATCGAAGATTAAACCTATCAATGTGGTTTATGGAATCAATGATGAATATAATGATGAAGGGCGCGTTATAACCTTAGAATTTGATACATTTTATCTTGTAAATGTTTATAGTCCTAACTCAAAAGAAGGACTCATTCGACTACCATATCGAATGGTTTATGAAGATAAATTACGTAATTATTTGGTGTCTTTAAAGAATCAAAAACATGTAATTTTATGTGGTGATTTAAATGTCGCTCACGAAGAGATAGATATTAAAAATCCAAAAAATAACTTGAGATCTGCAGGGTTTTCTATCGAAGAACGCGAAAAATTATCCGAATTACTCTCTGCAGGATTTATCGATTCGTTTAGATATTTATATAAAGACACTGTTAAATATAGTTGGTGGTCATATAGATTCCATGCCCGTGAACATAACGCTGGTTGGCGTATCGATTACTTCGTTATTTCAGAGAATTTAGTAGATAAATTAGTCGATAGTAAAATTCTTAATGAGATATACGGAAGTGACCACTGTCCAGTCGAATTAATAATTAATCTATAAATAAAAAACCATCTGTTTGAGGCAGATGGTTTTTGTTTTGCTACATTGAGTTGAGAACTACAATCTTCTGTTATAGTACTCGATGATTTGAGCTTCTTTAATATCTTGTGGAAGTTCGTTTCTTTCTGGTAAACGGGTAAAGACGCCGCTTAATTTTGCATCATCACGAGTGACATAGTTAACTGTAGTTGGATTAGCTTCCATAGCGGCTTTAATGACTACTAAGTTTTTGGATTTTTCTTTGACTGAGATGACGTCATTGACTTTACATAAATAGCTTGGAATATCGATCTTTTTGCCATTAACTAAGATATGACCGTGATTGACGAGTTGTCTAGCTTGAGCACGAGTTGAAGCAAAGCCTAAACGATAAACTAAGTTATCAAGTCTTGATTCTAAGATACGGAAGAAAGCAGTACCGGTAACATCTTTACTCTTACTAGCGATTAAGAATAAACGGGTGAATTGTCTTTCGTTAACTCCGTACATATCCCTTAATTTTTGTTTTTCTTGAAGTTGTTTTCCGTATTCAGATAATTTGACCTTATCGTGACCGTGTTGACCTGGAGGAGTAACTCTTTTCTTAAGTTCTTTTCCAGTTCCACTTAATGAAAAACCAAGTCTTCTAGAACGTTTCCATTTTTTGTTTCTCATGTAATTTTCTCCTTTTAAATGAACACATAAACGGAGGCTAAATTCCTATCTTCGGATGAGATAATCCAACTTTCGGCCTGTAGCTTAGCTTACTTGTTTCTAAATGTTATTCATCGGACAAGAAGTATTTAACTGCTGCATTTACATGCTCGTTTACTATAAATGAAATATTTGAATATTTCAAGAGGAAATTTTGACACCGTTGACTACCTTATAATTCTTATACATAGTATAAGAATTAATTCGATACACTATCGACATATTTTTGTTGCATTATCTTTTTAAAGGGTTATAATTTTACGCGTGCACGTAGAGTGCAAAGGAGATCTAAGATGGAAAAGACATATAAAGTTGTATTTATTAGACACGGTGAAAGCGAATGGAATAAATTGAACTTATTTACTGGTTGGACAGATGTCGAACTTAGCGAAAAAGGAAAAGAAGAAGCTACTCGTGGAGGAGAACTCCTTAAAGAAAAAGGTTATCACTTCGATGTCGCTTATACTTCCTACTTAAAAAGAGCAATTCACACCTTAAATCGCGTCTTAGAAGCTATGGGTGAAGAATATATTCCTGTCTATAAATCTTGGAGATTAAACGAAAGACATTATGGTGCCTTACAAGGCTTAAATAAATCGGAAACCGCTGAAAAATACGGTGAAGAACAAGTTAAAATATGGAGAAGAAGTTATGACGTTCAACCTCCAGCTCTTGAAGAAACTGATCCACGTAATCCAGCTCTTCAAAGAACTTACCAAGATGTCGATAAAAAGGATTTACCTTTAACTGAATGTTTAAAGGATACAGTGGCTAGAGCTGTTCCTTATTGGGAAGAAGTTATTAAAAAAGATGTCTTAGCTGGCAAAAACGTTATCGTTGCTGCTCATGGCAATAGCTTAAGAGCTTTAGTTAAATATTTAAAAAATATAAGCGATGAAGAAATTATCGCTTTAAATATTCCTACTGGCGAACCATTAGTTTTCGAACTCGATAGTAAAGGAAACTATATCAAAGATTATTATTTAAATGATCCTGAAGAAATCAAAAAAGCTATGGAAGCTGTTAAAAATCAAGGAAAAGCAAAGTAATTAATTTATGGCAACTACTGATATCGTAGTAATAATTGTATTAGCACTATTTCTTTTAATTGGAGCAATCAAAGGTTTTGCTAAGAAGCTTTCAGGTTGGGTGAGCTTTTTTGGAGCGATTGTTGTTGGATATTATCTAACTTCTCCATTGTTAAGCTGGCTCTCTGGAATGGAATTTTATGCTTCATGGCAAGAATCGATGGGAGACTGGGCAAGAATCGTACTTATGATTGTATGTTTCTTAATCGGCTTCCTTGTCATCTTCTTAGTATTAAAAATAATATTCGTATTTATTAATAAATTGCTCGAAGCCAATAAAGTAATGGGATTTTTTAACCATTTGCTTGGTGCAATAACTGGATTACTTATGGGATTACTTCTTGTAACGATTGGCTTATTAATATGTTACGGACTTGGAAATCTTATTGAAAGCTTCCAAGAAACTTTCTATGAAGATATTAAATTCTTAGATGAAGAAGGCGTTTCGCTCTCTAAATGGATTCTTGAATATAGTTTGAATTTAATTGAAACACTTAAAACGAGTGGAGTAGATTCTTCAGGCGCCGAGGAAGTTGCTGAAGTTGCTGAAGAAGTTCAAGAGGCCTTCCATTTAACATCTCATAATTTTAAAGCAATCGCTCAAAAAGCTAGAGTTTTATACTTAATGAAGATTGCTCATTAATTAATATTAATGTAATTGATATATCGTTAATTCGATAATTTAGAAAAACGAAATGAAGCGCTCAAATCGAGCGTTTTTTATTTTTATTAATTCTTGTTTGTCGTTTACATTTACATTAATATATAAAATATTATTTTAAAGACTATATATTAAATTAAGGAGGCAACCTATGAAGAAAATAATGCTTGCTATAACTTTACTCTCAACACTGACTTTAGTTTCGTGTAAAGAGGCAGAAGGATATAACGGAACTATTACGATTGCTGGTGCGATTAGCGAACTTGGAGTCGATAAAACGTATACTTTAGTATCTTTTTTAAGCGAAGATACTGATGAAACAGTTACTTGGAGTAGTTCTAATGAAGATATAGCGACTGTTGATAGTAATGGAACGGTTACTGGAGTTTCTATAGGGGATGTCACAATCACTGCTTCTATTGGTGATGTTTCTGCAAGTTACGACCTAACAGTTGTACATAATTTTGACAAAGTTATCGAAGAGTTAAGCGGCGATTTAGCCTTAAAAAGCACTGTTTATATAAATGATGAATATTATAGTGATGTAACCTTATATTCGACGACTGATCGCTATTATGTCGAGATGGATAGCATCGAAGGTTATGAAGAATATATGTACTACACCGATGAAGACGGTTTAATTTATAGTTCATATATTTATTACGATAACGAAGCGTATAATTATGGACCAATTCAATATATCGAAGATTATATTGATGATAAATTGTCCTATTTTGACGAACACTTTTATAACCCATTCACCGAATACGAACTTCATTCATCGTATTTTAGTGAAAATAGCGATGGTTCTTATACGTTGACTTATCCATTAAATGTAGGTGAAGAAGATAGTTTTGTATTTGGTATGCTTACGGGATACTTAGGTTACTCAACTAGCATTGATGTAACGCTAAATAACGATAGCACGCTTAAGAGTATGGAGATTGATGGCTATTATTATTACTCCTATTCGACCACATCTTACGATATAAGAGCCGAAATCGAAGTGCTCGATGCCAGCGAAATTAATCCATATATTACGCCATACGAAACGACCGAAGAATCGACTAAACTTCAAAATTTCTTCAATAGCGTCAACGAGTTAAATTACACTGCGACGGTTACGGATAGCGCTGATAGTAGTGGTGAATACGTAATGAAAGTCGATGAAGATACGTTATATTATTCTGTGCCTTCTGAAGGCGAATATCTATATTTAGATACCGAAGATGGTTTAGATATAACGAGTGTTGATAACACCGCTTTAACTTTAACAGGTATAGCAGATTCAGTTGATCCATATAAAACGGTAAGCGAATATATTCCTACTATCAATTTTGCTGCTGAAATTTTTGAAGTTCAAGAAGATGGCTCATATGTCTTAAGAACCGCCAATTCATTCTATGATTACGTCGAGCATTTCTGTATCGACCAATGGTTCTTTGATTATTATGAAGATATTGTTGATGGTACTTTAAGGATTGTTTTATCAGATGATGGAACAAGCGCTACGATAACATATGATTATGAATCTTATGTTTTCTATGATACATATTACGATGTTTTTGAAGGAACCGTAACGACTGTTATAAGTAACGTTGGAAATACCATAAATGATTTCAGCGCTTATATATATACAGCTTCAGTCGAGTATACGGCCCCAACTAAATGGAGCGAATATAGTCAAGAATTATGGGACAATTGTTATCTAATGTGCGGTTTTGATTTGGATGAGATACCATTCATTGATATAAACCAATATCATGCTACGGGATGTCTTATGGGGTTTGACGATACATATTGGCAAAACCAAATTACTTTTGATGCGACTGATGAAGGTCGGAATTATAGAGCTAGTGCAATGAGTGATTACGTAGATTACATTGTTGGGTTAGGTTGGACATATAATGATGAATCAGGATTTTATGACGATCCAAATGGAAAATATGAACTTGAATTAACCACGTTAGATGTATCTGGATATTACTGCTGGAATCTTTATATTTACTACTAATATTAGTGTCTTAAAATTTCAAAAGAATCGAATTAAAATTGTTGCAATAACACTAATTCGTATTTACCAGTTTTTAATAAAAAAGTGGCGATCTGCAGGGTTTTTCGCTAAAAACGGAGGTTTTTACTAATAAATATAAAGAGGTATTCCTATGAAAAAAATAATATTTCTAGTAACTTTACTATCAGCTTTCACACTTGTTTCTTGTGAAAACGAGGAAGTTGTTACTGCCGAAAGCTTACAAATTGAGGGTTCTATTAGCGAATTAGAAGTAGGCAAAACTTATACTTTAAGCGCCATTACAACACCAACTGAAAGAGCTGATGAAATAACTTGGACTAGTAGCGATGAAAGTGTTGCAACTATTGATAGCGATGGAGTCGTTACAGGTATTTCGATAGGTGAAGTAACAATAACTGCAACTAGTGGAACTCTTTCTGATACCTATAGTTTAACCATTGTTCATAATTTAGAAATTGCTGCCGAAACTCTTACAGGAGGACTAGCCGTTACAGGCACTTGGTATACTAATGGAGTTTATGAAGCTGATCTTAAAGTCTATTTATCTGAGGATAGATTTTATCGATATTTAGGAGATGAAGGAACAAGGCTCAGCGAATTAAGGTACGTCGAAAGTGAAGATGGTTCGATGTATAGCGAATATTTAAACTACGACAACACGGTTGGTCGAGTAAATTATTCTTATTTAGTATTTAAAGACAATTGGTATAATCCGTTTAGCGAATATAAAAAAGATAAGGACGATCTCTGGCTAAATGAAGATGGAACTTGTTCCTATATGATGGCTGATGGCGATCGTTTTAATAATGAGTTATTTTCAGCATTTACTGGATATTCTGGTCGACTTAGTGATATGGAATTCGTATTAAATAATGATAGTACAGTTTCTACAATAACTATCGAAGCACGGAACGGTGATAATACTTATACTTTGGAACTAGAAGTCACTGATCCATATTCAATAGGTGCAATTGTCGTTCCTTTTGAGACAACGGAAGAATCAGATAAACTTCAATCCTTCTTCGATGAAGTCAATGAGTTAAACTATACGGCAACGGTTATAGATAATAACGACGAATACATAATCGAAGCCACTGAAGATAAATTCTATTATAGTTATCCAACTGGTGAAGAATATGTATATTTAGACACAGAAGGCGGACTAGATTTAACTGAAGTTTCCTATGAGGGAGAGGTGGTAACATTAACTGGTATAGCAAGTAGCTTAGACCCTTATTCAACTGTTGCTGATTATATTCCAACGCTCGATGTAAAAGCCGAATTATTCGAATTGGTCGATGAAAATACTTATGTATTAAGAAGCGACTACAATCTATATAATTTTGCTCGTTACACTTTAATTGATACTTGGTTTTTTGATTATTATGGACATATCGTCGATGACACTTTAAAGATCGTTTTAGATGAAGATGGATTAGGTGCGACGATATTGTATGATTATCTGGATTATGAAAACGAAACAGTTGTGACTAAAAGCATAATGACTGTTATTAGTAAAGTTGGAACGACTGTAGATAGATTTATAAATGCAAATCATAATTCCAGTATTCCGTATGTGGCACCTACAAAGTGGAGCGAATTCTATCCATATGGATATCAATTGGCTTTAAGCATTATGAATCTTGATATGGATGAAGTTCCTTGTATAGATTTTAATGAATACGGCGTAACTGAATTAGCTTGGGCAACAGATGGCATGTATTATTGGGAAAATCAATTGCAATTCGGTACTACTGATGAAGGAGCCACCAACATGTTAAGTGCATATAATGACTATGCTGATTACTTAGTCGAAGAAGGCTGGGCATACGATGAAAATAGCGAAAGATATAGTAGCAGCGAGTCTAATTTAACTATAGGAGTTTCATATTACGATAGCTCTACTAGCATTCACTGTATCTCAATTTATATATACAAGTAGAATAAGTTTTTATAAAAAAATAGTTGAGATCTGCAGGGTTTCTCATTAAAAAAGCTGGGTTTTTACAAAATTCCCAGCTTTTTAGTTTGAGGTTTAATTAACTATTATTTAGTTAAAGGAAGCTTCTTTTTGACCTCGTTATCGATGAGTTTAATGAACTCCTTGGTTGATGAATAAATTTGTTTTTCAGTGCCATATCTACGATATGTTAAGCCACTTGATTCAACCTCTTTATCGCCAATAACGAGGGTATAAGGAATCTTATTGATTTGTGTTAAACGTAATTTATAGCCAAGTTTTTCATTGCTATCATCGAGCTCAACTCTAAAGCCTTTCTTTTCTAGTTGAGCTTGTAATTTCTTAGCGTATTTTAAGTTATGTTCATTATTAACAGTTAAGATAGAAATTTGAGTTGGAGCAAGCCACATTGGGAAAGCGCCGGCGAAGTGTTCGGTGATAATTCCTAAGAATCTTTCAAAGCTTCCCAAGATAGCTCTATGAAGCATAATTGGACGAACTTTTTGACCATTACTATCGATATAAGTGCAATCAAATCTTTCAGGCAAATTCATATCGAGTTGAATGGTTCCACATTGCCAAACTCTACCTAAACAATCTTTTAATTTGAAGTCGAGTTTTGGTCCATAGAAAGCGCCATCGCCTTCATTAATCTTAAATTCTTTACCGCTTGCTTTACAGGCTTTAGCAAGAATCTTTTCAGCGTGATTCCAAACTTTGATATCGCCAATATAGCCTTCCTTTGGTCTAGTTGATAAAACGATCGAATAATCTAAGCCAAAGACGGAGTACATTTTGTCATAAAGTTTAAGAAGTTTAACGATCTCTTTTTGAAGTTGTTCGTGAGTACAGAAAATATGAGCGTCATCTTGAGTGAAGCATCTAACTCTAAATAAACCATTTACAGCGCCGCTAGCTTCGTGACGATGGACAAGTCCGAGTTCTGCATAGCGAAGTGGAAGATCTCTATAACTATGAAGTTCATTATTATAAACTAAGATTGCGCCAGGACAATTCATTGGTTTGATAGCGTAGTCTTTTTCATCGATCTTAGTTGTATACATATTTTCTTTATAGTGATCCCAGTGGCCACTAGTTAACCATAATTCTTTAGAAAGAATCATTGGAGTTTTGATGATTTTATAGTCTTCTTTATCATGAATATCAGCCCACCAATATTCAATCTGACGACGTAATCTTTCGCCTTTTGGTAGATAAAATGGGAAACCTGGACCAAATTCACTAATAAAGAAGAGGCCAAGTTCTTTTCCTAGTTTTCTATGGTCACGCTTTTTGGCTTCTTCTTTTAAAGCAAGATATTCATCTAAAGCTTCTTTTGAAAAACTAGAAGTACCATAAATTCTAGTTAATTGCTTATTATTACTATCTCCACGCCAATAAGCGCCAGCTAAACTTTCAAGTTTAAAAAATTTTATAAAACCGGTTGAAGGAACGTGAGGACCAGTACATAAATCGATGAAATTACCTTGTTCATAGATGGTAATTGTGCCATCTTCAAGGTCATTGATAAGTTCGATTTTATAAGGATTATTTTTAAATAAGGTTAAAGCATCCGCTTTTGAAATTTCTTTACGTTTAATATAAGAATTAGCTTTACTTAATTCTTTCATTCTTTTTTCGATTTTCGCTAAATCTTCTTCATGTAAGACGTCGCCTTCAAAATCGATATCGTAATAGAAGCCATTTTCAATAGCTGGACCAATTGCAACTTTAGCATTTGGATATAAATCGATGACGGCATTAGCTAATAAGTGAGCAGTCGAGTGATGCAAGATCGTTAAAGCTTCTGGAGTTGATTTATCTAATAATTCGATTGTGCCTTCTTTAACGATTGGTCTAAATAAATCGTAGATTTCCCCATCTAACTTATAAGCGACGTAGTCCTTATAGTGATCTTTAGCGACTAACATAGCTAAATCATAGCCGGTTTCGCCATCCATTAATTCATAAACTTCATTTTGATAATTAACCTTCATAATCCTTTATCTCCTTTATAAATAAAAAAGTCCTTAGAAATAAATTTCTAAGGACGTAATTTCTTTTTACGCGGTACCACCTTAGTTATAGTAAATACTATCTCTTCATTTATGATCGTATCGTGAATCGACGTTAAGTTACCTTAAGTGCTCCAAAGTGGTATTGTTAAGTTAACGATATAGATATTTCACCAAGGCTATCTACTCTCTAAAGGGTTAAGACTTAACAACGTGTCTTTTTCTTAGCGACTAAATCATATAATTTAATTATTTTTTTGTAAATATGAATGATGTGGTAGGGGATGAAATTTTGCATAAATGATACTGAAATTAGTCATTTATATAAGTACAACCTTACCTTGTCATTCAATCATTTTCTTTAAAAATACATGAGATCTGCAGGGTTTTTGCTCCAAAACAGGCGATATTTTAAAAGTTTTTTGTTGATTTAGATATCTAGCAAATATTAAGCCAAACTTGTATCTAAAACGCCATCAGGACTTGTAAGATCGACGATATATGTGGTCTCAGAATTGAAAGCAATATCGGCCCATAATGGGTAATCGATAAATGGATTTCTATTCTTTTGAATGAATTGATAGTTTAAGTCGTTTCTAATTTTTTCGTGTTCAGAAACTTCATCAGTGATATTCCAATCCATTAAGTCACATAAGATTCCATAAATGGCAGGAGTTTCAGAAGTAGCACTTGGTTCACGAGTAGAAGTAATTCCATCTGGTGTATCATCAAGTCTTAAAGCTGGGTTAGGATAACCTTCTCCATAACTTTCGTCTTGATAATCGTGGTATCTTGCTGCCATATAAAATAAAGAACGAGCAATATCGCCTTTATCTTCTTCGATTGGTTCATAAACGATACCTACATATGTTCCAGCTTCAGATTGACCAACCCAACCGTTTTGAACATTGCTCCAAGAAGAAGAGGATGGATTTTTACTTTCATCAGTTACTTCGCCATATGGATAGTTACTATGTTTAGTATTAGCGTTTCCTTCAGACATATGAAGATTATGTAAATCGACTCCAGCATAAATACTTGAATAAGCATTACTATTACCATTTATTCCATTAAAGCCATAAGATTTAGGGAAAACGTGTTCACGTTGTAAGGAATTAGTGCCACCTCTATTAATATTAGTTCTATCAAAATAGACGGCATCTTCTTCGTATAAAGCATCGACATAAATAAGATCGGTTTTCCACCATAAGGTTTCTCCGCTTTCTAAAGCGGTAATTTCTTCTTCGGTTAAAGGCGATAAATCCCAGTTTCTATCAAGTAATAGATAGTTATCCCAAGATTGGGATTCTTCAACGCCTTGAACTTGGCCATAATAGCTTACTAGCACTTGGTTTTCAGAAAGAATAACTTGAAGTGCTGAAAGGAATTCATCGCCCTTAAGTGTCGATAAATCGTATTCATTTAAAGCGCTATAATAACTAGCGATTTCTTCGTCGCTACTTAAATAATCGGTAATAGTAGCAATTTCTGGCTCATCTATTTCTTCAGTTTTACAACTTTGTAGTGAACAAATTGAAAAAATAGATAACATTGTCGTTAACATGGTTAGATATGACTTTCTCATATAGATTATTCCTCCTAAAGTGATTTACCTAACGTAATTTTTGATGTTAGTTCCATTGATTAGATGGAACCTCAATTGAGTGCTTATTAATTGAACTAGTAATAATAGTAATTACTTCAATCATCCATAGCAAAAATAGGATTAACAAATCCTATTATCTAATTGATGATGGCTATAGTTATCAAAGCATCTATTTAGTTTAGAACTAAATAGTAGGGTGATTCGACTTAATGGATGCGCCCTTAGAGCTAGCCTTAATAAGCTCATGGAATAATCTTAAAGGTTTTCACTATAAAAAAACAACAATAAATTTAATGTGATTGGTAGATGTTTATAAGGATGGATTAAAACGTTAGACTATCGCTCCTTATATTATATATATGAGGTAAAGAAGTTCTGGTCCTCATGCGGAAACTATAGAATTAATAGAGTTATTCTCTATTACAAAGTATAAAAATTAGAATTTTATATATTTGGAAATATGGAAAAACCTAGATTTAATCGCACTTTTTCAAATTGTATTAAGACTTCTTTTTGAAAAATGTCATAGAACCTGACTTTGGGAGTAACCCCTAAAATAAAGTGTTAAAACTCCATATTTAAAA
>CAYLSZ010000003.1:0-56171 GCA_964386745.1 uncultured Staphylococcaceae bacterium | reverse complement strand
CTACGAGCGATTTGAGTAGCGACTTCAATGTCGTTACTTGCTCCGGTTGAGACGTCTTTAAAGAAAATTTCTTCACTACTACGTCCGCCTAAATAACCAACTATACGAGCAATAAGTTCGTTTTTAGTCATTAAGAATCTATCTTCATCTGGTCCCATAAGGACGTGACCACCTGTTCTACCTCTAGGAATAATCGTGATTTTTCTAACTTTATCACTATATTCAAGAGTTAAACCAATGATAGCGTGACCAGCTTCGTGATAAGCAATTTGTTTTCTTTCTCTAGCACTGATTCCGCGGCTACTTCTAGCAATACCAGCAATTCTTCTATCGATAGCTTCATCAATATCAGCTATAGAAATCGAATCACGTTTTCCTCTAACCGCTAAAATGGCAGCTTCATTTAAGACGTTAGCAATGTCGGCTCCACTAAATCCAGTCGTTCTACGAGCGAGTTGTCTAAAGTCGATATCTGAATCGAATCTCTTATTTCTTGCGTGGACTTTAAAGATAGCTTCTCTACCAGCAAGATCTGGAAGATTAACGGTGATTTGTCTATCGAAACGTCCAGCTCTAAGTAAAGCAGGATCTAATACGTCGTCTCTATTAGTAGCAGCTATAACGATAACGCCACTATTTTCTTCAAAACCATCGAGTTCAACGAGTAATTGGTTAAGGGTTTGTTCACGTTCATCGTTACCACCGCCCATACCAGCGCCTCTTTGACGACCAACAGCATCGATTTCATCTATAAATACGACACAAGGTGCATTTTGTTTTGCGGTTTTGAATAAATCTCTAACACGTCCAGCACCGACACCAACGAACATTTCGACGAAGTCACTACCAGAGATCGAATAGAATGGAACGCCAGCTTCACCAGCAACAGCTTTAGCAAGTAAAGTTTTACCAGTTCCTGGTGGACCTACAAGCAAGATACCTTTTGGTAACTTGGCGCCATTTTTAGTAAATCTTTTTGGATCTTTCAAATAGTCAATAAGTTCGGCCATTTCAGCTTTTTCTTCTTCGCATCCTGCAACATCAGCGAACTTGACTTTAGAATCATCGACTCGACGAGCACGCGATTTATTAAAGTCCATAGCACTCTTATTACTTCCAGCACTCGACATCAAAATTCTAAAGAAGAAGACTATAACGACGATAACAATTACGACATAAATAATCGTTGGTAACCAACTTAATAATGTGCTTTCGGTATAGACTTCGATTTGACCAACACCGCCAACTTTTGCGACATCTTGATTAAGGAAGTAATAGATTGTGCCTTCTATTAAGTTTCCATCTTCATCGTAACCTGTGACGCTTTGAGCAGCGAGTTCAGTGATTTCGAAAGTATAGTAGCCATAAGAAGTGCCACTTGTAATCGTATAGCTAGTTTCACCTGTAGTCGAATCGGTAGTTTTTTCAGCTTGGACAGTAACAAGTGTGATAGTGATCGAGTCACCGTCTTGCGAAGAACTATATTGATAAACATAAATATCATCAGTTTGGTCAGTGACAAGACTTATACCTGCGGTAGTATATAATTCGGTGTATGGGTTATTAAGGTTATTGAAAAGAGCAACGATAATAACGATGATTACAACGAATATAACTATATAGAGCAATAAGCTCAACCAGTTGAATTTCTTTTTATTGTTCATTTACCCCTCCTTGGTATGATGCTTTATTTCATAAAGCAATGTGCGATAATTTTATAATATAACGCTCTATTTTTCTACATATTTAATCAAATTAAATATATCGAAAACGAGAACACTTTCTTTATTGATACAATAATCCTTTCGATAGCGAGGCATATATAAGAGATTATTATTTTCATCAAATATTCCTGGCCAAAGTGGTCGATAGGCTTGTGGCAACTTAAAATCGATAAATATACGATTTATTTTTTTAGCTGCGTCGCCTATTTTATATGAAGTAGCAATTATTGCTGGTTTAATAACTAAATTTTTAAGATTAACGAGATTTTTGGCTCTTTCACTATCTAAATTTATTTTGAAAATTTCATTATTTTTGAAGTTTTCATCGATAGGAATTTCGTAATTGATAGTCTTATTTACTAAACCGATATATTCGTGATCAAAGGTGAAGTAGAGGTCGTTTGTAAGCTTTGCCTTATACGTCTTTGCACCTTTTTGGATTGCGAATTGTATGTCTTTAATAAGTCCTTGACTGATTGGGAAGAATAAATTCCGTTCATTTAAAATAAGGCTTAAGGCAATTTCGCCTTCCATAGGTGAAAGGCTTGAAAAATCGTCTTTTGAAATCAATAAATCGTTCATAATCATGTCATGAACTTTATTAACACTAGACTCTAATTTTTCGTTATAGTTAGCGATTTCGCTAAGAATTTCTTGTCGTTTTTCAGGCGTTAAATTTCTAATAACATTGGCTCGATAATAGTTTCTTTTATAATTTGTGTCCGCATTTGTTGGGTCAATAATGAAAGGGATTTTATTATCGTGACAGTATTGAATTAAGTCCTTTTTAGAGTAGTCTAATAAAGGTCGATTGACAAAAAAGTTGTTTCTTTTATATGAACGAGCAAGACCATAAATTGAGACCAATCCACCCCTTTCTTTTTGCATTAAAAACGTTTCAATAAGGTCGTCTTGTTGATGCGCAACGACGATATTAAAGACACCATTTTTTTGTCCAATTTCCATAAAAAGTTCGTAGCGAATTTTTCTTGCCCAAGCTTCAAAATTTCCAAAAATAGTGGAGAACTGCACGGTTTTTGTGTAAAAACGGACGTTTTTTTCTTTGCAATAAGCTTCAACTAAATCGGTTTCTTCTTTGCTATTTTCTCTATAATTATAATCAACATTTACAACGACAAAATCGTATCCTTGAGTGTAAAGCATATGAAAAAGAGCCATCGAATCAGGCCCGCTGCTACACCCTAAGATATACTTTTTATTCTTGTCCAAACTCAATTTCATTGACAATTGTATCTTCTAAAATATCGTATAAAGAACTGGCTTGTTCTTTCTTTACAAATTCTAAAATTTCTTTTACTCGAACCTTTAATTTATGCCTACCTAAAGTTAGATCAATTATGTCCCCAACTTTAATCGAAGTGGATGGTTTTGCTACCTTTCCGTTAACTAAAAAGACCCCTCTACTAGAGAGTTCGTTTGCAACGCTTCTACGTTTAATTAATCTAGTTAACTTTAAATATTTATCGAGTCTCATTTTGCTTTTCTATACTTATATTAAATAATTTAACAACAATCTTCATAATTTCAATTAAGGTTTCAACGTATTTACCAACCTTATTAACAACTATTTTAATCTTCTTATCTTCGTATTTCATTGAAATATATTTGATGTATGGGATAAGGCTAGTAAATAGTTCAGTTCCGATACCTTCAATTTCAGAAAATTTATCGCTTAAGAATAATTGATAGTTATTTTCATATTGCTTAAGACCATCGAAGCAATCATAACTTAAATATATTTGAATTTCTTTCTTTGTGAATATATTCCAAGCTTCTTCAGGAAAACTTCCAAACATGTCTTCGACTTGAAAGACAAGATTATTTAGTTCCTCGATAGTTTTACAACCAATAATCTTTTGATATAACTCAATTTTATCTTCATCGGTCGCAAATTCTTTAGGAATAAAAGCGTCAATTGTAAGTTCAAATGGTTTTTCTTTGTTATAAATGGCTTCGCTACGGTTTTTCTTGCGCTCAACAGCTTCATTAAGGATTTTAATATACATATCGATACCAATTGAATCGATAAATCCAGCTTGTTCAGGACCCAAAATGTCACCAGCACCTCTAATTAATAAATCGCGTTGAGATATTTTATATCCGCTACCAAGTTCGGTGAATTCTTGAATGGCTCTAAGCCTTTTAGTAGCTTCTTCGCGAATTCCTTTATCGTAATTCACCATTAAATACGCAAAAGCGAGCTTATCGCCACGACCAACACGTCCTTTTATTTGATAAAGTTGCGATAATCCAAATCTATCAGCATCTTCAACTAATAAAAGATTAGCATTTCTAACATCAATGCCATTTTCAACGATTGTAGTAGTAACTAATACATCAATTTCACCTAAATAGAACGATAGCATCGTGTTTTCAATCTCTTCTTTTTCCATTTTTGCGTGGACTACTGCAAACTTAACGCCTGGTAGCATCGCTTGTAAAGATTGTGCTCTTTCATATATAGTAGCAACCTTGTTATAAACATAAAAAACCTGACCAGATCGAGAAATTTCACGATTTATGAGTTCCTTAACAACATCTAATTTAAAAGGAATTACATATGTTTGTATAGGCATTCTTTCTTTAGGAGGCGTATTGATATTAGAAGTAGTCTTTAATCCGATAAGAGTAGATTGTAATGTTCTAGGAATTGGAGTTGCGCTGATTGTTAAGACATCAATATTTGTAAATTTTTCTTTAATTCGTTCTTTTTGTTCAACGCCAAAACGTTGCTCCTCATCGATAATTAATAGACCTAGATTTTTGAACTCAACCCATTTACTTAAAACGGCGTGAGTTCCAATTAAAAAATTAATTTCTCCACTTTTAATCTTTTCTCTAGTCATTTTGTTATCGCTTTGTTTTTGTAATCGACTTAAGATTCCAATCCCAAAATCATAATTTTTAAATCTTTCAGTCGCCACATCATAATGTTGTCGTGCTAATAAAGTAGTTGGGCAAACCAAAGCCACTTGATAACCATTATTAAGCGCTTTAAAGGCGGCCCTAAAGGCTATTTCAGTTTTGCCAAAACCTACATCTCCGCAAAGAAGTCGGTCCATAGGAGTTTCTGACTCCATATCTTTTTTAATTTCAGCAAGCGAATTTTCTTGATCAAGAGTTAATTCATACGGAAATTCATTTTCAAAGTTCTTTTGTAAGTCGTCTTCAATTGTAAAAGATATGCCTTGAACCTTTTGTCTTTCTTGATAAAGAACAAGTAAACGGTCGGCTAATTCATTAACTCTTTCTCTAATTCGTTTCTTGGTTTTTTCCCATTGATTAGTATTTAATTTATGGATTGTAGGGACTCTTCCTTCGCGACTTACATACTTACGAATAAGATTAAATTGATAAAGAGGAACATATAAAGTATCGCTTCCAGCATACTCAACTTTCATATAGTCTGAAGTTGTTCCGTTGACGTCAAGTGTAACAATTCCAACATACTTTCCTATGCCATAATTTTCATGAACTACATAGTCACCGGCCGATAGCTCTTCGTAGCTTCCAATTACTCTTCCTTCCTTAAAAACTTTCTTAAAAGTAGAGCCATGTCGATGAGTTCCATAGATCTCTTTTTCGGTTAAAACAACGATTTTTTCTAAAGGTAATTCGTATCCAATATCGAACGATTCATGTAATAAAAAAACGTCATAAACGTCTTCAAAATTATCAATGTCTAAACCACTGATTTCTTTATAAAATAATCCTAAAACTTTTAATAATTCGACTGCCTTTTTGTAGTGAATTGGATCGTGAAAAACCGCTACAACTTTGTATCCTAAATTTATATAAGAACTGAAAATATTTGTTGATGAAGATTGGTTCGTAGAAACAACCGTTGGAGTTTTAATATCAATGGCTTCAACATTTGAATCATCATAAATTTCATTCAAAAAATAATTTTGCTTAGCTTTAGAGTACACGCTCGATTTCATGTTGAAGTATTCTAAATGTGAAATTGTTTTAGCGTTTTTATGAAGCTCCATTAAGAAATTGTTGGCCTCTTTTTGGATGGCTTCTTTCATGTCATTAAACTTCTTTTCGTTAATATTAATAACAATGTAAGAATCTAAAAAATCCGCTAAATTGAAATGAAAACCCTGCAGAAACCCCATAAATTTATAAAATTTATTAGAGAAGTCATGCTCTTTAATTCGCTCAATATCGTCGTTTAAGTTACCAAAAAGTTTTTCTTTATACTCATCACTTTTATCGTTTTCTACATCCAATTTATATTGATTTAAAATCTTTGCTTCAGCGTTTTTTAACTCGTCATCTGTTAATAGATTTAATGATGCTGGAAGGATTTCGATCTCTTTAATATCCTTTTTGATTGATGTTTGAGTCTCGATTTCAAACTCACGAATCGACTCAATTTCGTCTCCAAAAAATTCAATTCGAATTGGTTTTGGATAGTTCAAAGAATAGATATCAACAATGTCGCCTCTATAGGCAAAAGACATAGATTGATCAACCTTATTAGTCTTGAAATAACCTAATCTTGATAGTTTAGTTTTAAGTTCTTGAATTGATATTTCTTCACCTACTTTTAGCTTAATTACAGATGATAAAAATAGGTTCTTTGAAGGGTAAAATTTATAGACCGCTTGGATTGATGCGATAACAATTTTATGCTTTGCTTGAGTAAGTTTATATATCGCAGAAATTTGCTCAGCAAGCATCTCTTTGCTCTGTGAAATATACTCAACACGAATTAATTCATCAGTTGGAACAACTATCAAATCGTCCTCATTTAATATTGATAAAAGGCCATTATAAATCTGACTTGTTTCACTTTGCGTTGACGTCAATATTAATATATTTTCAGTAGTATTTTTAAATAATTTATACGAAAGAAAAACTGAACCAATGAAATGGTCCACAACATAATCTACATTTTGTTTATTAGAAAGATTTATCTTATCTAAAGGGTAATTTAGTACGTTAAATAACTTCATCATTATTATAAATAGACATAGCTTTATTATACGATTCGCCTAAATACACTTTTATAGCTTCGACTGCTCTTTTAAAAGCTTTGTCTATAAGTTCTTGTTCCTCTTTACTTGGTTTACTTAATACGTGATCTACTTCGTTATATTTACTTCTACCTATACCAATTCTTAGTCTTTTAAAATCATCAGTCCCAAGTTGTTCAATAATAGATTTCATTCCATTATGTCCACCTGCTGAACCTCTTTCTTTTAATCTAATTATTCCAGGCTCAAAATCCATATCGTCATAGATAACCAAAAGATTTTGTTTATCAATTTTAAAATAGTTGACTACATCGCTAACTGAAAATCCACTATTATTCATAAAGGTTTGTGGTTTTAAAAGGATCAAATCTTTATCTTTATATTTACATTTTATGTATAGTCCACGGAACCCTTCTTTATCGATATCTATACCTAAAGAATCAGCAAAAAGATCTATCGCATCAAAGCCCATATTGTGACGAGTGTGCTCATATTTTTTACCAGGATTACCTAAACCAACTAATAAATATAAATCGGACATAACTTTATTCTTAACCTCGCATAGATTATAATAATTAAACTATGGAAATTAAAGAAAGAACGACTGAAACTAAGGAAAATGGCATTTGGAATTACTTCAAAGAAGTAATTATTGGTATCTATATGAGCCTATCTAGCCTTATTCCTGGCGTCAGCGCTTCGACTTTTTTAGTTTTAACGAATAGATATAAAAAAACAGTCAGTGAACTCAATGGATTTTTAAAATCTTTTGGTAAATCACTCCTCTTTTTCCTTCCTATATTAATAGGGTTATTAGTTGGAGCATTTTTAGGATTAGTAACTTATCAATATATTATCGATGTATTCCCATTTTCATTAATTTGTTTCTTTGGGGGCAGCGTTATCGGATCGATGCCTGCTTTTATAAAAGGGGCGAAGGAAGAAAAGATTAATATATCGAAGATTATTATATTAATAGTTGCGATTGCTATACCTGTTATAATCAGTTTGGTGGCTATTTATTATTATGGAGATTCTTCGTTTTCAACCGATGAAATCGCAGGAGTTACCTATCCATTATTCGTATTAATCGGATTTTTCATGGCTTTATTTAGCATCATCCCTGGATTAAGCGCTTCACTAAGTTTAACTCTTATTAACTACTATGAAAATATAATCAATTTGCTTAGTTTTGATGCAATTTCAGCTCAACCAATGATTATTCTTTTGCTAGTTTGTCTAGTCATTGGATATTTACTTGGAATTTATTGCTTTGCACGAATCATCTATACCTTAATTAATAAATATCGCGGATATTTTAATTACGCAACTTTAGGCTTTTCAATAGGTTCAATTTTTGTCATATTCTTTAATCCAATTACACAAAATTTATACATAGATTGGGACAATAATACCTACGATTATATTTGGGATTTTACCCTTGGTATCGTGATTTTATTAGCTACAACTATCCTTGCAATGCTCGTATTTTTTAAATCAAATAGAAAGCCAATCGAAGAGCAAGAATAGTCTAAAAATCACCTTTTATTTTTTTAATTTTTTTTATTGACAATGTTGTCAATTACAACTATATTTATTTTCACGAGGTGAAAATATGAATAGACAAGAACGCGCAAATTTAATTAAAGACAAAAGACGACAAGCCATAATAGACACCGCTTTGCGCCTTTTTTATGAAAATGGGGTCGAAAAAGTAAAAATCGATCATATCGCTAAAGAACTTGGCATTTCTCATGGCCTTTTTTATCACTATTTTAAGGATAAAAACGAATTAATCGATGCGATTAGAGAAATGTCTAAATCGATGTTTGTTGAAGATGCAACTAAATGGGCTATCGAAAACCATACGGCTTATAGCTTTTTTAGACAACTCACCGAATTTGTTTTAGATATCATTCAAAACGATATCACCAAACTCTATATTCTCAATTTCTTACTTTTCTGTAACTATCAAGAATTAAAAGAGAAACAAGAGGTTAGTAAAATCTTTGCAAAAGTCATCGATTTAGTTAAAAAAGACCAAGAAGAGGGAATTTTTGAAGATTCTTTAAGCTATGTCGACTTAATTTTAACCTACATTTCAACATTACAAGGTATTGCAACTTGTAAAATCAAAAAAGCCGACATATATGGTATTCCATCAGTCGACGCAGTAATGCAAATCTTCCTTAAAAAGACGAAATAATTATGCTTAAATTACTAAAATTTGTTTGGCACAAGCGGTACTTTTTGCTTTTAGCAGCCGCTGCAATTATAGGCCAATGTTATTTACAACTCATGTTGCCTGAATATATGGGCACCATTCAAACCTTAGTTACCACTAACGGAACTACGCAAGAAATATTGATTCAAGGTGGATATATGCTCTTAATTTCCGTAGGAGTTATATGTCTAGCCGTCGTTCAATTTTATAGCGCTAGTACTATTTCAGCTTATGTTGGTGAAAAACTAAGAGAAACGATGTTTAGTAAGGTAAATTCCTTATCCTATACTGAATATAATAACTTCGGTACGGCTACTTTAATTACTCGTACCACTAACGATATCGAGCAAATTAAAAACTTTGTCTTAATGGCAGTTAGAACATTAATCATGTCCCCAACCATGATGATTATCGCTATTATTAAGACTGCGATGGTCCAAATCGACTTATTAATCGTCATGTGCATCGCTTTACCGCTTATCTTAATCGCGATGATTATCTTACTTTATGTAGCTTCGCCACTATTTAAGAAAGTTCAAGAAAAGATCGATAACGTCACGGTCGTTATGAGAGAAAATCTTACTGGTATCCGTGTTATCCGTGCATACGATCAAGAAGAAACCGAATCCAAGAAATTTGCTAAAGCTAATAAAGATTTAACCGACGTCAACATTAGAGTTAATAGATATATGTCTATTGCTAGCCCATTTGTTACCGTCGTATTTAACCTTTGTTTTATCGCGATCTACGCTTTAGGTTTTTATATTATTAACGGCGTAAGTGGTGAACTTGCTAGCTTAATTACAAGCGTTTCAAATCAAATTGAAAATATCTCAGTCGTTGCTCAATATAGTATGCAAATCATGTCTTCATTCGTCATGTTTGCAATGATCTTTATTATGATGCCTCAAGCTATGGCTAGTGCTAAACGTGTCAATGAAGTCTTAGACATCGATAGCAATAAAGATGAGGAAGGAAGTTTATCTTTCAATGAACATTATGAGCAATATAAAAATCTCATCGATGACTTATACGGCAAAGAGAAAAAGGCTTTAGAACCACTTTATAAAAAATATGAAAAAGAGTATAAAGCAGCCTTCAATTATGAGCTTATAAAATTCAATTTTTCTCAACTTTCTGAAGAAAAAGCCCGCAGATCTCCACTAAAAAATTATATTTCTGAGTACGAAAAGATACATCAAAAGTATCACCAAGAGCGCAAAAAGATTAGATTAAAATATAAAGAATTAGTCGCTCAAAATACTGCTTTACAAAATAACGAATCGATTAAAGAGGTCGCTATAAATAAGTTAAGTGAAGCCAAAGAAAAAGGTGTAATTGAATTTAAAAACGTATCGTTTACTTATCCAGGAAGCGATAAACCATGTCTAGAAAATATCTCTTTTAAGACCAAACCTGGAACTACGACTGCTATTATTGGTTCAACTGGTAGTGGTAAATCTACTATCATCAATTTAATACCTAAATTCTATGATGCAAATGAAGGCGAAATCCTTCTCGATGGTATAAATATTAAGGACTTACCAAGCGATGTCGTTAGAGAACATTTAGGCTTCGTTCCTCAAACTGCATTACTCTTCAAAGGTACTATTAGATCAAATATGCAATTTGGTAAAAAAGGGGCTACTGATGAAGAAATCAATAAAGCCTTAAATGTTGCTCAAGCTACGCACTTTGTTTCAAAACTTCCTGAAGGTCTTGATAGTTTTGTTTCTCAAAACGGCAAAAACTTCTCAGGTGGTCAAAAACAACGTCTATGCATTGCTAGAGCTTTAGTCAAAGATGCAGAAATCTATATCTTCGATGATAGTTTTAGCGCTCTTGACTTTAAAACTGACGCCAAACTTCGTGCAGCCTTAAAAGACTATACGACTGGTGCGAGTGTTATAGTCGTCGCTCAACGTGTTAGTTCAATTTTAGATGCTGATAACATCATCGTATTAAATCAAGGAACGGTAGTTGGTCAAGGAAAACATAGCGAACTTATTCAATCTTGCCCAGTCTATCAAGATATTGTTAAGTCTCAACTTGATCCTGATGAAATTGAAAAGACGATAAAACTTTATCGTGAAACTTCTTTACAAGGAGGTAGTTTATAATGCCACCAATGAATCGTTCTGTCGAAAAGCCTGAAAACTTTGGCGCGACATTTAAAAGAATGATTAAGGAGTTTAAAAAAGAACGCGTCTTAATCATTATCATCATGCTTATGACTGTCGTTTCGAGCGTCTTAACGATAGTTTCTCCTATTATTTTAAATAACTTACTTAATGGGGCGTTTCCATCAGTCGATACAAGTACAGCTATTAATATAACTGACGCTGAAACTGAATTATTATCATTTGCTATCGCAACTGACGGAACTATAACCTTATCCATTAAATGGTCATTCTTCTTCTCTAGATTTGGAATCTTATTAGGTTTATATGTTTTAGCCGCTTTCTTCTCATGGTTAGCCGAATTTATGACCGTTAGCTTATCAAATAGATACGCCTATAACATGAGAAAGGAAATTAAAGATAAACTCGATAGACTTCCATTATCCTATTACGATAGAGTTCCTTATGGCGATACGTTATCTATAGGAACTAACGATGTCGATAATATCGCTAGAAACTTACAAAATATCATCGTTCAACTTACTAGTGGCGTCATGCTCTTTGTTGGAACGCTTGTCGCGATGTTTATTACGAAGTGGCAACTAGCTTTAGTCGCACTTTGTTCCTTACCATTTACTATCCTTGTCGTCTTCTTAGTAAGTAAATTCTCACAAAAGCAATTCATTGCTTATAGAAAAGAACTTGGTATCTTAGATGGTTTAGTTGAAGAGGACTATGCTGGATACGTTGTTCTTAAATTATTTAATAAAGAACAAGATGCTGTCGATGAATTTAATAAAACGAATTCAAAGATGGCTAAAGCTGACCAAATCTCGCAATTCTTGAGTGGTCTTATCTTCCCAACAACAAACTTTATTAATAACTTAGCTTACGTAGGAATTGCCGTCGTTGGAGGTATTATTCGCGACCCAGCGAGTATGATTACCTTCTTTATCTTCTTAAATATATTCAATAGACCATTCCAACAAGTCGGACAAATTATTAACATTATTCAATCTGTCGTCGCTAGTGGCGAAAGAGTTTATAAACTTCTCGATGAAGAAGAAATTATTCCTGATAAAGAAGGTGCAATCGATGTCGAAGACGATATCAAAGGTGCATTCGAATTCGATCACGTCTATTTCCAATATTTGCCAAATAAACCATTAATCGAAGACTTTAACTTAAAGATTAATGCAGGCGATACGGTCGCTATTGTTGGTCCTACTGGCGCTGGTAAAACCACTATGGTTAACCTCATTATGAGATTTTATGAAATCAATAGTGGTCAAATTAAATTAGATGATATTCCAACTACTGAATATACTCGTGGTAACCTTAGAAGAAGCGTCGGTATGGTTTTACAAGATACATGGTTATTTAGAGGAACCATTAAAGAAAACTTGCTCTACGGTGATCAAAATGCAACCGATGAAGAAATCGTTCAAGCTTGTAAAGAGGCACATTGCGATCACTTTATTGAAACCTTGCCTGGCAAATATGACTTCATCTTAAACGAAGATGGAACAAATATTTCTCAAGGTCAACGTCAATTATTAACGATTGCTAGAGCTATTATCTCTAAACCAAAAATCATGATTTTAGATGAAGCTACAAGTAGCGTCGATACTCGTACCGAACAAGCTATTCAAGACGCTTTAGATAGGGTCATGGAAAATAGAACTTCGTTCATTATCGCTCATAGATTATCGACGATTAAAAACGCTAAACTCATCATCGTTATGAGACAAGGTCACATCGTTGAAATCGGTAATCATAAAGATTTATTAGCGAAAAACGGATTCTACGCAGAACTATATAATTCTCAATTCGCAGGCATAAATCCAATGGCTCAAACCGAAGCAGAAAACAGCTGATTTTGAGCAAAAACCTTGCAGAACTGACATATTTTCCTCAAAAAAAGCAACTCGATTGAGTTGCTTTTTCGTTACATTTTTTGAGTTGAATAATGTTGATATTCAGATAATTCTTTATAGATTTTCTTAAGCGAAGGATAAATCTTTTTATAAACTTTTTTGAATAAGACTTTATATTTTTCATGTGCCTCAGCGTTTGGATGGAAGACTTTATTATAGTTAACCATTGCCTTAGTTGCTTCTTCTGGAGTTTTATAAATTCCTAAGGAAACATATTGAGCCATCGCGCAACCTAACGAACTATTTTCAAATGTGTCAGGTTTATAAACATCTAATCCAAAGATATCGCTCGTAATTTGACATATCGAATCACTACGACTACCGCCACCGCTAATCGTTAAATATTTAACTTTAAGATGACCATTTTTGGATATACTCTCTAAGCCTTCTTTTAATGCATAGGCAATACCTTCAATAATCGATTTATAAACGTGGTAACGAGTATGAATATCATAAAAACCAATAATTGCGCCTTTTGCTAATGGACGAAGCAAACCTGGTCCCCAATATGGTTGAAGGATAAGTCCATCGCTTCCAGGAGCGATTTCCATTAATTTTTTATTTAAAACTTCTTCGACAGCAAGATGTTCAATCTTAGCTTCGATATTTTCTTGGTTAGCAAACTCGTCACTGAACCATTTAAGCATCCAATAACCTCTATAGATTTGAACTTCGCTGTTGTAATAACCTTTTACGCAACCTGTATAAGCAGGGAGGAAGGTTTCAGGCGAGAAATATTTCTTTGAGAATACCGAAATGGTGCTAGCGGTTCCATAGCTTATATGTGCAGAACCTTTATAAATCGATCCACTTCCTAAAGCTTCGCAAGATTTATCGCTTCCGGTTGTAATAAATGGCAAACCTTCAGGAAAACCAGTTTCATAACTGCATTCTTTAGTGATATGGCCAATAATTTCGCCAACTTTTGAAATTTTTGGTATTAAATATGGGTCGATTCCATAACAAATACCTACTAAATTATGCTTATTATGAACTTTTCCGGTTTTAAACATAATTGGATAGTGACCAATCATATTCGAAGCAGAATCGGATAAAACTCCAAGCATTTTATAATTTAAATATGTATTGAGTGGTGCATACCAACGGATTTTTGCGTAATTTTTAGGCTCATTTTCTTGTAACCACATGGCAGGCGTTCTTAAACGGTTGAATTTGATGGTATTACTAACGCCAACAATTTTATAAAGCATTCTATAAAGTAAAGGTAACTTTTTATCGCCTCTAGCAAAACGTTGATCAAGCCAAATTATTGATGGACGAATGACTTTATAATCTTTATCCAAAAAGGTTGGCGTATCTCTAAAACAAGTTGAGCTAATAGACATACATCTATCGAGCAAATCTTTGTGGGCGCTTGTTAATCGTTTAGCAGCTTTTATCATGCAGTTATAGTAAAAATCTGGTTCTTGTTCACAAAATCCAGGTTTCACCGAGAAGTAAGGTTCTCCGTATTTTTCTTGTTCGAAAGCTAAAAATTCGCCTTCCTTATTTATTATTGAAACCCTTACGGATTGAGTTCCATAATCAATCGACAAAACTAAATCTTTTTCCATAGACAATATTATAAATTAAAGTTTCTTAAATGTATCCATTTTAATGGAAAATAGCTCGAGAAATTTCGAAATTTTCACAAAAATATTGGGGTTCTGCAGGGTTTTTCGTGGAAAACTGAGGTTTTTCTCAACTGATAACTTTGTAAAACGAGACAAATTTTTACCATATTTTTCCTATTAAAATTAACCCATTTATTGCCTAATTTTCGGCCTCAAAACCCTTCCTTACAACTCGCATTAAAAATGCTATAAAACCACTTTCCTTTATGATATAATCATAAAGGTTTTAAAAAGCCTTAAAAATTTTAGGAGGACTAAGAATGTCAGAAAAAAAGTATGTCTACCTCTTCGATAAAGCTTATGGTTTAGGAAAAGAGCTTCTCGGAGGTAAAGGCGCTGGATTAGCCGAAATGACTCATATCGGCGTACCAATTCCACAAGGATTTACTATCACAACTGAGGCTTGTACATTATATTACCAAAGCGGTAAAACAATGCCTAAATACTTAGTAGATCAAATCGATAAAGGTATTGCAGAAGTAGAAAAAAAGACCGGAAAATCATTCGGAGGAAAAGGTGGTAAAACCCCATTACTCGTTTCCGTCCGTAGTGGAGCTAGAGTCTCCATGCCAGGTATGATGGACACCATCTTAAATCTTGGTTTAAATGATGAAACTGTCGAATTATTAGCTCAAGGCGATAACAAAAGATTTGCCTACGATAGCTATAGAAGATTTATTTTAATGTTCACAAATATCGCTAAAGGTCATCCAAGAACCGATATGGATAAGATGCTTGACGATATCAAAGAAAAGAATGGTTATAAATTAGATACCGAAGTAACTGCTGAACAATTAAAACAACTCGTTAAAGATTATAAAGCTTACTACAAAAAGACATTTAATGAAGATTTCCCAACTGATCCATACATCCAACTTCATGAAGCTGTCACTGCAGTCTTTAGAAGCTGGGACAACGATAGAGCTAACACCTATCGTAAGATGAATGGTATTCCATACGAATGGGGAACCGCTGTCAACGTTCAATCCATGGTATTTGGTAACTTAAATGAACAATCCGGTACTGGTGTTGCTTTCTCTCGCGACCCATCTACTGGTAAAAAAGAAATCTATGCTGAATATTTACCAAATGCTCAAGGAGAAGACGTCGTTGCAGGTATTAGAACTCCTTTACATATATCTGAACTCCAAAAGAGAATGCCAAAAGTTTACGAACAATTCGTTACAACTATTAAAGCCATGGAAGCACATTATAAAGATATGCAAGATATGGAATATACAGTTGAAAACGGCAAACTCTACTTCTTACAAACTAGAAATGGTAAAAGAACTGCTCAAGCTGCCTTACAAATCGCTTGGGATTTAGTCGATGAAGGCGTAATCGACGAAAAAGAAGCTGTTTTACGTGTTGAACCAGCTTTACTCGATAGCTTATTACACCCAGTCTTCGATGCTGATGAAATTAAGAAAGCCAAACCAATCGCTACTGGTTTACCTGCTTCTCCAGGTGCTGGCGTCGGTAAGATCGCTTTCAACGCTAAAGAAGCTGAAGAAAGACACGCTAAAGGTGAAAAGATTATCTTAGTCCGTGCCGAAACATCTCCAGAAGATATCGAAGGTATGGTCGCTAGTGAAGCTATCTTGACAATGCGTGGTGGTATGACTTCTCACGCTGCAGTCGTTGCTCGTGGTATGGGTAAATGCTGTGTCGTCGGATGTAATGCTGCTATCGTCGATGAAGAAGCTAGAACCGTCAAAATTAATGGTAAAGTTTATACCGATAAAGATACTATCTCAGTTTACGGAAGTACCGGTGATATCTATGAAGGCGCTATTAAATTAGTTGAACCTTCAATGGATGGTAACTTCGGTAGAATGATGAAAGCTGCTGATAAATATAGAAGACTTCACGTCCGCACGAATGCTGATACTCCACGTGATGCTCAACAAGCTGCTAAATTCGGCGCAGAAGGTATTGGTCTTTGTAGAACTGAACATATGTTCTTTGGCGAAGAACGTATCTTCCACATGAGAAAGATGATTCTTAGTAATAGCGTCGAAGTTCGTGAAAAAGCTCTTGCTGAACTCCTTCCATATCAAAGAGAAGACTTCTATGGATTATATATGTCCATGGGTAACTTAGAACGTATTGAAGTTGTTATCCGTTTACTCGATCCACCTCTACACGAATTCTTACCACAAGAAGAAGACAAGATCGAAGAACTCGCTAAAGCTTTAAACGAAGATGTCCAAACCATCAAAGATCGTATTGAATACTTACACGAATTCAACCCAATGATGGGACACAGAGGTTGTAGACTTGATGTTTCCTATCCAGAAATTGGTAGAATGCAAGCTAGAGCCATCATTGAAGCCGCTTTAAAAGCTAGCAAAGAACTCAAGAGAGACATCGAACCAGAAATCATGATTCCTTTAACCTTAGATGTTAAAGAATTTAGATATGTTAAGAAGATTGTCACTGATGAAATCGAGAAAGTCTTAAAAGAAAACAAAGCTACACTTAAATACCACGTTGGTACTATGATCGAAATTCCACGTGCTGCATTATTAAGTAAAGAAATCGCTACTGAAGCAGAATTCTATAGCTTTGGTACAAACGACTTAACCCAAATGACATTTGGATTCAGCCGTGATGACGTTTCTAAATTCATCAACGACTACTTCAAATCAAAAATCCTCGAAGATGATCCATTCCAAACCGTTGACCAAAAAGGTGTTGGTAGACTCATCAAGATGGCTGTTGAAGAAGGCAAAGCCGCTAACAAGAATTTAACTTGTGGTGTTTGTGGTGAACACGGTGGTGATCCAAGATCAATCGAATTCTTCAATAGAGCTGGATTAGATTACGTTAGCTGCTCACCATTCAGAGTCCCAATCGCAAGACTTGCAGCTGCTCAAGCTCAAATCAAACTCGAAAGAGAAAAAGCTAAAAAGTAATCTCTAACTAAACAACATTAAAAGGACGGCTAGACCGTCCTTTTTATTTTTCATAAATTTTAGTTGAGATCTGCAAGGTTTTTCTTTAAAAACGCAGGTTTTATAAGAATGTTGTTAACTCAACTTGATAGTGGTCGTAATAGTATTTAGCAGCCATTTTATTGGCTAACTTTTTATTTTTGGTTATACAGAAGAACGTGCTACCACTACCAGTCATACAAACTGTATCGAATCCTTCTTGGAGCAATTTCTCTTTTAATTCTTTAGCTTCAGGGAGCAAATTAACGGCTGCTTGTTCTAAGTTATTCACAAGATTGTTATTTAATTCCTCAAGATTATCATTTGCGAATGCCTCTTTAGTCACTTTTAAATCGCGATTGTCTTTCTCATAAGTATCGCTTTCTAAAAATACATCGGCAGTCGATAAACCTTTAAGAGGTTTAACAAGCAAGACATAATCTTTTCTACAATGTTCGAAAGACTCCATTTCCGTGCCTCTATTACGCACAAAAGATGGTTTTGATTCAATTGACCATGGTACATCCCAGCCTAAAGAACGGCCAATTTCGTGTAATTCTTCGATTGTAGGCGCAATTTTTAACATTTTGCATACGCCACGAATTGTTGCGGCTGCATCGGCACTTCCGCCGCCTAATCCAGCTAAAACAAATATATTTTTATGAATGTGAATTCTAAATTTTTGTTTAAATCCGTATTTATCTCTTAAAATTTGGATAGCTTTATGGCAAATATTATTTTTATTAACCTTTAATGAATATTCATCGCAGGTAACAAAGTCATCTGAAGCCTTTTCAGATAAGGTTGTTATGACTAAAGTATCATGTAATTTTAAAGGAACAATGATTGTATCTAAATTATGATATCCATCATCATTTTTATCTAAAACATTAAGGCCTAAGTTTATTTTGGCGTAAGCTTTTTCTACCATAGACAACAAAAATTATAAATTTATCTTTTTTATTTTCAATATGATTTCACTAATGCGAATAAAATCATCTAAAGTTAAGTCTTCGGCTCGGGTTGTTGGAGCAATATTTGCTTCTTTCCAAAGTTGTGCTTTTTCTTCTTCGGATTTAAGCAAAATTCCTATATTATTGTTCACGTTTTTGCGACGATTAGTAAACAAAATTCTTATGATTTTGTACAAAAACCCTGCAGAACTCAACTTTTTTTCTCGATTTTTAGTTATTTTAAATACTACCGAATCAACAGTTGGAATAGGGAAAAATTGGTTGTTTTTAGCCTTGGTCACAAACTTAATATCGAATAAATATTCAAGCAAATAATTTAGCGGACGTTTAATTCTTTTATCTTTTGTTGTAATGCGTTCATAAAATTCGCTTTGAACCATAAATGTAGCGGTTTCTAGATTTTCAAAATTCAGAGCAATATATTCAATGATATCAGTCGTTATGTAATAAGGAAGATTCCCGACCACTTTATTAAAATCGAAATCTCTGAACTTTAAAATGTTCTCTTTTACAACATTGAGATTTGTGTCCTTATATGCGTTTTGTAAAAAGTTTATAAGTTTTTTATCAACATCAACGGCTGTATATTTTTCAGTTTTATTTATTAACTTTTCAGTGATAGCGCCTAATCCAGGACCAATCTCTAATAGTTTATCTTCTTTTTGAAGGTCTAAAGAATCCGCTATTTGATTAGCAATTTCTTCGCTAAGCAAAAAGTTTTGACCAAGTTCTTTTTTGGCGTGCGAATTTTCTAATTTATAAAAATCAATTATCTCTTTTTGTGTTAACATTTTTCACCATCTCGTTTAAATCAGTTTTATTGATACCTAATAATTTTAATTTCTTTAAGAGTTGTTTGCTATTAGAATAACCGATATTGTAAGTATCGCATAACTCTTTTCTTAATTCGTATGAGTCTTGTCCTGATAGTCCTAGTTCAAACAAATCTATATTTTTTAAATCGCTTGTAACGTCGCTTTTATATAGTTTTAGGTTGCTTAAAGCGTTAATAACCTCTTGTTTGGTCGATTCAGCTACGCCAACTTTATGATTTTTAATCGAATATTCTTTACGAACATAAGCGTTATAAACATCGTTACCTAAATATTCGTTTATCTTATTTCTAATCGATAATCCAGGATAATCAGGATCAGTTAGAACGATGATTTTATTCTTTTTATTGACCTCTTTTAGATAATTTAAGTCATCTATAGAAATGAAAGAACCATTCACTGAATAGAATTTTCCATCGATAAAACTAGATAAAAAATCTATATCAGTTTTGCCTTCAACAACTATCAAATTATCTATTTTTAATTTATTCATCGATACGTAAAATTTCTAACGAGTTTTTATAAGCGATATTTTCTAACTCGTCTTGATCCATATTCAAATATTTAGCAGCAAATTTCACTGTTTCATATATAAAAGCAGGTTCATTTAACTTACCACGATATGGCATAGGCGCTAAATATGGAGCGTCTGTTTCAAAAACTATGTTTTTGAGGTCTAATTTTTCTAAAACTTCTTTAGGTTTAACCGCGTTTTTAAATGTTAAAGCACCGCCTAATGCAATCTTATAGCCGAGCTTAGCAAATTCTTTAGCCATTTCATAAGATCCGCTATAACAATGCATTATTCCTTTAACTTTTGGGAATTTTTTGACTATGTCAAAAGTATCTTGAATAGCGTCGCGGCAGTGAATAGAGATAGGTAAATCTAGCTCTTCCGCGAGTTGAAGTTGTGCTATAAACATTTCTTTTTGTTTTATTTTTATTTCGTCGCTATTTTCCCAATAATAATCGAGACCAATTTCTCCGATAGCGACTACTTTTTTACTAGATTTTGCTAGTTTTCTAATCTCTTCTATAGAATCTTTATCCCAAGTTTTATGTTCGGTTGGGATAACGCCAACTGCGGCATAAACTCCCTTGTAATTATTAGCTATTTCGACCGCTTTTTTACTACTATCCACATCCCATCCAACACAAAGAAAATTATTAATTCCTTTAGAAATCGCTTCAGCTAAATAAACATCAAGATTAGCTAAAATTCGAGGTTCGTTTAAGTGAATATGGGTATCAAAAATCATTTTATTTACCTAAGCAAAATCTTGAGAAAATCTCTTTTGTCATATCAAAATCATAGACTTCGCCAGTGATAGATAAGACTTTAAGATAGGCTTGTTTTATAGTTTCTACAAGGATATCAATAGTAATACCAGCGCTTGCTTTTTCTATAACTTCATTAAGGTCAGATTTAACGCCTTTTAATAAACCAATTTCGCGTTCGTTAGCTAAAGAAGGAGTGTTAAAATCTTTTTCATCAATGCCTAAAATTTTAAGAATTTCATTCTTTAAAGCATCGACATCATTATTCAACGCGCTAATTAAAATTTCGCCTTTTTTGGTGTATTTAACAGAGTCCTTTTTATTAAAAACTTTTATATATTTTTTGTCTTTAATGAGGTCTAAAATCTCATTATCTTCCTTATCAAATTTATCACTATCGAATAGAGCAAGGATAATATCAGCCTTTTCAATAATCTCTTTACTTTTCGAGATACCGATTGATTCTACATAATCGCTTGATTCGCGAATGCCCGCTGTGTCGTATAAATTTAAGATAACTCCACCAAGATTAATCCTGCCTTCAACGACATCTCGAGTAGTACCTTCATAACTAGAAACGATAGCTTTATTTTCGTTTAATAACGAATTCAGTAAAGATGATTTACCGACGTTTGGTTTACCAACAATAGCGACATTTACACCATCTTTAATAATCTTTCCTTTGACTGCATTTTTGATTAAAAACTCCGTTTTTTGAGAAATAACCCTGCAGATCTCAACTATTTTTTTAAAATCCATATCGATGAGATCGTTATATTCGCTATAGTCAAAGTTAGCTTCAATGTTAGCTAAAAGGTCACCTAAGCCTTGTTTAATAGGTAAGATTTCTTTTATGGTTTCACCTGTTAAAGCCATCATAGAAATTTTCTTACTTTCTTCAGTTTCGGCGTTAATTAAATCATTAATAGACTCAGCTTGAATGAGGTCTAACTTACCATTTAGATACGCTCTATTAGTAAACTCGCCTCTTTCGGCCATTCTAGCGCCATTAGCGATCGCTAAAGAAATAATCTTATTAAAGATAAAAGGTGTTCCATGAGAAATAATTTCAACGGAATCTTCACCAGTAAAAGAATGAGGATGCTTATAAAATAAAAGAACAACTTCGTCTATAATTTCACCCTTATCTTTTATATATCCATGAAGAATTCCGTTATTTTTGTCGATATTTATAGTCTTAGAAAAGAAGTTGGAAACAACATCAAAACAGTCCTCTCCGCTCAATCTAACGATTGCTAAAGCGCTTCTTAGAGGTGGAGTAGCAAGAGCTACAATGGTTTTTTCTAACATATTTATTCTTCAGTTTTTACTGTAGTTTCTTCTTTTTCAGTAGTAGTTTCAACTATTTTTTCTTTAACAAATTTCTTTGGTTCTTTTTTGGTTGGACCAACGTATTTAATTACGATAGCTCTATCTTTTCCATCGCCAATAGATTCAGTTTTAATATCTTTAAATACTGCTAAAGCGTTATGGACTTTCTTTCTTTCGTCTGGTGTCATTGGGTCGAGTTTAATATCGACATGAGTTTTTAAAACTTCTTTAGCGCATTTTTTAGCGACGAAGATAGATCTTTTATATTTTCTATCTTTATAGTCACTTATATCGAGTAAAATACGCATTTTTCTTTTATATTTTCTACTAACTGCAAGCTTAACTAAATCGTTAAGAGCTTGAAGAGTAGAACCGTTATTACCAATAATTAATGCGTTACGGTTGGTTTCAATTAAGATTTTAGCAACGCCATCGCGATAAAAAGTTTTAAGCGAAACCTCTAAGCCGAGTCCTTCGATAACTTTTTTTAAATAGTTTTCGGCATACTCAATCATATCGGCGGTGTCATAAACTCTAATTGTTGCCACCTTTCTAAATAAAGTATTTTTTTCTTCTTCAACTTCGTAGATGAGGTTTTCAAGTGTTACACCTTCGGCTTTGCAGGCTTCTGCTAAAACTTCATCCATTTTTTTACCTGAATATCTTTTCATAACTAAACCTCTTTATATATTAAGAATTTTTATTCGCTAAATCATCAATATCGATGACGTCTTCTGTTGAAGTGGTAGTAGTTTCTTCTGCGGTAACTGGAGTATCAATAACTTCAGTTGGAGCAGGAGTTTCTTCTACCTTATTTTCAGATAAATCTTTTACGTCAATGACTTTATCTTCGTTGACTTTGGTGTTGATTTTCTTCTTTTTAGTTTCAACAGTTTCAGTCTCGATTTTTTCGGCTTTTTCTTTCTTTTTAGAAGCACCTAAAGACTTATCTTTTGGGGCTTTTTTATCCTTTTTAGTCTTGGTTTTATCGATAGTTTTTGGTCCGTTTCTATTGCTGCCTCTAGCCATAGCAAAATGCATAATTGTGGTTTGAAGCATTGAGAATAAAGCACCAGCTAACCAATAAACGCCCATAGCAGATGGTAAGGTGAAACCCATAAATATAATGACGATCGTCATAACCCATTGAACAATCTTCATTTGACGTTGAGATTTATTTTGAGCGCCGCTCTTAACGGTCTTAGTGACCATATTACTAACCTTCTTCATCCTACGTTTTTGTAAGATTTGTGGAAGAAGCATAGCCATAATTTGGGCGCCTGACATGAGCAAGATTAAGATTAACGCAGTCCAACATTGTGCACCTGGCCAGTTGCTCCAAGTGAATAAAACACTCGAAATAGTATCACTTAACCTAAGACCAAAAATAGCATCAACCGATAAACTTGCAGCTCCTCGCATACCATTCCAAACACAGATAAAGAGCGGGAATTGTATAAATAAGACAAGGAACGACAAGAATGGATGGACTTTATGTCGTTTATATAGGTTCAGCTGCGCCTGAGCTAAACGTTGTTTTTCGTATTCATTGCTATCAGAATTTGGATATTTTTGTTGCAACTTAGCCATTTCTGGTTGTAAGTTTTGCATCTTTTGTTGTTGGATTGTTGAAGGGAGCGTAATCAAAGAGAAGAGCGCTCTAACAATTAAAGTAACAAGTAAGACAGCTGCAATTTGTCCCCAACCATTCATACCGAAGGAGTGGGAGAAGTATTCAACCATATAGGCAATTGGGAAAACGAGTAAACCTTCGAGCCAACCATGACTCCAAGCGTCGCCCCAACTCGATTTATCAGTCATCAAGACGCCATCATATAAAGCATCTTCATATACGTGTCCATAATATCCTTCACTAATCGTGATACAACTATTCAAACTCGAAACAGTTGAATCTAATTGCGATTGATAATATGCGAGATAGTCTGTATTCATTACGATACCGTCGACACAATTATTTTCTTCATAAATTTCTTGGTTCCATTGAGTAATTTTGCCCCAGTATTCACCGTCATCCATATTTAATTCGTCGACTGTATCGTCGCTAATAAATTTATATTTCCCATAAATGGAAAATAAGGAATTATATCTTCCTAAAATATCGTCAGTTTGACCATCATCGGTGACATATTCGCCACCATTAAGCATAATTTCAAGTTTTTCATCGGTTGGATTAGCGACGTAATCATCATAAGCTAACTCGCTATAACCATAGAAAAACTCGTAAAGGGTAATACCTTCGTTTTCTGATGCAACTTTAGAAATATAGTTATCTTCCTCTGCTTTTGAAATCATCTCATCGATAGTTTTGCTATCGAGCATGTTCCAAAAAGCATTAGCAGGTAAGGTGCTTAAACTTGTATAAGATGCATTGCTTGCTAAAGTAGTGCCAGCAAGTTCTAAAGCTTGGATATAACTATTTTTACTAAATACAAAAGTCGCGCTACCAGTTTCACCAGTTCCTTCACCAGTGTCTTCATCAACAGTTTCATAATAAACCGTATAAACACCAGATTCTAAATAATAGATTGCGCCATTTTGAGCGATTTCGTCGGTGAAATTAAAGTCGCTATCACTTGCGTCAGTCGATTTAATAAGGCTAGTTGTAACTATTTGTCCGTTTTCAACAGAATCGATAGTTATATCGCCAACATTATCTAAAGTTATTTCGTTAGTTCTACTCGAATCGTAATAAACTGAAGTAGTGGTATCTTCTATAACACCGGTTTGGAATGTTTCTAAAACATATTCTTTTGCGGCCTCTTCAGTTTCGAAAAAATCAGTATGAACAGGGTCATAAGCATAACGATAGCTAGCGCTATCTTGAGCGGAACAGAAACTACTACAAGAAGCAAGTAGAAGTACTATGCCACCACAAACAGCTGTAAACCCTAAAAAGCGTTTATTTTTCTTTTTCATTTCTTTTCTCCTAATAGAGCCAAGAAGAGTTCTAAGAGTTTTTCCCTATTATATTCAAATTCGTTCGTATCGTATTTTTGTGATATGACGACGATTACATCGAGATTTTTTGTAAAATCCATCGCTTCGTCTATCACTGATCTAACTTGTCGTTTTATTTTATTTCTTATAACTGCATTTCCATTTTTCTTAGTTACAAGTATCCCAACACGGGCATAATCAAGTTCGTTTTCTTGATAATATAAGCAATATCTGCTATTTCGATAAAATTTTCGTTTGTTAAGGATTTTTTTAAACTCTAAATATTTTTTGACTCTATTCTTTTTCTTCATTTATTAAGCGTTAACTAAATTTTTTCTGCCTTTTGCACGTCTGTTAGCAAGGATTTTTCTTCCGGTAGGAGTGGCCATTCTAGCTCTAAAACCACTAACTCTTGCTTTATGTAATTTACTAGGTTGATAAGTTCTTTTCATAATACGCCTCCAAAAAATTGCGAAATAAATTATATATGTATTTATACATATATGTCAAACAAAGGATGTGGAGGGTGGTTTCGGGGTTAAAAATGGGTAATGAACAAAATCTCCACAATTTAAACAAGTGTTAATAAACGATTTTGAAATATGTGGAAAAGTCGGTTTTTTATTGATAAATACTAGACTTTTTTTAGTTCAATTTTTTTGAAAATATGGAAAACTAAGGAGTTTTTTTCAACTTTTTTGAGTTTTTCACAATTTGGAGGTGTTTATCCACAATAAAAGTTGTGGAAAACCATAAAAATATAGGCAAAATCGAAGGTATTTTTGCACAAAAATGTGGAAAAACTAGGAAGTCAAAAATTTCCTAATTTCTATTTTTTATATTAATGCTAGAATATTTCCGAACAAAAAATTTATGGAAAGAATTTCAAACACTAATGAGCTGAATAATTTATGGAAAAAAGTCCTTGAAGTGACTAGCGAAAAAGTCAACGAAAGACGTGTTTACGATGCGTTTTTTAAAGACACTTACATCTTTTCGGTTGACTCAAACAAGATGGTGATTAGTTGTCCGAATTCACTCAGCTCGACTTTAATTTCTCAAAAATATAGCGTCATGTTAAGCGATATTGTGACCAGTATTTCAGGCACAAATTACGAAATGATTTTTGAAACAGAAGAAGCGTTGCTTGACAAAAACAAGACCGAAACAAAAGTTGAAAAAACTCCGTTCTTTCCTAACAATTATTTAGAATCTTTATATACGTTTGACAATTTTGTTATAGGCCCAACCAATAGAGAAGCGCAAAGCGCAGCTCTTATTGTTGCATCTAATCCAGGAGATTTTTATAACCCATTATTTATATATAGCCAATCCGGTTTAGGTAAGACACATTTACTTAACGCTATTGGCAATTACATTAGAGAAAAACTACCCCTTAAGAAAATTTTGTTCTGTTCAAGTCAAGATTTTGTCGATGAATATATAAAATACGTTAGTGGTGAGAAAAAAGAAGACGATCTAAAAGTTTTTATTCTTGGTTTTGATGTGTTTTTAGTCGACGATATTCAACTTTTACAAAACAAAACCAAGACAGAAGAGTTCTTTTTTGCAGTTTTTGAATCGTTTATCCGCCAAGGAAAGCAAATTGTCATCACTTGCGACCGTTTACCATCCGAATTAAGTGGTTTGAGCGATAGATTGGTTACTAGATTCCTTAGAGGTTTAACAGTCGAGATTCAAAAACCGACAACCGACCTCTGTTTAGAGATTTTACGCAAGAAGATTGACAATTCTACCTATAACGTAAAAGCCTTCGATGACGACGTTTTATACTTCATCGCTGACTCCTTTAAAGACTCGATTAGAAGCCTAGAAGGCGCGTTAAATAGGCTAGTTTTTTACTGCACAATCAACCATTTAGATCATATCGATATAGATGTTACTCAAGATGCTTTAAGCACATTGATTGACACTAAAACAAACAAAAACAAAATCAGTATTCAAAGAATTCTTAATGTAGTTGCTACGTATTACGGCATAAATTCCAGTCAAATTACTGGAAAAATCAAAACCAAAGACATAGTCTTTGCCCGTCAAATTGCTATATACTTAATTAGAACAATGTTAGATACGCCTTACACAAAAATAGGAGAAGTCTTCGGAAATAGAGACCACGCGACTATTATGTATAGCTATAACAAGGTGGAAGGGATGTTGAAAAAAGATAAAGAAATTCCTGGAGTTATCAACAAACTCAAAACAAAAATTTCGTCGAATAAATCGTAACTTTTTGGAAAAACAAACGAGTTATCCACACTATCCACAGGAATAATTAATATAACTATAAATCATAATTTAAAGAAATAAAAAGGAGGGAGATTATGAAGTTCAAAATCATCAGAGAAGAATTAATTAAAGGGTTGTCACTAGCATCAAAAGTTAGTCCTTCAAAGCATGCTAATCATGCGTATACCTTTATTAAATTAGTTTTAACCGAAACTGAACTAACTTTAACAGGATCAAACGGAGAATTATCTATTCAAACTATTCTTCCGGTCGTGAATAACGGTATCCAAATAATTAGAGACGTTATTCCTGGTTCAACTTTAGTTCCTGCATACTCATTTAATGAACTTATAAAGAAACTCGAATGCGAAGAAATAAGTTTCGAAATCTTAGACGAATCGATGGCTTATATAAGAACTGATAAGAGTGAATATCAACTCAACGTCATAGATGCTAGAGAATTTGCAGAAATGGATTTCTCTGAAACTGGTGTTCATATCGAATTGAATACGGATAGTCTTGCAAAGGCTGTTAGCCAAACAAGCTTTGCGGCTGCTACCAAAGCTGGTAATAGACCTCAATTAACCGCTATCAATTTAGAAAGTGAACTTTCAAAAGTTGTATTTACCGCAACTGATGGCGCTCGTTTAGCTCAAAAAGAAATTCTTCTTGAGATTCCTGAAAAAATTAAGGTCAACATTCCTGTTAGATCGCTACAAGAAGTTATTGGTATGATAACTAACGAAACTACAATCCAAGTTTATGTTGCTGCTAACAAAATCCTTTTCGAATTAGAAAAAACTACTGTCTCGTCTAGTTTGATTGGCGGCGAATATCCAAGTACCAAAAATATCATTCCTAAATTTACAAGTTGCCCATACCAACTTTTGATTAACACAAAAGAATTTATCAGTGCTTTAGACCGTGTAAGTTTATTTAGTACTGGCGATAGAGATTCGATAGTCAAATTAACTATGACCGAAAATAGAGTCGAGATTAGTTCGAGATCACAACAAAATGGTAGTGGTGTTGAAGAACTTAGCGACTTCAAATATAGCGGCGAAAGACTTGAAATTTCTCTTAATGCTGAATTCGTAAAACAAGCTGTAAAAGCCTTTGGTTCACCTGAGGTTGCAATTGGCTTCAATGGCGAAATGAAACCATTCGTTCTTATCGATAATGAAGACAAGAGTATCCTCCAAGTTGTTACTCCAGTAAGAACCTATTAATTAAAATTAAAACTGCAAGGATTTAAAACCCGACCACACGATGAAAATTAATTTCTCGTGGGGTTCCTCGAGGATTTTTAAATCCTTTTTATTTTGCTTTTATTTGTGTCTTCTTTAATATATAATATTAAAGAATCTATGGAGCCCTTAGTTAAAGAAGTAAAAATCACGACTGAGTATATTACGTTAGGGCAATTGCTCAAGTTTATCGGAATAACGTATGGTGGAGGCGAAGTGAAAGAGTATATCGCTAGCCACACTATTTTTGTAAATAAGGAAGAGTGTAAACAAAGAGGTAAAAAACTTCGTCCTGGAGATGAAGTAAACATAGATAACAAACTATTTTATAAAGTTACTTGCGATGCTGATTAGAAAAATTAAGTTGGTCAATTTTAGAAATTTTGACGAAGTTGAGGTTCGTTTTTTTAGCGGTATAAATTATTTGCTTGGCGATAATTCAAGCGGTAAAACCAATCTCGTCGAAGGACTTAATTATTTAAATCTAACAAGAAGTTTTAGAACCAACGAGATAAGCGATTTAATAAAAGATAATTGCGTCGAATTTTATATAAACGCAGAGGTTGCTCAGGATAAGCTAGACCCACTAGTTGATGTCGTTGAAATATACGGCAGTCGACAAGGAAAAAAGATATTCCTAAACGGAAAGAAACTTAACAAGGTGAGCGAACTAACATCAGTTGTCAACACGATCGTGTTCATTCCAGATGATGTAAGACTATTCCACGACTCACCTGAAAAACGACGCGAATTTATAAATACTGGCATTAGTAAGGTATCGCACGAGTACTTAAAAATACTGAACGAGATGAAAAAGATTCTAAAAGAGAGAAACGCTCTACTAAAGAATCTGGAATTCGATCGAAACTTGCTCGATTCGTATACAACAAACTTAATTCAAAAGTTCAAAACGATATATTTCTATCGTGAATCGTTCATTGAAAAATTGAACGAACATCTAGTTGATACATATCGAGATGTGAGCGGCGACGATAAAGACGCCAAACTTCACTATCACGCATTCGTAGATGATTATGATAACTACGAAGTCGAGGCGAAAAAGAAATTCGACGTGGCACTAGAAAACGATATAAAAAACGGCGTGACATCGATCGGGGTTCAAAAAGAAGATATATCCCTAACCCTAAACGGAAAAGATATATCGATATATGGCTCTCAAGGCGAAAATCGAATGGCGGTTATAGCCTTAAAATTAGCGCTATATAAACTAAATCTCGATTACGGAAAAGAACCAATCTTGTTATTCGATGACGTATTAAGCGAACTTGACTATTCACACGAAAGAAAGCTCGTAAAATCGCTTCAAGACTTCAATCAGGTATTCATAACTGGTTGTAAAGACAATATGTATATAAATGAAAATATTTACAAAGTAATAGATAACACCTGTTATAGAAAGGAGTAAGTATGGAAAAAGAAAAAGAAGAATTAGAGACTACTATAGAGACTATTTCGGAAGAGGAAGCTCCAAAAGAAAAGAGTAAAATTGATGAAAATATCTCTCAAGAAATCCTAAAAGTTGACGAAAAAAAGCTCGAAAAAGGAAAAGCCAACTATACAAGTAGTGATATCCAAGTTTTAGAGGGACTCGAAGCTGTTAGACAACGTCCTGGTATGTATATTGGTAGCACTGGCCCTATCGGTTTGCATCATTTAGTTTGGGAAATTATTGATAACGGCATCGACGAAGCTCTTGCTGGATATTGCGACGAAATTAGCGTAACTATCAATAAAGATAATTCGGTAACCGTTAAAGATAACGGCCGTGGTATTCCTGTCGACATCGTTAAAAAGACTGGTTTAAGCGGCGTCGAAACTGTTTATACTGTCCTTCATGCTGGTGGTAAATTTGGTGGTGGAGGCTATAAGGTTTCTGGTGGTCTTCATGGCGTCGGTGCTAGCGTTGTTAACGCTTTATCAATATTTGTAGAAGTAACTGTTTGTAGAGGCGGAAAGAAGTATTTCATCCGTTTTGAAAAAGGTGGTAAAGCAACTCAACCTTTAACTGAAATTGGAACTTCTAACGAAACTGGAACTGAAGTCACTTTCAAACCAGATCCATATATCTTTACAGAAACAACCGTATTCAATTTCGATACTATTAATAACCGTGTCCGTCAAATGGCGTTTTTAAATAAGGGAATTCGTATAAATTTGACCGATGATAGAGTCGAACCTGCTAATAAGGTTAGTTATCACTATGATGGCGGAATTGTTGAATATGTCCAATATTTAAATAACGGCAGCGAACCATTAATTGAAGATGTTATTTATTGTGATGGCGCCCAAACTTATAAAGAACACGAAGACGAAAAAGAAGAATTGATCTACGTTGAAGTAGCTATGCAACATACTCAAGGTTATAACGAAAAAGTTTATAGCTATTGTAATAACGTCGCTACAACCGATGGTGGTATGCATGTCGATGGCTTCAATATGGCTTTAACTCGTGTTTTTAATAAATACGCTAGAGAAGCCAAAGTTTTAAAAGATAACGATAAAGAAAGATTTACAGCTGACGATTGTAGAGAAGGTTTAACTGCAATTATTTCAGTTAAACACCCTAATCCACAATACGAAGGTCAAACCAAAGGAAAACTTGGTAATCCTGAAGTAAAAACGATTGTTAGTAACGTCGTTGGAACGATGCTTGAAAGATATCTTTTAGAAAATAAAGAAGTCGCTACCGCGATTATGAATAAGGTTAAAAAAGCTTATGAAGCTAGACTCGCAGCTAGACAAGCTAGAGAAAATCTTAGACGTAAAAATGGTATAGATATTACAACTTTACCTGGAAAACTTGCTGATTGTAGCTCGAGAAACCCTGAAGAATGCGAACTTTTTATCGTCGAGGGTAATAGTGCTGGAGGTAGCGCAAAAAACGGTAGAGATAGTAAAACGCAAGCTATTATGCCTCTAAGAGGTAAGATTTTAAACGTTCAAAAAGCTCAAATTCACCGTATTTTTGATAATGCTGAAATTGGAAATATGATCTCAGCTATCGGAGCTGGATTTGGCGAAGATTTTGATATAACCAAGATTAGATATCACAAAATTATCATCATGACCGATGCTGATGTCGATGGTAGTCATATCCGTGTATTACTTCTCACATTCTTCCATAGATTTATGAAACCATTAATCGAAAATGGTTATATTTATATTGCTCAACCTCCTCTATATAAAATCTCGTATAAAGGAAAAGATTATTACTGCTATAACGATGAGCAACTTGAAAAATATCGTAAAATTCTCGATTTAAAACCAGGTTATCCATATCAACGTTATAAAGGTTTAGGTGAAATGGACCCATCTCAACTTGAAGAGACGACTATGGACCCTAAAAATAGAAAAATGTTACGTGTAACGGTCGATGATGCGATGCTTGCTGATCAAGTCTTCCAAGATTTAATGGGAGAAGACGTCGCTCCACGTACTGAATTTATAGAAAAGAACGCTAAGTTCGTTAAAAATCTCGATATTTAAGGAGGGATAAACGATGGATGAAAATAAAGAAAATGTAATTCGAGAAGAAACAGAAGAAACAACTGAAAACCCAGAAATTGAAGAAGGTATAGTCCCTAGCTTAAGAGATTGCGAAATTAGCTCTGAAGTTAAAAGTTCGTTTTTAGATTATGCGATGAGTGTCATTGTTTCGCGTGCTATTCCTGACGTAAGAGATGGCTTAAAACCTGTTCATAGAAGATCAATTTATGGCATGTATAATGCGGGTTATACATCTGATAAACCATTTGTAAAATCGGCACGTATTGTCGGTGATGTCATGGGTAAATTTCACCCTCATGGCGACTCAGCTATTTATAATACAATCGTTAGATTGGCCCAACCATTCTCGATGAGATATACGCTCGTCGATGGTCATGGTAACTTCGGCGACATGGATGGAGATGAAGCAGCGGCTATGCGTTATACCGAATGTCGTATGTCAAAAATTGCTTTAATGATGGTTAAAGATATTGATTACGATACGGTCGATTTTGTTCCAAACTACGATGGCTCTTTAGAAGAACCTTCAGTTTTACCTGCTAGACTTCCAAATTTACTTCTTAACGGAAGCGATGGTATTGCGGTTGGTATGGCGACAAAAATGCCTCCACACAACTTACGTGAAGTTGTAGAAGGTATTAAAGCTTATTCAGAAAATCCTGATATAACCACTGAAGAATTAATGAAGTTTATCAAAGCTCCTGACTTCCCTACAGGCGGTATTTTATATGGCTTGAATGGAGTTAGAGAAGCTTATACAAATGGTAAAGGAAGCTTTAAATTACGTGGTAAATGCGAAATTAAAGAACTTAAAAATGGTAGAAGTCAAATTATAATTCATGAGATTCCTTATCAAGTAAATAAAGCGGCTTTAGTATCGAAAATTGGTGAACTTGTTAGAGAAAAACATATCGAAGGCATCACCGGAATTCGCGATTTATCGAAAGCTAACGTCTTTATTGAAATTGATTTAAGAGCTGACGTTATACCTCAAGTTGTCTTAAATCAACTCTATAAAATGACTCAACTTGAAGTTAGCTATGGTGTCATCAATTTATGTATCGTCGATGGAACTCCAAGAACTTTAGGTTTAAAAGATATCATCAAAGAATATTTCAAACATCAACTCAATGTTGTTGTTAGAAGAACCAAATTCTTAAAGAAGAAAGATGAGGATAGATTACATATCGTCCAAGGATTAATTTTTGTTCGCGACCATATCGATGAGATTGTCGAAATGGCAAAATCCTCGCAAACTACGGCTATTTTCCAAGAAAACTTGATGAAAACTTATGAATTAAGCGAAATTCAAGCTAAAGCTGTTGTTAGTATGACTCTTGGTAGATTGACCGGTTTAGAAACTCAAAAATTAATCGATGAAAGAGATCAACTCCTCAAAAATATCGCTTACTATAACGAAATTTTGGGTAGCGAAGAACTTCAAAAGAAAATCATCATCGATGAACTTGAAGAAATTAAAGAAAAATATGGCGATGATAGAAGAACCGAAGTTTCAACTCAAATTACCTCCGTTGATGATGAAGATCTTATTCCGGAAGAAGAAATTATTGTCACTTTAACCAAAAACGGCTATATCAAGAGAATGAATCCAAACGAATTCAGAACTCAAAATAGAGGTGGTACAGGCGTTAAAGGTATGACTGTTTATGAAAACGATGAAGTTTCAGCGATGGTTCATAGTAAAACTCATACCGACATCCTCTTCTTTACGAGTAAAGGCCGTGTCCATAGAAAGAGAGGTCACGAAATCGTTGAATCGAGCCGTACCGGAAAAGGGATTCCTGTTCTCAATTTGATTAATTTAGAGAAAGATGAGAAGGTTGTTTCTTTAATCGGAGTCGATGATTATAACGATAAATTCTTGTTCTTTGCTACAAAGCATGGCATCGTAAAACGTACCGCTTTAAGCGAATTTGCTCGTATTAACTGTAATGGTAAATATGCTATCACCTTTAAAGAGGGCGATAGTTTATTAGATGTCAAAGTCACTGATGGAACTGCTAAGATTGCTCTAGCAACGAACAAAGGTATGATGTGTTTGTTTGATGAAACTGATGTTCGTGCAATGGGCAGAACCGCTGCAGGCGTTAAAGGTATAAATATTGGAACTGATGCAGAAGTTGTCAGTTTAGAAACCTCGTTAAGCGGCAATAAAGTCCTCGTATTAAGCGAAAAAGGATTAGGTAAGCTTAGTGACTTAGAAGACTATAGATTAACGAATCGTGGCGCTAAAGGCGTTAAAACAATCAAGATCACTGAAAAGACTGGCGACTTAGTTGGCATGAAGATTGTTAATGGCGATGAAGATGTCGTCGTTATTACTAACCACGGAACCACCATTAGATCGTCGCTTACCCAAGTTAGAGAAACTGGTCGTAATGCTTCCGGCGTAAAAATTATTAACCTTCGTGAAAACGAACAAGTGTCCTCATTAACCATCTTAAATCATGAGGATCAGGAAGAAGAAAAACCTGAGATTTCAGAAGAAAACCCTGCAGATCTCGACTAAAATTGGAGAAAACCATGTTAGATTTAAATTATATTGTTGCTAATCAAAAGCACGTTGAAGAGCTTTTAAAAAGAAAAAACTATCCTATAGATTTAACTGATCTCGTTAATATGATTAATGAGAGAAAGAAACTTATTGCTCAAGTTGAAACTAATAAAGCTGAGCAAAATAAGTTATCTAGATCGGTCCCTGAAGTTAAAAAAGCTGGTGGAGATGTTGCTGCAATTTTTGCTAAAGTCAAAGAATTAGCTGCCAATAACACAGCTAGCGAAAAGAAACTTGAAGAACTTGAAAAATCTATAAATGAAATTGCTTATGCTTTACCAAATTTACCTGATGAAGATTTATTGGGTGGTGGTAAAGAAAACAATAAAGAAATCTATATTTACAAAGAAAAACCAAACTTCAAATTTCCAGTTAAAGATCACGTTCAACTTGCTGAAAGTTTAGGTTTAATCGACTATCAACGTGGTGCAAAAATTTCGGGTCACGGCACTTGGGTCTATACTGGTTTAGGCGCTCAACTTGAATGGGCATTAATAAATTATTTTATTCAAAGCCATCTTGCTGACGGTTTTGAATTTATTCTTCCTCCACATTTGTTAAACTACGAAAGCGGCTTTACGGCTGGCCAATTCCCAAAATTTGAAGAAGACGTCTTTGTTATAAAAGATCAAGACCCTATGAAATTTTTACTTCCAACCGCTGAGACGGCTTTAGTAAATCTTCATAGAAACGAAGTTTTAACTAGCGATGAATTACCTAAAAAATACTTTGCCTATACTCCTTGCTACCGTAAAGAAGCAGGAAGTTATAGAACTGAAGAAAGAGGCATGATTCGTGGCTATCAATTCAATAAAGTTGAGATGGTTGAATATACCAAAGATGATGATAGCGATCGCGCTTTTGATGAATTAGTTAGTAAAGCCAAAAGACTTCTAGAAGGACTTGGTTTACATTATAGAGTCAGTAAATTGGCTGCCGGAGATTGTTCTCACTCAATGGCTAGAACCTATGACTTAGAAATATATTTCCCATCGATGGATATATATAAAGAAGTTAGTAGTGTTTCAAACGCCGGAAGTTATCAAGCTAGACGTGGAATGATACGTTATAAAGATGAAGAAGGAAAAATGCATTTCTGTCATACTTTAAATGGTAGTGGACTTGCAACAAGCCGTGTTTTTCCTGCTTTACTCGAACAAAATCAACAAGAAGATGGAAGCGTCAAAATTCCTGAGGTCTTATGGCCATATATGAACGGAGTTAAAGTTCTTAAACCAATCAAAAAATAATGTATAATAAAGGAGCCATCGTGAGCAATTGCTTCGAACCAGGTCAGGATGGGAACATAGCAGCCTTAAGATTTTAATTGTCTGTACGGTGGTTTTTTATTTTTATGGGAAAATTAGAAAGAATCATGGCTATAGCTTATAAAGAAGCTAAAAAAGCCTATAAAAAGGGTGAAGTTCCGGTAGGAGCTGTTATTGTTGATGAAAACGAAACGGTTATAGCTAAAGCTTATAATCGACGCATGAAAAATAACGATATTTTAGGTCACGCCGAGATTGAAGCGATAAGAAAAGCTGGAAAGAAAAAGAAAAATTGGCGACTTGATGGCTGTAAAATTTTTGTCACGATGGAGCCATGCTTAATGTGTACCGGGGCGATTATTCAATCGAGAATTAAATCTATTTATTTCGGAGTTGAAGCAACGAATCGTGAACCAACTTTGATGAGTTTAGAAGATTATTTATTTGATAACGGATTTGAAGTTGAAGGAAGAATTTACTATAAGAAAATCAAGGTTCTAGTCGATCAATTTTTAGAAGAAATTAGAGAATACAATAAACAAAAGAAAGAAGAAGAGGAGTAAGTCACGATTTTGATAAAGTCAAAATTGGTTGACTTACTTTTTTATTGCTCCTAAACTTGTGTTATGTATGTAATTTTTAAAGAAGAAAATAAAACTCTTAATACGAAAAAGTTAGAAGATAACGAGCTTATTTCTATTGAAGAAGGTAGTTGGATTCATATTGTCGATCCTACTAGCGAGAATATATTAAAGGTCAGTGAATTGACAGGAATTTCGTCTGAATTTTTATTATGCGCTCTAGACGAAGAAGAAAGTGCCCGTATCGATGATGAGGATGGGGATTCTTTAGTTGTTTTAGATGCTCCTTATGTTGAAAAAAACGACGATGAAACCACTTATTATTCAACAATACCTTTCGTTATCGCTTTTAATGATAAATATTACGTTACAATCAGTAAAAAAGAGACCGGTTTAATCAAAGATTTAATCAAAAAACATAAGAATGTTGAACCTCATAAACACGTAAGAACGACTTTGAATATTATTAGTGGTCTGGCTTCCAGTTATATCAATAGTCTAAAGGTTATTAATAGCCGTATGAGTGTAATTCAACAAAAAATTAGAGGTTCTTATAAGAATAAAGAACTTCTTGAACTCATGGATTTAAATAATACGTTTGTTTATTTTTCGACCGCCTTATCAGCCGATAAAGCAGTACTAGCAAGACTCGCGAAATCTAAAACTTATAGAAAATACGAACAAGATGCAGACTTAATGGACGACACAGAAGTTGAATTAAACCAAGCAGTCGAAATGTGTACTGTTTATATGGATGTTTCATCTAACTTAATGGACGCTTTTGCTAGCGTTATTAATAACAATATGAACCTCACAATGAGAGTTTTGACTATTGTCTCGATTGTTATTAGTGTACCAACGCTTATTACATCTATATATGGAATGAACATGATAGATATGCCGTTCGCTGACAGTTCTAATGGCTTTTGGATTGTTTTGGCCCTTTCTTTTGGATTAGCTATAGTGGTTGCTATCATTATGTTCTTTGTATTCAATAACAGCAGAAAAAAGAAGTAAAAACTGCCGTTTTTGAGAAAAAACCCTGCAGAACTCAACTATTTTTTCAAAAAAACAAAAAACTAGCATTAAAATTAATGCCCTATACAGTACTAAAATCCCTGCAAAAATTATGTTTTTTTACTATGTAAAAAAGCATAATTCCTGTTTATAATAAAATCTAATTTAAAAAGAGAGGAGGTTTTTAAGTGCTAGAACTAAAAGAGGTCTATAAGGATTATGTTATAGACAAAACTGCTTATCCAGCTTTAAAAAATATAAATTTATATTTTGAAAACGTTGGTTTTGTTGCAATTCTTGGCCCTTCAGGATGTGGCAAAACAACATTACTTAACATCATTGGTGGTCTTGATAAATACACCAGTGGAGACCTTATTATTGAAGGTATTTCAACAAAAAAATATAAGGACAAAGATTGGGATAACTATCGTAACAAACGAATCGGTTTCGTTTTTCAAAGTTACAATTTAATCCCACATTTATCAATTTTAGAAAACGTTGAATTATCTTTAACGCTTAGTGGTATGAGTGCTAAAGAACGTAAGGATCGCGCAAAAGAATGCCTCACAATGGTTGGTTTAGAGGATATTATTCATAAAAAACCAAACCAAATGAGTGGCGGCCAAATGCAAAGAGTTGCGATCGCTAGAAGTATCGTAAATAACCCAGAAATTATCTTAGCCGATGAACCTACTGGCGCATTAGATAGTGAAACTTCTATTCAGGTTATGGAAATCTTGAAAAAAGTTGCTGAAAAGCATCTTGTAATCATGGTTACTCATAATGAGGAACTTGCTAGACTATACGCTAATAGAATTATCACCGTAAAAGATGGCGAAGTTACAGGAGACACCGCTCCAGCCTATCCAAAACCAGAAGATCTTACTAGAGCGGAAGAACTCACTTTAATCACGGAAAGTGAGAAAAAAGTTCATAAAACCAAAGAAAAGAACAAAACTTCGATGGGTTTTGGAACGAGTTTAGCTCATTCATTTAAAAATATTTGGACCAAAAAAGGACGTACAATTTTAACTAGTGTTGCAGCTAGTTTTGGTATTATTGGCGTCGCTTTAGTTTTAGCTTTATCAAACGGTTTTACAAATTATATTGATAAAGTTCAATCAGAAACTGCAACGCAACTTCCAGTTACAGTTAGTCCATATAACGTTACGTATACGACTAATCCATCGAACTATTCGTACGAACAATATACCGATGAAGAATACATTTATCCATACGTTACGGCTGGATCGACAGTTAGTTATACGTATAACAACATAACCGAAAAATATTTCAACTATTTGAGATATCTTAGAGATGAAAAAGGATTAGTTAGCGACTATATCGTTAACTATAGTTCGAGTTATGCGTTTAATTTAATGACTGATTTTCCTCAATCGGATGGAACTAGTGAATTAGGTATAGTTCAAAACGGAACTGTCACATCGTTTACTAGTATTATTTCAAGTTATATTGGAATTCCAACCACGTATTTCCACGTTTTATATGGCGAAGAAGAAACGATTGAAAATAACTACGATTTATTAGCCGGAACTTATCCACAAAATTCAAATGAAATGGTCTTAGTTGTCGATAGTTATAACCGTTTAAGTCCAACAATTTTACAAAGACTTGGTTTTTATTCTAGCGATGCTGAAGATGAGGATATGTATAATAATCCAATTTCGTTCGATGACATCTTAAATAAGAAATACAAAGTCTTCACTTTAGACGAATTTTATGAAGAAGGTAGAACTGTTTCGAGAACAGATACATTAGGTAATGATCGTTCATTTATAAACTATAAAGAAAGGGATTACGAAGAATTGTTTAATGACGATTCTGTTGGAACGACTTTAAAAATTACTGGAATTTTACGTCCAGCAAGTAGTTCAAGTTTAGATTTATTTGCAGGCGGTTTATGTTATTTGCCATCTCTACAAGAAGAACTTGTTACAGCAAACGAACAAAGCGATTTATATAACAATTTCTCTCAATATGTCGAGTTTACAGGAACATCACTAATGGATTTTGTCTCAGATTTATTAGGGACAATTACCAACAACGAAAATGGTAGTTATTCGTATTCCTTAAGCGACATCAATTCTGTTTTAAATAGCTACTTTAGATTTAATTCGTATTTATACACAAGCGAATCTACTTATGGATACACTAACTTTTCAGGCTATACAACGTATGCGAGTAAGCTTGGTATAGATTTACTAACTGAAAACTTTATTGAAAATGGTGTTGGCGATATATCAAATGTATTTAGTTCGCTCCTTACAGCTTTATCAGGTAATGATGTAGATGCAGGATATGAGGAAATTATTTCGCTATTTGCTTATATAAATTCATATAGTGCAATCGAGTCAGTTATTATCTTCCCTAAGAGTTTAACAGCAAAAGATGCAATGCTTGAGGCGTTAGACGAATATAACAATATTTATAGTTCGCTTCCTGATGAATATCACGCGTTGAGTGAAAGTGAAATTGTCACTTATAGCGATATTGTTGGAACAGTTGTTAGTGGTTTATCCGAAATTATTACGATTATATCGACAGTTTTAATTATATTTGCCTCGATTTCGCTGGCGGTTAGTTGTGTTATGACAGGTATTATTACGTACGCTTCGGTTATTGAACGAACGAAAGAAATTGGTATTTTGCGTGCATTAGGCGCTCGAAAACGAGACGTCGGGCGACTATTTGAAGCTGAAAACTGTATAGTTGGAGCGTTTAGCGGACTGGTAGGATGTGGTGTAGCATACCTCGTATGTATACCAATAAATGCGATAATTAACGCTATATTTAGCGGATATGGAATAGGCAGTATTGCAAGTTTAAATCCACTACATGCATTACTATTAATCGCAATATCAATTGTGCTCACATTTATAAGCGGATTTATCCCATCAAGAATGGCCGCTAAGAAGGATCCGGTTATAGCTTTAAGAAGTGAATAATGAAAATTGTTGAGAAGATAAAAAATAGAAAACCTAAAGAAGAGATTAAGCGAATTAACTCGCGACCTGAAATTGGACTTAGTAACTATCAGGTTAATTTAAGAGAGTATCAAAGGCTTTCTAATGACGTTGAAGTTAAAGTTAATCGCTCGTATTGGAACATTATTTATAAAAATTGTTTCACCTTCTTTAATATTCTTCTCATCATTTTAGGAATAATTCTTATTGTTTGTGGACAATGGAGTAGTTGCGTATTTTTAGGCATCTTAGTCTTAAATACGTGCATGGGATTATTCCAAGATATAAGGGCTAAAAAAGCTGTCGATAAATTATCTTTAACGACAAAAGATAAGGTTAGAGTAATAAGAGATGGCAAAATTAGACTCATTGAACCTGAAAAATTAGTTTTAGATGACGTTATGGTACTAAAAAACGATGAAAATGTACCATGCGACGGCATAGTTTTGAAGGGTGAAGCGCGACTTAACGAATCGCTTATCACTGGAGAAAGTAATCCTCAAAGAAAGATTATGGGTGATAGCGTTTTAAGTGGAACGTACGTTATAACAGGCGAGATTTATGTTCGAGTCGATAAGATAGGAAATCAAAACTATATCGCAACCCTTCAAGATAAAACTAAAGAATTCAAAAGACCTCAATCTTTGATATATTCAAAGCTCAATTACTTATTCAAAATCATTGCGATACTCGTAATTATTTTGGGATTTTTCATGCTCTGGGAATTTGGTCTATTCGAAAATACATTTGCAACGCGGGATAACTTTGTTGCAGGAATTGGCGCGATTGCTGGTAGTCTAGTCAGCATGATTCCTAGTGGAATGTATCTACTTTCTTCGACTAGTTTAGCAGTTGGAATTATCAATTTAAGTAGTAAACATGTCTTGGTTAGAGATTTATATTCAACTGAATCTTTAGCTCGAGTCGATACGCTTTGTATAGATAAAACAGGGACTATAACTGATGGTACAATGTCGGTTTATCACGTCGAAATTATTAAAGATCGCATTCGTGAAGAGCGACTTGGAGCTTATATAGCCAGTTTACTTGATAAGACCAAAGATAGTAACTATACCGCCAAAGCGTTAGAAAAAGAGTACGGTAGAAAAGAGATTTTTAAGGTCGACAGATTCGTTCCTTTTGATAGTTCGATCAAATATTCAGCAGCAAGTTTTGTTGAAGGTGGAACTATCGTTATAGGTGCTTTAGGTTATTTCGATATAACTGAACAAAGAGAATTAAAAACCAAAATCAATAAATATAGTGCCGATGGATTTAGAACTTTGGTTGTCGGAATGAGTTCGAAAAATATCGATAAGAAGAACAATTTACCTACTAAGATAGTCCCTGTCGCGATTATAGTTTTACAAGATAGTATACGTGCTAATGTTGATAAAACGATTGCTTGGTTTAATGAAAATAATGTAAATATAAAGGTTATTTCGGGTGACAACCCTATTACAGTTAGCAAAATTTCTTCGGTTGTCGGTATTAAAAACGCTGATAAATATATTTCGCTTGAAGGGATGAGTTTAGAAGAGGTTGCGTCGATAGTTGATGAGTATACGATTTTTGGTAGGGTCAGCCCTGAACAAAAAGAAGTTATTGTTAAGAGTTTAAGAGAGAAGAAACACACCGTCGCAATGTTTGGTGATGGTGTTAATGATATTTTAGCGATGAAATCGGCTGATGTTTCTATATCGATTAAGAGTGGAAGTAGAGCATCTAGAGATATAGCGAACCTTGTTTTATTAAATGACGACTTCGACTCGCTTCCTCAAATTGTTGCTCAAGGAAGACGAGTTATTAATAACCTTCAAAGAACTTGTTCGTTATTCTTAACGAAGACGATATTTGCAGTTTTGCTCAATATATTCTTCCTTGGATTTGGAGTTTATACGAGTATAAGTGGCGATACAGCAGTTTTATGGCCATTTAGCACGAATAATTTCTATATTTGGGAACTTCTTAATATTGGTATAGCAGCGTTCTTGCTCGCTTTAGAGCCAAATAACGAGCGACTTGAAGGAGGATTCTTAAAGAATATCTTTAAGAAAGCGACGCCAAATGGTGTGATTATGTTCCTATCTATTATGGGTATGGTTTTAACGTGTTATTTCATGTTAGAAGATGGAGCAGCCGTTTTAAGTAGTGATACTTGGTTTATAACAATTAGCGTTTATTATATTTCTATATATTCACTCATAGTTTTATTCTTTACGTGTTTCAAATTCGATTTATATCGTGTGTTTGTTTTTATTGGAATTGCGATTTTAGATATAGTTGCAGTTGGTGTAAATTTACTTGCTAACGGAACTATATTAAAGACGACGAGCAGTATAGATAACTTAGATTATTTGATTTTATTATTTATAGCTTTAGCGATAAGTATCGTGCTTGGAGTGATTTTCTTTTTACTCAACGAAGTAAGCAAGAAAAGAAAAAGATTACGCGAAGTAAAGGAGTAAAACTATGGCTAAAAATAGCGAAAAGATGTTTCGCGATTTATTTATAGAAATGCTTGAAAATGAGAGGTTAGAAGATATCTCTGTCAATAAAATTTGCGAAAGAGCAAGAGTCAAAAGACAGACTTTTTACTACCACTTTGAAAGTATCTATAACCTCATAGCAAACATCTTTTATAACTTCAATTTGAAGTGTTCTGATAACCACAGTTTTCAAAAAATTATCCAGGATCTGCAGGGTTTTTTCCAAAAAAACGACCATTTTTTACGTTTGATACTCGATACTTATGCCGACGATATTTTGAAAAATTATATCTTTTCGTACCTATTTAAAAACCTTAAATCGTTACTGAAATTTAAGAAACTTAGCTATCTATTAAATAACGATGAATCGCTCAATTTCTTGGCCTCAGGACTTACCTATTACATGTATCGAAGGTTTGTAAATGGGGATTATGAAGACTATAAAAAAATCGAATTTGATTTCTCGACGATATTTAAAAATCTACCGACAATCCTATTATAAAAGTTTAATTAATCAAGAAATTTATATATAATATTCAAGATTTAACCGTTGCATACTTTTTGTAGCAAAGGAGAATTCGAGATGACAAAAGATGAAGTAATGAGTATTATTGCCTACATCGTTATGATCGTATTTGCGATTGTTGTAGGGGTAACTTCGATTGCACCAGCTGTAGAAAGCGGATATATACCTAGTGAAGGTGGTGCATTTTTATTTTTAATTATTGCTTTAATTATTGGTGTAATTATTAACGGATTCCTATTTGAAATAGGTCACGTTATTGGAGCAAAACTTGGCGGATATGAAATCGTTTCATTTAACGCTGTAGGTTTTGCAATTTATAAAGTAAAAACTGAAAACGACACATTTAAAAGAAAATTTGGAATGTTTAGAAGTTTTGATGGCTTAGCTGGCGAAACTGTTATCACTCCAAAGAAAGAAAAATGTAATCCTATATATTATGTTTTAGCACCTTTAGTGATGTTTTTAATTGAAATTATTGGGGTAGCATTAGTATTTACCTATATTGAAAATATGAATTATAGTGCGACTGGTGGCGGCATTATGTTTCTTAAATATGGATATTTAGTCGTAGTTTATGTTGCAGCTATGATGATTATTTATAACTATTGGCCACATAGATTAGATTCGCTTAATGATGGATATCGATTAATGCTTTTAAATAAGAAGATTAATATCGAGGCTTATAATGAATTTTTAAAAGTTCAATCCGACAATATTTATGGAATTGATCATGGTGAAATCAAAACATTTGAAAATATCACCGATTTTACCGCCAGAGTTAATCTTATGAGTGCCATTAAATATGCCTCGACAGATACAGAAAAAGCTAACGAAATTATCGAATATATCTTAGAACATAAAGATAAGATTTCTAAAGCAACTGCTCTAGAAATTAAAATTACAAAGGCTATCATCTTATTCTTCGATGATAAATACGATGAAGCATATGCTTTCTATAAAGAAGAGTTTGATGAAAAGGATAAAAAATATGTTACTTCATGTAACACAATGGACGCTGTTAGACTATATTTATTAATTGAAGGATTAGTCGAAAAAAGCGTTAGCGAAGTTGATAGAGCCTTACAAAGAGCTAAGAAAATTCTTAAAAGATTAGTGGCTTCTGAAAGAGATTCTCAAGAAAAATTATTAGAAGAAGTTAAACAAAAAATTAATGTTGCTTAGTTAGATATAGAACTTTGTTCTATATTTTAGTGACTTTTGTATACAAACATGAATTTTAATTACAGGAGTTTTGAAAAAACGGGTGATATAATTTTTAGTATTCGAGGAGGTTTTTATGGCTATAACTATTTTTACGGACTCAACATGTGATTTGTCTAATGAACAAATTAAGGAAAATAATATTAAGATAATTCCTCTTCACGTAAGTGTTCCTAGTGAAGGAGATTATCTAGACGGAATCGATATTAATTCCGAACTTTTATACGATAAGGTTGAAAAAACCGGCAATTTACCTAAGACCGGAGCTATTAATGTTAATGAATTTATCGAAGCGTTTAAGGTAGAAATCGGTAAAGGAAACGAAGTTTTTTATACCGGTATAGGCAGCGGTTTATCTTCGACTTATCAAAATGCATTGTTAGCTATTAACGAATTCCCTGAAGGAAAAGTAATGGCGGTTGATAGCAAATCACTTTCGACTGGCATTGGTTTATTAGTTTTAAAAGCTTGTAAACTTAAAGATGAAGGCAAAAGTTTAAAAGAAATCGTTGATGAACTCAATGAAACTGTACCTCAACTAAGCGTTAAATTTTGTATAGATAGACTCGACTATTTATATAAAGGTGGAAGATGTTCAGGTTTAACAAAACTTGTTGCACACGCATTAAAAATTCACCCAATTGCTAAGGTTACAAATAACGAATTAAAAGTCGCAAAGATGCCTAGAGGCACTCTTAAAAAAGGTATCGCTTTACAAATTGAAGAGTTTAAAAACGACTTGCTAAACATCGATTTAGAACACGTATTTATTACTCATAGTGGTCGCATGGATGATCTTGTTGAAGAGACATATAACGAGATAAAAGATCTCGTTCCTGAAGGTCATTTACACGTTACAAGAGCTGGTTGCACAATCAGTTCGCACTGCGGTCCTAGAACACTTGGAATTCTCTATATTTTGAAAAAATAGTTGAGATCTGCAGGGATTTTCTTTAAAAACGCGGGTTTTATTAAAGTTATTCTAGCGAAAGAAAGAACTAAAAAACAACATAAAGAAGGTTATTAAATTGACGAAGATGCGCACATTAAAACGTGCGCTTTTTTGTTTCGGTTCAAATTGTCTATAAGTAGTATATTTGGTAGAATTAAAGCATGTCGAAAATGAGCTACTTAACATATGAAGAATTTTGCGATTTAATCGATTCCCATATAAGCGTAGGAAAGGATTTTTGGGTTGAACTTTTAGAAAAAATAATCGACTATCCTGAACGATATTTTGGTTTATTTAGATTGTCTGGATTAAAAAGCAAAATAATACAAAATGTTACTCAAAGTCGCGAAATTAAGTTTGGAGATTTTGTTGAAAATCTTGTCACGAAATATATAGAAAGAATTGGTTATACAAATATCGATAAAAACATACTAAATTCCTTAGGTAAAGATTTGATGGTTGACCAACTTTTTAAAGACAACGATACAGTTTATGTTGTTGAAATGAAAATTAGGGACGACCATGATTCTACTAAGAAAAGAGGACAATTTGAAAACTTTATCAAAAAGATAAACGCGCTTAGAGATTTATATCCTTCTAATAAAATTGTTGGTATTATGCGGTTTGTTGACGACCATTTAATTAAAAACAAAAAGTATTACAACGAAGAAATGAAGAAAATTGTTTCACCAAATGTCGAGTTGATGCTTTTTTATGGTGATGAATTATTTAAATATTTGGAAGGAAGCGAATATGCTTGGTCAGAAATGGTCAGTATGATTGAAAGATATAAAGAAGAACACAATGACGACTTTATAATTAATTTACCTGATTTTGGTAATGATAAAATTATTTTTGACGCCCTGTTAGAATTAGATAGAACACGCTTAGAAAAGTTATGTAATGACGAAAGATACGAAATTATTCGTGAAGAACTTTTTGGCACAGGCGATAATCTTGCTAAGGTAAAAGCGATACGTGGAATATAGGTAGTAATATGGATTTTATTAATAAAATTTTAAACGGTGAGACAATAAGTGTAATGAAAAGCCTTCCTGATAAAAGCTTTGATTTTTGTTTTGCCGATCCACCTTATTTTATGCAAATCGAAGAAGGCAAAAAATTATACAGAGTTGAAGGCACAGAATTTGATGGCTGTGATGATGAATGGGATAAATTCCCTTCGCTAGATGTTTATAAAGAATTTACAAGAAATTGGTTAAAAGAAGTACATAGATTATTAAAAGATAATGGAACAATATGTGTAATTTCCGGTATGCAATCAATTTTTGAAATTGGAAATATTCTTAGAGAATTAGGTTTTTGGGTAATTAATGATATCGTTTGGAAGAAGTCTAACCCTACACCTAATTTTGGCGGAACTAGACTAAATAATAGTCACGAAACAATCATATGGGCTGCAAAAAGCAAAAAATCCAAATTCACTTTTAATTACAAGACAGGAAAATACCTCAATGGAGGAAAGCAAATGGGTTCAATTCGGGAATTTCCTGTATGTAGTGGTAATGAAAGATTAAAAGATGATGACAATAATAAACTTCACAATACGCAAAAACCTGAAGCGTTATTATATAGAGCAATAGTATTATTTACTTCTTTAGGCGATAACGTTTTAGATCCTTTTGGTGGAACGATGACTACTGGTGCAGTTGCAAAGCAAACCGGTAGAAATTACACAATGATCGAATTAGATAAAAAATATTGTCTTTATGGCGAAAGAAGACTCCAAAGCGTCGAAGAAAATATCGGACCTGTTGAAGAAGCTGTTTATGACATTAAACCTTTAAAAGTTTCAATGAAAGAAATGATTGAGGCTGGATATTATAAGATTGGTGAAGAGTTTATAAATAAGAATGGAGAAAGAGCTGTTCTTAAAGATCTTGAAGGCCATTTAGAATATAAAGGAGACATTAAATCCATGCACGAAGTTGCTGGTTTAATGATGAACAAAGATAGACGAGTGAATGCTTTTGATAGCCTTTATGTTTTACGAGATGGCGCGTTAATTTCGATTGATAAAATAAGAGAAAAATATCGTGCTGATATATCTGCAAACAATATAGAAAATTAAAATTTTAAAAAAATAGTTGAGATCTGCAGGGATTTTTCCAAAAATAAAGGGTTTATGTGAAAAACATAAACCCATTTTTATTGTTTTAATCTAATGTTTATACGCCTGAATATTTAACTTTTTTGAACGCTATTGAAGGAACAGTATTACTCGAAGTTAATAGTTTTGTATCGCTTCCTATAGCTAAAATTTCGTTAAATAAATCGAAGACATTGCCAGCAACTGAGAAGAGGCCTAATGGACCAACTTTCTTACCATTTTCAATTCTAAAGCCTTGAGCTTGAACTGAGAAATCGCCGCTAGCACGATTTAATCCTGCAAATAATCCATGGAAGTCGGTTACATAAATACCGTTACCAATTTTTTCAAAAAGTTGTTCAAGAGATAATTTACCAGGTTTGATAACAAGGTTACCAAAACCAATACCCATCTTGCTACCTCTACGATCTGCATTACCAGTCGTAGTAACGCCATCTTTTTTAGCAGTTTCAAGATTATATAAATAAGTAGTTAAGACACCTTTATCAATAATTTTTTTGTTATATGTAGCTACACCTTCATCGTCATGATATCTAAAGAAGACGTTTTTGTTTAATGGTGCTTCAGTAACTGTTAATTTATTTGAGAAGAGTTTTTCGTTAAGTTTATCGACATACTTGGATGAACCTTTTTGAACGTCTTCACTCGAAGCGTGACCGATTATGACATCAAGTAATTGAGAGACACAATCTTGGCTTAATACGGCTTTATAAGCTCCGCTCTTTATATTTTGACCATTTAATTGATTTAATGCTAAGTCTAAAACTGATTGAGCAAAGGCTTTATAGTCGATAGTAGCAAAATCGTTTCCTAAAAGAACATCAAAGCCAACTTTTGTTTCTCCACCTTGTTTAACGACGACTTCAACAACGATGCCATAGTAATTGGTATTACTAACTAATTTCAAACCATAAGAATTAGTTAATACGTGTTTAGAATCTTGATCTTTATAAGAAACTTGAACGTCAGTTACTCTCGAATCGGCCTCTTTAATATATTTTTCAATATTGAATAAAAGATCGATTTTTTGTTGAGGAGTAACTTTTGCTAATTCCTTGTTATAGACATTTTTCTTAGTATATTTTTCGCTACCTTCAAAAATAATTGGCTCTTCTTCGCGTTCAATATAAGTGGCAGTTGATTTAATGCCATTAATTAAATCGTTGATTGTATCTTTATTGTCTTTTTCAGTAATACAGATACCCATTTTGCCATTATAGATGCCTCTAGCTGAGATAGCGCTTAATTTAGAAGTCGTGTTATTTTCGATGACGCCTCTAAAGACATCGATACCATTACTAGTATTAGTTGAAATATTTAATTCGCTTACTTCAATACCGGATTCTTTAGCTTTTTGAAAGAATTTATTTATATTCATCGATACTACCTCCTCTACCTCCGACAGTAATTTCGTCGACTCTAATTGTTGGTTGGCCAACATCGACTGGAATGCTTCCACTAGCTGCTCCACAGTTTCCTTGTCCAAAGTCTAAGTCGTTACCAACCATATCGATATGTTTTAAAATTTCGGTAGCCTTACCAATTAAAATAGCTCCACGAACTGGTTCGAGGATTTTGCCATCTTTTACGATATAAGCTTCGCTACAGCCGAAGTTGAATTCACCTGTAGTTGGATTAACACTACCGCCGTTGAAACTTACTGCGTATAGACCAAGTTTGGTGTTAGCAATAATTTCATCTTTAGTAGAAGTGCCATTAGCAATGTAGGTATTCGACATTCTACTAGTTGGTTCGTATTTATAACTTTGTCTACGGCAAGCGCCATTACCTTCCATATTTAATCTACGGCCAGTGAAGTCATCAATTAAATAACCTTTTAAAATGCCGTTTTCGATAAGTAGGTTTTTGTTGGTTTTCTTACCTTCATCATCGACGAGGTTGCTGCCCCATTCATTAGCGATTGTACCATCATCATATGCAGAGACTATGTCGCTAGCGATTTTTTCTCCTAATTGTCCTGAGAAGACCGATAAACCTTTACCGACTGCGGAGGCTTCAAGTTGATGACCACAAGCTTCGTGGAAGATAACGCCTCCCCAACCGTTTCCTATGATTACAGGATATTTTCCAGATGGACATTCTTTTGCTCCAAGCATAAGAATAAGTTTTTCGGCGTGTTTTTTTGCTAAAGCATCACGGTCTAAAGTAGTAGTGAAATATTCCCATCCACCTTGAGAGCCAGGTCCATCGAATCTTTGTTCAAGTTTATCGCCTTCTTTAGCGATTGAACTACAAAGTAAACGGCCATATTCTCTATAGTTTTTAATTTTTTGACCTTTCGAATTTAAGATTAAAGTATTAGTGGATTGAATTAAAATTCCAGTAGTACATTTAACAATTCTAGGATCGTAATTTCTAATAATTTGGTTTGGTGCTTTTAAATAAGCAATTAAATCTTCATCACTAATTGTAAGTAAAGAAGTGCATTTCTTGTGAAAGTTTTTGACAGGAACTTTAGTTAATCCTGTAATTTCATCAACTTTTCTAGCTTCGTTATAAGAAGCAATTAAACTAGTTGCTAATTCTTCTAAGCCTTTAGCTGAAATATCGTTTGTATAGCCATAAAAAGATTTAAGACCATTTAAAATACGTAAACCGACTCCGTATTCGGTTTTAATCGAGATATTATCAACTAATCCATTTTCGACAGAAATTGATTTTGTTGATGTGTTTTCAAAATAAAGTTCAGCAAAATCTCCTCCAGTCGAAGTGGCTAGATTTAAAATATGCGTTGCGAGTTTATCAGATATCATTTTAAACCCTCCTTTTGACTGATAATTATATATTTAACTTTAATTAATGTTAATTAATATGAATATTAAATTTAACTTTGAAAATGTCGAGAAAAACGCTTATTTTTACGAAAAACCCTGCAGAACTCCATTATTTTTGCAAAAACTTCCTATTTTTAAAAGACTAAGATTTTTATATAATGAAAGAGCAATGAAAGTGTATTTATATTTCCAAGGACAAAGCATTATTCGAAAAAGTGGTATTGGTCGAGCCTTAATTTTACAAACAAAAGCTTTAAAATCTAGCGGGGTCAATATCACTTTAGACATTCGTGATAACTATGATATTGGCCACGTTAACACTCTTTGGCCTAAATCTCACAAGATAGAAAGAATGATTAAAAAATCGAATGTGCCACTAATTGTTCATGGTCATTCTATTTTTTCTGACATGAAAGGTAGCTTTAGAATTTGGAAAGTTCTCCAAATATTTACTAAAGCGTCTATCAAGAAATGTTTTAAATACGCTGATGCAATTATTACGCCAACTCAATATAGTAAAACGGTTATTGAGTCATATAAATGCGTAAAATGCCCCGTTTATGCCGTAAGTAATGGTATAGAAATCAAAGATTACGCTTATGATCAAGAAAAAATCGACCTTTTTAAGACTTGTTTTAATATTAAAGATGGTCAGAAAGTAGTAGTTGGCATTGGTTTACCTATTGAAAGAAAAGGTATTTTAGAATTTTTTAGAATCGCTCAAGAATTTCCTGATGTAACGTTCATTTGGTTTGGTGACATGGCTAAAATCGCTTTACCAATTAAGATAAATAAAGCTATAAAACATCGCCCTAGAAATGTAATAATGCCTGGATATATTGATAACGATATATTGAAAGGTGCTTTATTATACGCAAATTGTTTCTTATTCCCTACTAAAGAGGAGACAGAAGGAATTGTTGTTTTAGAAGCTTTGGCTAGTAAAACTCCTATGCTTATAGGCAATATTCCTACATACAAAGATTGGTTAGTTGACGGTTATCATTGTTATAAAGCTAATTCAGTTATGGAGTATGTAAACAAACTTAAATATATACTTACTCATGACAATACAAAAATAGTTGAAAACGGCTACGAAGTCGTTAAGCAAAGGGATATTAGTATCGTCGGTCAAAAGTTAAAAGATATATATAACGAAGTATACGAAAACTGGGAAAATCGTAAAAAATAGTTGAGTTCTGCAGGCTTTTTGATGAAATTTACGGGTTTTCTTTTAGAAAGCCTGTTTTTATTTATGGAGGAAAATATAGCAAAAATTAATCCATCAAATGTGCTTTTTTGGCTGTTTTCAAGCACGACAATGAATCCAATACCAAATAGAAAATTTGAATGAAAATTTTGAAATCTTGAAAGATCCGCAAAAATCACTTGCACAATTGCACTAGTCAACAATTTATTCACACCCCCAATATATTGCTTTGTATTGCTTTGGCGTTAAATAATCCAATTCAAATGCCGGTCTTTCGTAATTAAAGAAATGAATGTAGTCGTTTACACTTTTAATCACATCATCCTGATCCTGAATTTTAAAATCAATAAACAATTCTTCTTTTATCCAACCGTTGATGGCCTCCATTGCAGCATTATCAGTTGGCGTTCCTGCTCGCGACATTGAATGTATGATATTATATAAAGGTAAAAGCTCGTTATAGCTTTTTGAGGAATATACCGAACCTTGGTCAGTATGGAGTATTAACTGTAGGTTCTGATATTCTTTTTTCTTTGCTAATAATTGCTCTAAGCCATTTATGTAAGTGGTTCGATCGCCTCTTTTTGATGAAATATCGTAAGCGATAATCTCGTTATTAAATAGGTCCATATATAACGTTAATTCGTAATATGTGTTTTTACACCAAAATGCTGTCATATCGCTAACGACAACTTGCATTGGTCTATCAATGTCTAAATCTCTAGTTAGCAAATTTGGACATGTATATTCGCGTTTTTGCCTTGTTTTTGAGGCAATTTTACGCGATTTGCTCTTAATTCCCGCATATTTACAGCATCTATGCGCGTAATTATCCGAAAACACAATGCCTAAATCTAATTGAATTTTAGCTCTTAACCACCTATATCCGTGGGTTGGATAAAGGTCGTGATAATATTTAAAAAGTTCGATGTCAGCGACTCTTTTAGCAAGATGACCATTCGGATTTTTGACTCTTTCTCTCCGTTTGTAGAAACTACGTCGATTGACACCCATAATCGCGCATAATTTCTTAACAGAAAATTCAGCTGATAACGTGTAAACTATTTCAAATTCGCATCTTTTGAGGTAATGAATTCCTTGTCCTGACCACCTCCTTTCACTATGTAACCTTTTTTTGCGCGTTCTTCGGCCACACGAGCCTTAATAACCTCATCAATTAATTGTTCGCGAGACATTTCTTGTAAATCTTCATATTTTGCTCGCCTTTTTGATTTAAGAATTTTGAATTCTTCTTTGGTGTCGCTCATTGGTTCGAGTTGATTTAAATCGCGATATTCACGCATGTAATCTCGAGCCGTGTACCGATTGACTTTATATTTTTCGGCAGCTTCTCGAATCGTTATCTCGTGCGTGTAAATCTCTTTACCAATTTGCAGTCGTTGTTCTTTACTGTATGCCATGTTTAGCCTCCTTTTCTAAATTATAAACTTGGGGTGTGAACAATTTGAATTTATGTGTGAACAAAATGAGTAGGGGGTGTGTACAAAAATGATAGCAGTACAGTACGAGGATCTACTATTAGACAATCTTTTAAAGGAAGAATATTTAACTATGGCGAAGTATTCGTTAGGATTTTAGGACGCGAAGATACGTATTGTTTATCGAATATTAAGTGTCCTAATGAAATAAAAGGAATAATCAATAAAATGGTCATGGAAAATAGAGATCTTGACCCAATGATGAACCTTGTTCATAAGAATTAGTTAATAGCGATTTAAGAGGATGAAAAGGCGCGTCGTAATGATGTGTCTTTTTTATTTTAAGAGACTATATTTATGTTAGAGATAATAACTGGAATTATATGAGAGCTATTATTTGTAAAAAACACTAAATCTTGAGTAAAACCCTGCAGAACTAAGGTTTTTTCTTTGAAAGTCATTTAAGTCGAAAAACAAAATTTTCAAATCACTGAAAATAAATCTTTCAAACAACTGAAACAAAATCTTTCAAATCACTGAAAATAAATCTTTCAAACAACTGAAACAAAACATTTCAAATCACTGAAAATGTGTTGTTTTATATGTAAGTAAATGGTATATTCTTAGTATGAAAAAAGAAGAATATGTACCACGTATCGCTGAAGCGAATTTGCTTAAAAATTTAAAGTCAATTGGTTGTGTTTTGGTTAACGGACCAAAATTTTGTGGCAAGTCGACGATGTGTGAATTCTTTGCTAAATCTGTGTTTAGTTTGAAAAAGACAAACGAAATAGAACTAGCAAAAGCCGATCCAGCACATGCTTTAAAAGGCGAGCGACCACACTTAATTGACGAATGGCAAAAGGCTCCTGAAATTTGGAATTATATAAGAGACGATCTCGATAAAGATTACCAATTTGGTAAATACATAATAACTGGAAGCACGACACCTATTGATGCAAGTGTTTTACAACATACTGGTGCCGGCCGAATAGCTTCTATGATGTTGAGACCTTTTTCTTTATTTGAATCTAAAGAATCTTTAGGGTTGATTTCTCTATCATCTCTTTTTGATAGCAATTACATTTTTGAAACTGTGTTTCCAAGTCAAAACCCTGTATCACTTTATGATATTGCCTATTATATATGCCGAGGTGGTTGGCCTATAGCTGTTAAAGCTGAAAAAGAGTACGCATTAGAAGTCACAAGAAAGTATTACGATGGTCTATTTGCTCTTGAAGATATAAGTGATGAATTTTCAGACTTTTTAAAGAATAAAGATATTGAATTGCTAATTTTGATTTTGAAATCTTATGCTAGAAATATATCGACTCAAGCTAGAATTCCAAAAATGATTAACGATATTTTGGCCTCGGGCGTAAGAACCAAACTAGACGAAAACACCTTTGTAAAATACGAAAAAGTTTTGAAACAACTTTTTATTATTTATGATTTACCAGCGTGGAATTTAAATTTGAGATCGACTGTGGTTGTTAGAAGCGCTCCAACTCACCACTTTGTAGATACATCGATAGCAACAGCGGCGTTAGGGATTAATCCTAATGACCTTTTAAATGACATGCATTCTTTTGGTTATTTCTTTGAAGATTTCGCATTAAGAGATTTAACGATTTATGCCGAATCTTTTGGAGCAACAATCAAGCATTATCGTGATAGTTCCGGCCAAGAAGTAGATGCAATTGTCGAACTACCTAACAGTAATTACGCCGCTATCGAAATTAAAATAGCTAGTGATAAAAATATTTGTGAAGCTTGTAAATCTTTAAATCGTTTTGAAGCAAAAATGAAAAATAACGACTTGAAGACGCCTATTTTTAAAATGGTTCTAGTTAGTCATGGAGCTGCTTATAAGACAAAAGATGGAATTTATATTGTACCTATAACGTTGCTTAAGAATTAAGATTTGCGGTGAGCGGTTAGAGATAATATGATAATTCCTTTGACAAAACATCAAATGCTATTTAACATTTTAAAAGCGCTTAAGATAAAGCGAAATTACATACTTGAAGTAGTAATTTCTCTAAAATAAGCACAGTTGGAGAGCAATTATGAAATGTAGTAAATGCGAATATGAATATGAAGGAAACGTTTGTCCAAAGTGCGGTACAACACGTTTACCCGAGATTAAAATCGTCCTTTCTGATGAAGCGATAAGCGAGCCTGTTTTTACTGGAAAGGAAATAGCCGAAGAAGTTAAGGCTCCTGAAACAATGAAGGTTAAAGTTACAACTACTAAAAAGAAAGAACCTAAAATAGAAAAGGTCGATACGCCTATTGTAGTAAAAATTGAAGATGAACCTAAAGTAGAGCAACCTATAGTCGAAGAACTTCTTCCTAAAGATGAAGTTCAAGTTGAGGATGAATTTAAGACTCCGAAAAACGTCAAAATGGCTAAACTCGTCCATAAGAACGGATTCAGAATATTTACATATATCTGGTGGTTAATTTGTGGATTTATCCCACTAATTGGTGGAATACTTATGTCAATGGATGGACTATTACTATTTGCTGAATCGGCAAACTATGAAGTCGGCACAGCTGAATATGAAGCGTTAATATTAACTGGTGGATTTACCTTTCTTGGTGGCCTTTTTGTTGTTGCAATAGTTCTAATATTTATCTTAATTTCGTTAATTCTTAGCTACGCTGTATTCTTTAGAATTACTCCTAACACAAAAATTAAAACTTTAAGAAATGCGAGAGCCGCCTATATAGTAACAAGTTGGTTCACATTCTTTGCGAGTATATTATTCTTATTTATCCCATTTATACTAGCTGTTATAAGTTTAAGGAGACTCAAAAAGATAAAAGAAGAAGCAATGGATTATTTGTTATCGCATGGATATAACTATAGCAATATTAAAAAAGCTCGACTTGGAGAGTATTTCGAAAAACTTGATAAACTTTATAAAGAAGTGAAGTAGTATAATACCTGACTTTAGGCGAGAACCCTAAAATAAGGTGTTAAAATTCATATTCCAATA
>CAYLSZ010000002.1:0-72408 GCA_964386745.1 uncultured Staphylococcaceae bacterium | reverse complement strand
TTCTTAAAATTTAGTCAAAAGCCAAAAAATAAGGTGTTAAAAAGCCAAAGACGGGATTATTTGTTATCGCATGGATATAACTATAGCAATATTAAAAAAGCTCGACTTGGAGAGTATTTCGAAAAACTTGATAAACTTTATAAAGAAGTGAAGTAGTATAATAAAGTATAAACAATTCTTGTGAACTCCTTTTGGCGGGTTAGATGAGTGCAACATCTAACCCTTTTCTTTTGAATTTGGTTATAATAAGTAATATGAATTGTGCATGGTGCACAAAGTAAGAAGTAGAGTATGGTTAAGTATTATTTATTTAAAGCAGATATAGAAAATAAAAGGGCATTAACTGAATTATTTATTCAATTAGGTGTTAATGAGAAGAACGTTGTTTTCGAATCTGATACGAGCGGTTATATAAAAGAAGACAAGAGTTTTTATAGTAAACTTCAGACTTTTATAGCGACGTTTAAAGAAGAACTGGGTGTGAATATATTCTTTGTTATGTCTCACAAAGTTAATGAAATTTCGAAATATTGCGTTAATAAATTATTTGATGTTTTTCCTAACCAAGTTACTAGTTTATATCAAGCGACATTATATTTAGGTAGTCATAACGACGTAAAAATAGAGGGGTTGTTGAAGCGAGAATTTGGTAACATTGATGATGTTTTAGCTAGCACAATGTATTCGTTTATTAATAATGATTTAAATGCAACTTTAACTGCGAGCAACCTTTATATTCATAGAAATACGTTTATTTATAGGTTGGATAAATTCATTGAAAAGACCGATCTTGATGTACGAGAATTCTTTAACGCATCTTATTTTCTTCTATATTTCAATTCGAGATATTATAAGTAATTTGAGAAAAAACTGCCGTTTTTGAGCAAAAACCCTGCAGATCTCAACTATTTTTGTAAAAAGTGAGTAAAATTTTTCGTATTTTCAATTTGTGCACCGTGCACAATTCAATTTTGATATATCAATTGATATTGTTTTAAATAGTGCGAAGGAGAAAATTATGTTCAACTTTTTAAAGAAAAAGAAAAATAAAGAAACCGTTCAAGAAAACGAAGAATTAACAACTGCTGAAGAAACAGTTGAAGATCCAAAAAGAGCCAAAGCAAAAGCTGCTGGCGTAATTAAAGATGAACCAACCATCGAGCAAAGCGATGATAAATATCTCGTCTTAGAGCACATCAATAAAATATACGACAACCATGTTCAAGCCGTTTTTGATTTCAATCTTGTAGTTAAAAAACACGAATTCATAGTCTTTGTTGGTCCATCTGGTTGTGGTAAATCAACTACCTTAAGAATGATTGCTGGTCTTGAAGATATCACAAGCGGTAATTTATTTATCGATGGAGTTTATTCAAATGACTTAACACCAAAAGATAGAAATATCGCAATGGTCTTCCAAAGCTATGCGTTATTCCCACATATGAGCGTTTATGACAATATCGCTTTTGGTTTAAAGATTAGACATTATCCAAAAGAAGAAATCGATGCTCGTGTTCATGAAGCTGCTAAGATTCTTCAAATCGAAGAATACCTCGATAGAAAACCAAAAGCTTTATCTGGTGGTCAAAGACAACGTGTCGCCTTAGGTAGAGCTATCGTTAAAAAAGCTAAAGTCTTCTTAATGGACGAACCATTATCAAACTTAGATGCTAAACTCCGTGTTTCGATGAGAAGTGAAATTATTAAACTTCACGAAAAATTAGAAGCCACTACAGTATACGTTACTCACGACCAAACTGAAGCTATGACAATGGCTAGTAGAATCGTCGTTATGAGTAAAGGTTATGTCCAACAAATCGGTACGCCTTCTGAAATCTATAACCATCCAGCCAATATATTCGTTGCAACCTTCATCGGTGCCCCAGCTATGAATATCATTGATGGTATGTATGATAACGGCAAAATCACCTATGGAGATCACGTTATTGAATTAACCAAAGAACAAATTAAACAACACGATGAGTTCTATAAAAATCTTATTGTCGAGTTCAATAAAGAAATCAGCCAATACAAGACTCGTGAAGAATATGTTGCTGAACAAAAGAAACTCAACATTCGTTTAAAGAGTGAAATCGATGAATATGTCGATGGCATCATGAAAGAAAAAGAATGGAAACAAGAATGCCTCAACAAATTTAGAGACTATCTCAACATTGGTAAACACGCTATAAGCTTCGGTATTAGACCAGAACATATGGCACTTGAAAGCGAAGCTAAAGAAGGACATTTCACCGATACAATTGAAGTAGGAGTCGATGTCGCTGAACTTCTTGGTAACGAATATCATTTACACTGCTATTGGGAAGATAAAGATATCATCGTAAAAGCTCCTGCTGTCGAAGCTTTTGAAAACGCTAAAAAGATCAAAATCAAGATTGATTTAGATAAGTTCCATCTCTTCGATATCGATACAACTAGAGCAATTTTCTAGTAAATTACTATAATTTTTAACTAAATAAGGCACATTATGGACCGCTTGGAACATATGTGCCTTTTATATTTAATAAAATATATAAAAATCTCGGTTTGTTTAATGGGTAGTGATAGAAAAATTTAATATTGGCACCCTTAAAGTTGTTCGATAAATCGCTTTTTTATGGGGTTATATATAATTTTCTAAGAAAAAAAGTATATAAAAAACTAATATTTAGGGTTTGATTTTTGGATTAGAAAAAATAATAATAATGCTACTTTGTGAAAGCGCTTACAAAGATTTAAATTTATGCTAAATTTATTAGACCTCGAAATTAAGGAATTTGGTTCCGAAATTGTTATTAAAGATAAAAAATTCTCCTATTCGGTTAAAGATTATCCTTTAATCCATTTTGTCGTAAAAGGAGAAGGTTATTTCGAGATCAATAAGAGAAAGTATAATTTGAAAGCTGGAAGTTTATTTTATATTCCAGCTCATTGCGAGGCTAATTATTACCCAGATAACAATAATCCATGGGAGTATTTATGGGTTGGATTTAGTGGACTTAAAGCTGATGCTTTACTTGAAATTGCCCATTTAGATTTAGAACATCCAACCTACGTTTCTAAAGGAAACGGATTTAGCAAAATTTTAGGTGAATTATATCGCTGCTATAACGAAGTGAATGAGAACCGTGACTTACTTCTTATTAGCATCATGTATAAACTTTTCTACTATTTATATAACCAAAATTCCAACGAAGAAAATAAGAAGATTAAGAGTAAAGTCACGCTTGTTAATAAAGCTAAAGAATTTATAGCTAACAACTATCAATTCAATATAAAAGTTTCGGATATTGCTAAAGATATTTCGATTACGCCTGAATATCTTTCAGCTATTTTCCAAGATGTCGAAGGTATTTCGACAATCGGATTTTTAAAGAATGTGCGTTTAAATGTCGCTATTAGTTATCTAGACAATACGACATTAAAAATAAATGAAATTGCAAAAAAATGTGGATATAGATCTCCATTATATTTCTCAAATGACTTTAAAAAAGTTTATGGAGTCTCTCCGCTTGAATACGTAAAACAAAAGAAGGAGCAAAATTAATATGAAAAAGCGTTATTTGCTATTAACTGCGTTATGTTTGCCACTTTTACTCACAGCTTGTGATGGTACAACTGAGGAGGGTGGTGACGATGATCCTGTAACAACTTATGAAGTGCCAGATGCACATGAAGAAGTTGATTTTGATTACACGAATACTGAAACCTTAGAAGAACCAAATTACGATAACCAACTCGAAGGCGCTTATACCGATTTCGAAGCTCAAAAAGCTGAACTTCACGTCAATAAAGTAGATGAACTTGAAGATAGAGACGACTTTGCATTTGGTATCGACGCTTCGATGATTTATGCTATCGAACAAGCTGGTGGCGTCTATTATAACGAAGATGGTTATGAACAAGATATCTTCACCCTTCTTAAAAAAGGTGGCGCCAACTATTTCAGAGTTAGACTTTGGAACGATCCTACATATGCTGGCATCTCTTATGGCGGTGGCGGTAATAGTTTAGAAGTTGATATCGAACTTGCTAAACGTGCTCAAGCTGTCGGTATGAATATCTTAATCGATTTCCACTATTCTGATTTCTGGGCCGATCCTGACTATCAAGTCACTCCAAAAGATTGGACCGGTTTAACCTTAGATGAATTATTAGAAGAAGTATATAGCTTCTCATATGAATGTATCGAAGCTTTTAAAGATGCTGGAGTTACAGTTAACGCTGTCCAAATTGGTAACGAAATTAATAATGGTATCTTAGAAGGATATGGCGATATCGATTGGTCCGATACCGATGCTTCATTTAAAACTGTAAGCGAAATCTTAAAAGCTGGCATTGCAGGCGTTAGAGCTTCTGATGATGATATTTATACAATTATCCACTTAGCAAATGGTGGCTCTTGGGACGAATTTGAAGCTTACTTCACATATTTAGAAGAAAACAATGTTCCATACGATATTATCGGTGCAAGTTATTACCCATACTATCACGGTTCAATCGATTTACTTGCTGAAAACTTAAATAACTGTGCTGAAAAATTTGGAAAACCAGTCATGGTTATGGAAACAAGTTACGGCTATACCGATGATTCAAGTAACGAATGGGTTGGAAATACATATAACTCAACTTACGAAGATGATGGTGGCTATATCACCTCGATGCAAGGACAACTTACATCTTTAAGAGATGTAGTTGAAACCGTTGCTAGCGTGCCAAACAATATGGGTTTAGGCGTCTTTTATTGGGAACCATGTTGGTTACCAGTTGAACCTACATTTGACTCATATGATATTCCTCTCACCGAGGCTGGCTGGGCTACTGAATATGGTATCTGCTATAAAGATTACAACAACAATTTAAATTATCTCGATAACATCAAAGAAAATGAAGATAACAACCTCTATAAATCAACATGGGCTAACCAAGGTTGGTTTACGTATGATGGCCAAGCTCTTCCAACTTTATATGCTTACCAATATATTAAAGAAGGCTTAAATGAGATTGATGAAATTGCTCTTAAATATAGAAACTTAAGTGTCTCCTATACATATAATAGAGCCGATGAAGAAGATGAACTTCCTTCAACTGTAGACGTCGTAACCAACTTAGATGCAATCCGTGACTACGATGTCACTTGGGATTTATCAGGAGTTGACCTAACAACTGATGGAACCTATACATGTTATGGAATTATTAACTGGACACAAGAACCAACTGATAATAACTGGTATTGCTACTTAACAGTTGAAGTCATTCAAAACTATATCGTTGATGGTGGATTTGAAAAACAATCGGAAACCTCGACTAGCGATAACCTTGGTGGAGATTGGACAATATATTCGACCTCACCAAGTGGCGAAAAAGTTGTTAAACTTAATAGAAAACCAGTCGACGTTAGAACTGGTACAACTGACGTCAATTTCTACTATACACAAGAATTCGGATTCGACTTTGGTCAAGAAATATCGCTGACTGAAGCTGGTACATATTCGCTTACCTCATACATTATGGGTATTAATATGGCGAGCTATTCAGGAACAGTTGAAATGTATGTCTTAATTGATGGAACGTATCAAACAGTCGACGCAACTAGCAAGATGATTGGTTGGTCAAGCGGCTATCAAGAAGTTAATCTTGAATTCACTATCACCGAAGCAAAAGACATCATTGTTGGATATCAAGCTAGTGGATTAAGTGCTCTTGTTTGGGGTCATATCGATGACTTCGAACTTGTCAAATTAGCTGATTAATTAGAAAGGAAATTATGAAAGATACATTCGTATTAAATATAGTACATAGACCAGAAATGGTCCCTGAATACGCTGAAAAAGCTCTTAGTAGTGATGGCGATAACTTAACGAATAAAGCTTTACTTAAAGAAAGTTTAGATATCTTCATCACTCAACAAGCTATCGCTCATAAAAATGGTTTAAAAACGACTATTCAAATGACGTACGCGAGCTTATTCAACGATGAAGCTGTTCGTCTTGCTAAAGAAGATCACGAAAAATATGGCGATGAAATTGCCTTAACTTTACTTGGTCTACCATGTGAACAATTCGAAAAGAAATATAAAACTAAAGATTTCTGTATCTGGATGTTCTCACTCGAAGATAAAAAAGCTATCGTCGACGACGTATTCGGTTTATTCAAAGAAAAATTTGGCTTCTATCCTCAATCGACTGGTAGCTACTTCATGGATGCTGACTTAATTAATTATATTAAGGAAAAGTATCCAAGCGTAAAAGCAGCCGTCGCAGCTTGTTGGGAAGAAGGTCCAAAAGCCTATCATACATGTAACAACTCTTGGTATACATTTATGGATGGAGGTCCATGGGCTCCATGGATTCCTTCTAAAATCAATAGCCACATTCCAGCAAGTAGTAAAAGTGATGATAGCGGAATTGTCGCTATTCCTCACTTAAGTAGAGATATCCTTGCTTGCTTTGATGGAAATGGCTCTAACTTTGGAACTCACCCACAAAATGTTCTTAGAGGACTCATCTACGATAAAGATACTTGGGAATTCCCATATTTCTATAACTTAGTCGATCAATATAGACATCTTGGTAAATTCAATAACGGACTTAGCTATAACATGGTATTCGTCGGTCCAGGATGGATGAATAAAATGGGCAGATGGGAAGCTCCATATGAATTACTCCTTAAGAGTTATGAAGATGGTATGGCTTACTATGGAAAACTCAAGAAAGAAGGCAAATTAGTCGATATGACTATGGCCGAATTTGCAGATTTCTATAGAGAAAATAAACATTATGGCGAACCAGAAGTTGCTTTATGGAAAGACATCTTATACGGAAGCAATAAACAATATTTCTGGTATTATGACCCATCATTTAGATTCTGTTTAGACCTCAATCAAAGTGGTGCAATGATCGATTTACGTCCATATGCCGGTAAATTATATTGGCCTACTGGAATCGGTACAAAGCATATCTACGATGCAAGTTATCCTTACATTATTCAAGCCAATTATAGAGCTGGATACTTCACTCACTATAAAGGCGAAGGAACCTTAAAATCTTGTAAGGTGACATATGATAAAGAGACAGTCGATTTAGCTCTTTGTAGAACTAAAGGACACGTGACTAATGGCAAAGGATATAAGATTTTAACGCTTGATCCTGTCACAGTTGATTTCCATAACGACGTTCATGTAACTATAGTCAGTACCTTCAAAATCGAAGAAAACACTGGAGTTATCGAAACAAAACGTGAAATAACTCATATCAATAAAAAGGGTATTGAAGTAGAACTCAATGAATATCTTGTCGGATCGTATGGAACGACTGAATACTCGCAAGATATGTATGGAATTACTCTTGAAGTAGGTAAAGAATCAATTCCATACGAATATAAATGTAGACATTTAGAAGCTAATAAGAAAGCTCCTAAAATTACCATTCCTCAAATCGAAACTATCTTAGAAATGGATAGTGAGGGTGACTATAAAGGTTACGTCAACGAAGGTTATGCCTTTTCACCAATGTTTACCCTCGGGGTAAGTAAAACTATATTAGATAAAGGAGAATTATCATCATGTCTCAAGGTAAAAAAGGCAAATTAAACTATCGTTGCCCAACTTGCTTCAATCGTGATATAGATATCGATTTATTCTACGATGAAGAAAAGAAAGAATATTACTGTATTAGATGCGGTTATACCGGTAGTGAAGAAGATATTTTGGCTCGATATGAACAACATAAATCCAAATATCATCTCATGCACGATAGAATTACCGATTTCGATGATTAATTTATAAAGTAGGAATGAATTAGATGAACTATTCGACTCTCGACAAAATTATTAGAAGCGTTAAAGAAATATTTGATAAAGTTAACGACTTTCAAGTTGCCGAGAAAGGTAGAAGTAACTTCGTTACCACTATTGATAAAGAAGTAGAAGACTATCTAGTTGAAAAGTTAAGTCAAATCGTTCCAGAAGCTACATTTGTACTTGAAGAAGATGATAAAAACTTCTCAAATACATACTTCGTAATCGATCCTTTAGATGGAACTTATAACTTCATTAGAGGAATCAAAATTTATGGAGTTAGCGTAGCCTTAGTTCATAATAATGAACTAACTTATGGAGCATTATATGATCCAAATAGCGATACACTCATTAGTTCATATAACGACAAAGTGTATCTTAACGATGAAGAATATCTAGCTGATTTTGATAAAAAAAGCATAAGTACCTCCATTGTAGATCTCGGAACTTCTCCTTATGTAAAAGACGAAGCAAAACACATATCCTCCTTATTAAATATGTTGCTTTTAAAGGCTATAGACACGAGGAGAAGTGGATCTACGGTCATCAATTTAATGAATTTAGCCTTAGGAAAAATTGATGGATTTATAGAACCAAATCTCAGTATTTGGGACTATCTAGGAGGAGTTAAGATCTTAAGCACATTGGGTTTATATTCATCGAATTTCGATGGTAAAAATATAAGCCTTACGAAAATGAAAGACAATTTTATAGGAGCTACTAGCCCAGCGTTAGGTAAAGAACTCCTAGAGGTAGTAGAGGAAGTTTATGGCAAATAAATTTATAAACGGATGTGACATATCTTCGTTAATTGAACTAGAAGAACTCGGTGCTAAATTTTATGACTTTTCGAAAAAAGAAGTAGAATTAGCAGGGTTTTTGTCCAAAAACGGTTTTAATTCGATGCGCATAAGACTATGGATTGACCCTTATTCAGAGGAAGGAAAACCTTATCTAGGTGGAACGAATGACTTAGATAAAGCACTCGAATTAGCTAGTCGCGCAAAGGCCAACAAGATGTCAATTATGCTCGATTTCCATTACTCAGATTTCTGGGTCGATCCAAGTAAACAAACTCTTCCTAAAGAATGGAAAAATCTTGGATTTGTAGAACTCGCTAACAAGATTTATAGCTACACTGAAGAGACCTTACAAATCTTCAAAAAGAAGGGTTATAAAATCGATTACGTACAAATTGGTAACGAAATCACAAACGGAATGCTTTGGCCAATTGGAAAGCTATACGAAGGCGATAAATTCATCGAAGAAAACTTCTCTCACGTAGCAACCTTCTTAAAAGCCGGTATCTCTGCTACTAAAGAAATTTATCCAAAAGCTAAAACGATTATTCATCTCGAAAGAAGTGGTTATACCGAAATTTATGATCACTACTTAGGATTACTTGAAAAGTATCACGTCGAGTACGACATACTCGGAATGTCATATTATCCATATTGGCATAAGGATATGGCAAACTTAGAAAAAACGCTCGACTTAATCAAAAATAAATATCACAAAGAAATGATGGTCGTCGAATATAGTTACTGTTATTCAGAAAAGAAACTATACGACACCAAAAAAGAAGAACTTCCATTAATTATTAAGGAAGGTAAAGAAAACGTATTAACGAACGAAGTTGATTATCCATTTACAGTCGAAGGACAAATTAACTTCATTAAAGATTTATATAAACTTCTTAAAAAATACGACGTGCTTGGAATGTATTATTGGGAACCAGCTTGGATTCAAGTCGATGGAACAAGTTGGGCATCGCTAGAAGCGATGGATTATATAAACGAACACAAGCCATTTGGAAACGAATGGGCCAACCAAGGTTTATTTGATTCAATGGGTCATCCAATCGAATCATTAAATATATTTAGATCTATAGGAGGAAAGAAAGAATGAAGAGCTATTCAAAATTTGGTCTAATTACAGCCGCAACTTTGCTTAGCCTTGTTAGTTTAGTATCATGCACAAAAACATCCTCAGATGTCTATACTTTAACCATCTGGGAAAGTGAAGAAAACCAAGAACTAATCGAAGAATTATGCGACGACTTTATTGAATACTACGAAAGTAAGTATCCAAATTTAGATGGTGCAATTACTATCAACTTCGTTGCTCAAGAAGAAGGAAGTGCTATCTCTAACTTAGAAACCTATGCTTCTAGTGGAGAAGGTGGTGACGTCATCGCTTTTGTTAACGATACTCTTCTTACCGGTGTCGAAAATGACTTACTCGATCCACTCGATAAGTTCACAACCGTTATGCAAAGTATCGTAAGTGAAGATGCAGTCGAAGCTTTCACTGTCACAGCTGATGATGGAACAAGTGATATGTATGCCTATCCATACGCAGTTGAAACTAATGTTATCATCTATTTAACCGATGAATTAACCGCAAATGATGTTTCAAGTTGGGAAAACTTAAAATCAGCAGGCGCTAGCGTTTTATTCGATTTAGGTGATGCAAGCGATACTAATGGTGGTTATTACATCAAATCACTTTTAACCGATTCACGTATTTTCCGTGATACTGATGGCAATCAAAGCAACGAATTCAGTGATTTTGTCATCGTTACTGATGAAAATGTCGACAATTTGGTCTATTTCTATAGCAATTTCAAAGATATTATCACAAACGATATCGTTGGAAACGCCTATACAAGATTTACATCGACAACTTCGTCAATGCACGTTAACGCAGTTATTACCACTCCATATAACTACAACGTTTTAAATAGAAACGAAGCTTTAAGTGGAAAACTTGGCGTTGCTGCTTTACCAACATTAAATGGAAAAACCCTTGAACCATTCAATGGTTATAAAGCTTATGGTGTTAATAAATATTCGAAAAATCCTGCTTTAGCTCATGAACTTGCTTACTATTTATCAACTAATATTAGTTGTTTACAAGCTAGAGCTGAAAATGGTGTTAACCCAGTTTTAAGCGATGATTATTATTCAGCAAATTACACATCGACAGCTGCTTTAAGAAGAACTGTTGATACCAATGATTGTACCGCAGTTGTTAGTGAAGCTATGGATTATGGCTACGTTATGCCATCTGTCAGTAACTTTGCAGATTATTGGTCAGCTATGAATAAATGTGCTTCAAGTTTATGGGATTTAACTTCCTATACAACCGATAGCGTCAAAGAAATTTTACAAACTGCTCAAGATACAATTAGAAGCTAATTTTTATGGAAGAAGAAATTAAGAAAGTTAATCCGTTTGTTGAAAAATGTAGCGAAGCTATCAATAACTTTCTTTTACCATTCAAAAAATTTGGTCCAATCTTTAAAGAATCGAAACTAATCGATAAAGTTTTGATCATCTTAAACTTCTTCATAAATGGTATCTATCGAATTGAAACTAAACTCTTTGGTGCTGGCTTTGCCTATTTAATTGCTGAAGTAGTATTCATTATATATTGCGTATACTGTAGCGATTTCTTTATTGGAAATGTCGCTAGTGACTTCACGTGGTTAATATGGCTTAGCTGGATACTTGTAATTTTATTTGCAATCGTTTTATATCAAAATTTTAGAGGAGCGCTTTCTAGACTCGATAAGATAAATCATAACGAAGACGTCAAAGAAAGTGCTCTTCCAGATAAGATAAAAAATGCCGGATTAGCAGTAAAAAGATATAAAAATGAGCTCGCAGCCGTATATAGATATGGTGGCGGAATTACAAAATTCAATCTAATTTGCTCGTTTATCTTAATCGGTTTACCACAATTAATTCAAAAACAAATCGTTAAAGGTATTTGTTATTTATTAATTGAAATTGGACTCATAGCATTCATGGTTTTAGTCGGTGGACAATCGATTTATGACTGTATCCATTTATCTGATTATTCAGGTGATAGAAGAACCGTTTTAGTTTACTTTATCGTTACGATCTTATTAATCTTATTATTCATATTTGCCTATATTTGTGCTCAAAGAATTACGTTAAATAACGAGATTTTAAGAATTAATGATAAAAAACTTACCGCTAAAGGCGAAATTAAAGAGTTAAGTGGTGGAAAAGCTTACTTCATATATTTAGCTTTCCCAATTATCGGTGCCATTTTGTTCACAGTAATTCCAATTGTCTTTATGATTTTAGTTGGATTTACTGACTATAACGTCAAAGCTAGCGTTGGACAAAGTGCCTTTTCGTGGGCTGGACTAGAAGCGTTTAGAACCTTATTCGATATGGGTGATAACCTTAAAGATTTTGCTAGCGTCTTCTCTTGGACCATGATTTGGGCATTTTTAGCAACATTTACTTGTTACTTTGGTGGATTCTTCTTAGCCGTTTTACTTAATAACAAACTTGTTAAATTAAAACCACTTTGGAGAAGTATCTTCGTCATTATTATGGCGGTACCGCAATTCGTCTCGCTGAAACTGATGAACTCTTTATTTTCGACAGTTGGTCCGGTCAATACGTGGCTAGCGGAAGCTGGACTTGAAACGATCAATTTCTGGACAAACGAATATTGGGCAAAATTCTTAATTATTGTAATCAATATGTGGGTTGGTATCCCTTATAACATGCTTCTTATCTCAGGATTATTACTTAATATTCCTAAAGATAACTACGAAGCAGCAGAAATTGAAGGCGCTAGTAAGTGGCAACAATTCTGTAAAATCACCTTCCCATATATCTTCTTTATGACGACACCAATGCTGATCTCGTCATTTGTCAGTAATATCAATAACTTCAACGTTATTTACTTACTGGTTGGAGCTGGAGGCGGATACGTCCAAAGCACCGATATTATGATTACTTGGTTATATAAACTCACGATTATGAATAGTGAATATAACTTAGGTAGTGCGATCGGTATCATTATGTTTATCGTCTCAGCCACGATATCACTCGTTATATTTAGGAAGTCGAGCGCGTATCAATCTGAAGAGGAGTTTAGATAATGGCGAACCTAATTATCTATAACGAAAACGACAAAAAGGTGAAAAAATACGCTTCGCAAAAAAGAAAAAGATTCTTTGAAAGCGTCGGAGTGAATGCCTTAGTTGCAATACTTGCAATTATATGGATTCTTCCAATGATTTACGTCATCTTAAGAAGTTTTGATTCGAACACGGCTTTAAATAGTTCAAATATTATTCCTACTAGTTGGACGCTTAATAACTATGTTGAGTTATTCACAAATAGTAATCGTCCATACGGAACATGGTTACTTAATACCTTGGTATTAGCTGTTCTTAACTGTTTACTTACAACGTTCTTCACGTTAGTAACAGCCTTCTCATTATCAAGATTTAGATTCAAATCACGTAAAAAACTTATGAACATTTCCTTAATCTTAGGTATGTTCCCTGGTTTTATGTCGATGACTGCAATCTATTTAATTCTTCAACTTCTTGGTAATTTGATCGGATATAGCTTAACAGGGGAACCATTAACCTTATTACTTATTTGGGTTTGTGGGAGTGGTCTTAATTTCTTTGTTACTAAAGGATATTTTGATACCATTCCTAATGAAATAGAAGAAGCGGCAATTGTCGAAGGGGCGAATATGTTTACCGTATTCTTTAAAATCTTCCTTCCAATTGCTAAACCAATTATTATTTATACCGCTTTAACAGCCTTTATGACTCCTTGGAGCGACTTCGTTCTTGCAGGAATCATTTTAGGTGGTAATACGGATGTAAGTAATTATACGGTTGCAGTCGGTTTATATAAGATGCTCGATAATGAAACGACTATTAATGAAGTCTTTACAATCTTCATTGCAGGATGTGTTCTTGAAGCTATTCCTATCGTTATCTTATATATATCGCTACAAAGATTCATGATTCAAGGAATCAGTGCGGGTGCCGTAAAAGGCTAAGCGAAATTTAGGAAGAAATAATAATTTAAATTATTATCGATAATAAAAGGAGTATTTTATGAAAAAATCAAAAATACCAATGCTCACATTACTTGGAGCATTGACATTTGGGGGATTAACAGTAGCTACCTTAACTGGTTGTGATGATGTTAGTGAAACACAAGCTACTTTAACCCTTAGTTATGATTCCTCACAAGGTTCGGCTTATGCAACAACTAGTGATGGAACAATAATTGATGATTCGACTTCCTTAGAAGAAGGAGACGCAATCGTTATTAAGATTACGCCTAATGATGGATACAAGGTTTTTTCTGTTAACGGCACACAAAGTAGTGCAACCGAATGGAACTATACCCTCGTAGCTGGCGAAAACGTTATTACTATCGTTTTTGAACAAGATGGTAGTACATCAACTGAAGATCCTGATATTGGTAATGATGATGACGATGATGACGATAATGAAGATGTTGGCAGCGGAGACGTCGGAGGCGGTAGTGACGAAGGTGGAGATGATGAAGGCGGCGATACAGTTATCGAAGAAGAAGGCCTTGGTTTTTCTCTTACATCATCAATCATTACTATCAACTTAGAAAATCAAGCTAGCGGTGTTACTTTAAGTAATTACATCACTTGGGATGAAGGCGTTACTGAAGTTGCTTTAATGCTTGATCCATATGAAAATGAATACTATAGCTACGATGGAACTACAATTACTCCATTAAAAGCTGGCGTTACGATGGGCGTTAAAGTTTATAAAGCAACTGAAACATTAGGCGAAGATAATTACGCCACTGTTACAATTGCTGTTACATCTAACTTAACTGATTTAGATAACTTCAATGTTGCAGGTACATTTGCTGATAAAGATAAACTCCTTAACTATTTTGATACAAGTAATTCAAATAGAATAAGCGAAATGGTCTTAGAAACATATTCAGCCGCAACAAGCGGATATGCTCTTAATATATGGGTAGAAAATGATATTACTGATGAAGAAGATCTTCCAGTACTTAATTTAAAAGCTACCTTAACTTCAGGTTTACAAGCTAATACCCAATATACAATCACCATAGATCTTTCCTATGGTGTCTATAATAATATTTCTATTAGTGTTGACGGAGATGTTTTAACTCCAACTGCAGGAAGCTATGGTGGCGCATATAAAACTTATTACCATACATTTACTACAGGAGAAGATGTCAGCAGCGTCGATATCGAATTAAATATCTCTTACGATGGTGATATGTATGTATCTGAAGGCGGCGTTACCCCATGGGGATTTGTTAGTAACTATCAAATTCTTGAAGGATATCAAGTTCCTGCTGAAACCATTAGAACTAACTATATTAGAGATGGTGGATTCGATTATAAAGATGAATGTACTGGTGTTGGCGATGCTGAAACTTGGACATTAGTTGGAGATAATTCTGATTATCCTTGGTACTATGCTAATGGTTGGGCAACAATCGATGGAACTGCCTTGTATTTAGATACAAATACCGTTACCGACACATATTCTTATACTCAAGAATTTACTGTTAATGAAACTACAACCTATGATTTTGAATATTCATTCGTTATTGGTAGCGATGGATCTACCTATATGGATTATCTCTACATTGCAATCACTGATACTAGTAATAATGAATTAGTTAGAATTAATGCTAGTGATGCTTCAACAACCGATACTGATGGTATTCAATCAACAACAGTTAGCTTAACTGAAGGTTCAACATATACAATTGGTATCTATTTTGATCCTGCAGATAACTTATCTAGTGGTTGGGCTTATGCCGTATTTGATGAATTTGGTATCTATAAATCTGATGGTACCGATACTCAAATTACAATCGATGGTTTGCATCACGTTCAACAAGGTGATTCTATTACCTTAAAGAGCAACTATAGTGAAGACGTTACATGGTCTACTAATAGTAATGATGTAAGTATTGAATATGATGGTAATACATGTACAGTAACTGGTGTTAATGTAACTAGTGAAGACGTTACTATTACTGCTACTTATGGTGAAAATACATCAACTGCTACCCATACAATTAGCGTAAGAAGTGAAGCTTGTGGTGTGACAAGTGATGTTGATATCACTATTGATGATGAACAATATACAATTGATGATTCTGTCTATATTCAAGATGGTTCATTTGAAACATCTGGTGCTGCCGGTGGTTTAATTAGTACATATTGGACTCATGAAACTATTAGTGGCATGACGTTTAAATGGGATGACAACCCAAGTGCAGGTGATTATTCATTCTCTGGTTACTTAGCAGGTAGTACAGAAGAAACATATAAATTACAACAAGCTAATAGATTTACTGTTGAAGAAAGTGCTACATATACACTTGAATTTAGTTTAATGATTACTGGTACAGGTACTGGAACTGTTGGCATTTATAAAGCTGATGGTGAAGCTGTAGCTACAACAAGCAGTATTCCAGGATGGCAAGAAGATGTTTCTAATAGATATGTCACTCTCGATGTTGAATTAGAAACTGGTACCCAATACTATTTCCAAATGACTATTAGTGATATGAGTGGTGATGAAATGTGGTTCGATCTTGATGACATTTCTTTAACCAAAAACATTACCCCTGTTGAAATTACTGGCGCAGAAACTGCTGAACCTGGTCAAGAAGTTACATTAACTGCTAATAAAGATGTTAGTTGGACAATCGATAGTGAAAGTAAAGCAAGTATTAAATCTTATACTGATACAACTGCTACTATTGAAATTAGTAGTGAAGCTGAGTCAGGGGATACAATCACCGTCACTGCTACAAGTAAAACTTCGGGTGAAGAAACAAATACTGATACTCATACCATCACTGTTTATAAACAAGAAGATCCATGGTTGATTGATGTTGATAAAACTCAAGTTTATGATACTCACTCAGTAACATTTACTACTAATAAGGACGTTACTTATACAATTGATAGTTTAACTGAAAATACTGATTACACTGTAAGTGGTAATACAATTAAATTTAGTTTAGGTTTAACTGATTATGGTGCCGAAAAAAGTGTAACTGTTACTGCTACATATAATGAAAGTGAAAGTCAAACATTTACTATCACTGTCTATTCAACCACCCTTACAAATGATGGTGGATTTGATGGTGGTAGTGACGACACTAGCTGGAGCCCAACATATTATGGATGGACTAATGTAAGTGAAACTTATCAATTCTGGTTAAACAATGAAGGATATGCTGCATTAGATGGCGGAACTGCTTCAGCTCAAACCGATCTTGGTAATCTTGGTTTATATTTTGAGTTTGAAGTAATTGAAGATGATATTAACATTGATTATGTAGCTCATTATAGTGATGGTGATTCATCTGCTTGGGGTTTTGTCGGATTCTATAATGAAGAACTTTCTAGTTTAATCGGTGATAAGATTTGGGCAAGTTATAGTTCTAGTGCCTCTGGAACACGTAGTTTCAGCACAGGTACATATAATTATGGATATTTCATCAATAGTGATGGCGGTTCGTCCACTGTTTATAACAGTGAATATATCTGGCTCGGTATTTATACCCTCACTCTCACAGTCGCTTAATCTAAACTATTAATTCAACCAAACTAACATGAAAAAGAAAGGAATTTTATTATTAAGTTTATTATCTATATTCGCATTAGTAGGATGTGAATCGACATCTTCAACTACTGGAGGAGTGGTGACACCTACGCCCACTCCTACTCCAGTAGAAGACGATGATGAAATTACAGAAGATCCAGTAACTGGAGACGATCAAGTTACTGATGATACTGTAATTGATGATGATAATCCTGATGATGAAGTAATAGATGATTCAGATGATTCAGACGATCAAACTGGAGAAGATGACGAAGACGAAGATGATCCTTCAACTCCAGTAACAAATGGAAAAATCACTTTAGGAAGTGGATTATCAATTCTTAATATCTTATCTTCAGTAACAGTAACTCCTGTATTTACTGATACCACCGAAGAAGATTTAACAATTGGTGACTACGATACTAGCAAAATCTTAGTAGAACAAGCTAATGATGGAAATCATTCAATTACTATTACTGTTTTAGAAGGAGATGCTAACGAAACAGTTACCTTCTCTAATAGTGATGGAGTCTCGGTAAGTTACATCGTTAGAGGTAGATCATCTACTTATTCACAATCAAACGATGATAGTGATTGGTTCGATGATATTACTTTAACTTCCCTTGATTCAGACTTAAAAGATGACACTCCAATTGGAATAGATATAAGTTATGTTAAACAAATCTATGATAATGGAGGAAAGTATTATAATGCTGATGGCGAAGAAGAAAATATCTTCAAGATCATAAAAGAAGCTGGTTATAACACAGTTAGAATTAAAGAGTTTGTCGATCCATATAACTATAATATTGGTGATGAACCAGTAAGTTATGGTGGAGGAACAAATGATTTAGAAACTAATTTATGGATTGCTAAACTAGCTAATATCTATGATTTAGATATTATGATAGATCTTCATTATTCTGACTTCTATGCTGATCCAACTTACCAAGTCATTCCTAAAGCTTGGGCGGATGCTACTAGTAGTACACAAATGATTAATTATATTACTGACTACACAACAGAAACCTTACAAGCTTATAAAGATGCAGGAATCGACATTGCTTACGTTCAAATTGGTAATGAAACTACTAATGGACTTTTTAGGCAAATGCCAGGAACGGATTATTCTTATTTAACAGGTGATCATCCAGGATACGTTACTAATCGTTATGACGCAAGTAGTTCGATTAGTGGATACTATAATTCAACCTCAACAACTGCTAACTGGGTTAGATATATTGACGCAGGAGTAGAAGCTGCTAAAGATGTGTTTAGTGATATTCAAACAATTGTTCACGTAGCTAAAGGATTTAGCGGAACTGATTGGTATTATGAATACTATAATGCATTAAGAAATGTCGATTACGATATTATTGGAATCAGCGGATACATTTATTATCAAGGTAGACCAAATGAAAGCGAACTTGGTACTTTATTAACGAATCTAGAATCAAACTTCCCTACCAAGAAAGTTATGGTTGTTGAAACTTCTTATGGATTTACTACTAAGGCAACTACCTATGCTTCAAATACATTTAGTAGCGATTTAGCTAATAGTAGTTACGATGTTTCTGTTCAAGGCCAAGCTTCCTTAATGAGAGACATGCTCAATACATTAAATAATCATAGTAACGGTTACGGCTTCATGTATTGGGGAGGAGACTTTATTCCTGTAAAAGGAAGCGGATGGGCTGATAGTACAACTTTATCAAGTTGGGCTAATCAAGCTTTATTCTCATACGATGGAAAGGCTCTCCCATCGCTATACTTTTTAGATAATTTATAAGTTTATCTTCCTATAGACTTAACGAAAATGGATAGACGAGCGTCTATCCATTTTTTGTTATTAAATTATCGTTTTTAAAAATTTTAGTGGAGATCTGCAGGGTTTTTAGTAAGAAAACGTAGGATCTATTTCTACAAACTTGGCGTAAAGCCTCATTTTAGTTTCGCCTTCATTAAGAGAAAATGTATCGTTAGTAAAATCCCATTCGTTAATACATTCTTCCTCTTTATACCATCCAACAAAGTTATAATCGCCTTCTTTATTAGGAGCATCAGGTACATAACTTATCAAATCACCTTCTTCATAGTCTCCTATAAAATAGACTTCGCCTTCACTAATAAACTCTAAATTAGCGATATGTAAAGAAGTAAGTCCTAAGTCTTCTTCATCATAATAATTTATATATTCGTTATATAGGTTTTCAGGTAGATATAAATTTGCTCCGTGTTGTTTATTGCCATGAATGTAGTAATTATCTGACTCTATTATGAACAACTTTTTATTAGTACATAAAGAATGACAACCCATTACTTCTAATGATTTAGGTAAATATAAAGAAGTGAAGCTAGGGCTACCAGTAAAAATATTACGAGTCGATTCGCTACCTGGTAAACCTATTTTAATGACTGGTTTATTATCTATTTCATCAGGAACTATTAGTGTATCTTTAGTTAGTCCTTCGGTAGATAATTCATAAATAGCGACGTAATCACCATCTTCATAAGTTATTTTAGCATCAGAACTTTTTATATATTTATATAAAAAATCACCTGAGATTCTAGTTTCATAGTCTTGATTAAATAGATCGCAGCTAGATAAGGAAGTGATAGCAGCAGTTGTTAATAAAGTTAATATTAATTTCGATGTCTTTTTCATAAGTAAAATTTTAAAGAGTTTTTTTATATTTCAACCTTAGGAATTATAACACTTTCGGGTTTTGTTTCCTTAATAAACTCACACATATAGATAGGAAGATATAGGATGTTATCTTTTTCAAAAAGGTTTTCTTTTGAAAGAACAATATATTGATCGATTTTATATTCAGTTTGTTTTTGAAGTTTATCTAACGATTTGTGATTTTTAATATCGTGACCAGATTTAACTTCAAGAGCTAACATCTTGCCATCAATCTCTAAAACAAAATCAATTTCACCTATTCGTTTGCTTTTATAGTAGTAAGGTGTTAAGGAATTAGCGACTAATTCTTGCATGACGCAATTTTCATATATAGCGCCAAGATTTACATTAAGATATTGTTGTGAAAAATCGATAAATCCTTGGCGTACAGAAAATGGGAATGTACTTAATAATAATCCAACATCATTCATAAATAGTTTAAAGGTATTCTTTTCCTTTGAAATGATTAAAGGAGTTTTAATCTCGTTAGCGATATAGCAAGGATAAACGACTCCGGCATCAGTTAGCCATAAAAATGAATTTTCGTAGCGATTAAATTTCAATTCTTTATTTAAGTATGTGAATTGGAAACGAAGATTTTGTTTATTGAGTTGTAAAGGTATGTTGTCATAAATAGCTAATAGTCTTAGTTTTTTATCGTCGCTTTCATATTTAGAAAAGTCAGCTTTATATTGGTAGATAATGTTTCTAGCTTCCTCGTCGACTTTGACGAGATTTGAGGTATCTAAGAAAGTTTGAACAACTCTAGGCATACCGCCAACAACTAAATATTGAGTGAACAAGTTAAGCATCTTTTCGTGGATAATTTTATCGACGGGTTGTTTGTTGTTATAACAATCCTCTAAATGCGCGAATACTTTCTTATTAATATTTTGAGCTTTACAAAATTCCAAGAAGCTCATCGGATACATTTTGAGTTCTTGATAATATCCAACAGGTATTGAGCGTATATTTTTAATTTCTAACCCTAATAAAGAACCGCTAAGGATATATCTAAATGTGCCATTATCTACAAGGAATTTTATCTTAGTAATGATCTCAGGAAATTCTTGTATCTCGTCAAAGAAAATTACGCTCTCTTTTTCAATTAAAGGAGTAGAAGAATACAAACGCAAACGGTCAACAAAATCGTTGATGTCAGTAATATTTTTAAGAGTTTGAAGAATGTCAGGACGATCAAAGAAATTGATTTCTAAATAATGAATATTGTGCTCTTGTAAAACATTACGAATGATATAGGTCTTTCCTACTTGCCTAGCGCCACTAACTAATAGCGCGCCTTTACTATTATTTAACCAATCAACAATATTATTTTCGCAAAAACGGTGCATTACTATTCCTCCATTGCTTTTATAATAAAGTAAATTAGAGAAAAAGGCAACAAAATGCCCCGTTTTGCTTGAGATTTTCGGGGCATTTTGCCCCGTTTTGTTTAAAATCCTTCGGAATGAAAAGTGCAAATCTTGCGGATTAAAAAAGTGAAAACACTCGGAACGGAAACTATTAATAATGAAAAAGGCGTTCAAAATGTAGGTTTTAATCGTTTGTGGGTGGTAGGTAAAACCGGTAAATCGAAATGTTGCTGGTTTTGATCCCGAAATGTTGCGGATTTTGCTTAAAAAGTTCCGATTGTTACTACATTTTTTTAAAAGGCCATTTAACGCGTTTTATAGTAAATTTTGTGTTGTTGTTTTCGATTATTTATTACCTTGAGGAACTATTTATAACGTTACATGAGCATAAACCTTTTTTTAATGTTTCATTAATAAATTGGGTATAAAAACTGAATTTTTGCCAATTATTCATATGAAAAAATGGCAAAATATTGATTTTCCTCTCTTTTTCTAGTAAATTATTCAATATGAAGAGACTAATTGGAAACTATTTACTAAAGTGGAAAAATGATCCTGAAAGAAAGCCTTTGTTGGTATATGGAGCTAGACAAGTTGGTAAAACTTACTCTATATATGAATTTGGATTAGCAAATTATGATAACGTTATCTATCTTAATTTTGAAGGTAACGCTGGTTTGAAAGCGATTTTTGACCCTGACTTAGTTCCTAATAGAATCATAGACGAAATCGAAAGTGTTACTAATCAAAAAGTTTTAAAAGATAAAACGCTTATCGTATTTGATGAAATACAAGAATGCGAGAAGGCTTTAACTTCGCTTAAATATTTTTGTGAGGAGCGTCGTGACGTCCATATAATAGCTGCCGGAAGTTTACTTGGTTTAGCGGTAAATAGAGGACATTATTCATTCCCTGTAGGAAAAGTAAATATGGTGACTATGTATCCATTAAACTTTGAAGAATTTTTAATGGCTATGGACCAATATGAACTTATCGTTAAAATTAAAGAAGCATATAGAAGTGTTAGTGTTTTACCAAGTGTCGTTCATAACACGATTTTAGAGTACTATTATAAATATTTAATTGTCGGTGGCATGCCTTCGGCAGTCCAATCTTTCATTAATAATAAAGATTATGGTTATGTAAAAATCATACAAGATGAAATTTTAAGTAGTTATCGTGGCGATATGACTAAATATGTCGACTTAAAAGAAAGCGATCGAATTATTGCTGCGTATAATACTATCCCTTCACAGCTAGCAAAAGAAAATAAGAAATTTTTATATAGTCTTATTGGAAGTGGTGCAAGAGCTAGAACCTATGATGACGCTATTGAATGGCTTAAAACGGCCGGCGTCGTTTATAAATGTAACAAGGTTACCGAAGGAACATTACCTTTAAAGATACATGAAGATTTTTTGTCTTTTAAAATGTATATGAACGATGTTGGTTTACTTACGGATAGTTTAAATATTAGTGTAAAAAATATTTTAACTAACAATTTATCTAGTGATGCTAAAGGCACTTTAGCTGAAAACTATATAATGCAACAATTAGTTTCAATAGGAATCTATCCATATTATTGGGAATCGAGAAATAGCGCAGAAGTAGACTTTGTTATTCAACTTGATGATGAAGTTGTTCCTATTGAATGTAAGTATGCTGATAATGTTAAAGCGAAAAGTTTGTCTGTATTTGCCAATAAGTATTCGCCTAAATATTCAATAAGAGTCTCAAGTAAAAACTTTGGTTTTGAAAATAATATTAAGTCAGTTCCTTTATATGCCGTGTTCTGTTTAAAGGAAGATATTTAAGATAATTTAAATAATATTAAAACCCTGCGGTTGATCTATCGCTATTTATAAAGTTCGTGTTTTACAAAAAATAGTGGCGATCTGCAGGGTTTTTTCTTAAATTAAGCGTTTTTTTAGTTAAATATATTACCTAATTCTTAATCCATCGAAGCGCCGCCATCGACATTTAAGGCTTGGCCTGTGATGTGATCAGCGTATTCAGAACATAAGAATAAGACAGCGTAAGCGATATCTTCGACTTTTTGATCACCTCTAGCTAGTGGAATGAAGTGTTTCAAACTTTCTTTCCAAGATTCTTCTCTATCTTGGCCATGTTCGACATAATTATCTAAGATCTTTTCCCACATTTTGGTACGAATTATACCAGGGCAGATAGCGTTAACATTAATATTATAATCGGCGCCTGTATAAGCAGCGGCTTGAGTCAAATAGTTAACGGCAGCTTTAGTCATTCCATAATAACTGAAGCCTTCTTTTAAGGCGTGGCGACCAGCAAATGAAGAGATACAAACAATCTTTCCATGATTATATTTTTGCATACGTTTAATTGCGCATTGAAGGACGTGACTTGTACCTAATAAATTGACTTTATATAAACTTTCGATTTCTTCTTGGGTAGTATCTAAGAAGGAATTCAAAGTGACTATACCAGCACTATTTACGACGATATCTAAGCGACCGGTTTCTTTTTCGGCTTTAGCTAAGACTTCATCGACTTCTTTTAAATTACTAACATCGCATTTAACGGCGACACCTTTGAGGTTATCTTTTTCGAGTTTAGCGATAACTTCTTTAGCGTTATCAAGTAAAATATCTGCAACGTAAACTATTGCACCGGCTTTAGCGATTTCAGTAACAATAGCTTCACCAATTCCGCGACCAGCACCTACGACAACAGCGGTTTGGCCTTTTAAATCAACGTTCATATATTCCTCCAATAGCGATGATTTATTATGTGAATCATCTATATTTATTTTACTAGTGATTATAAAAATTATGTTGATAGATGCTTTGAAAATTAGGGTTTTTATAAAATTGTTTTAAATTTTTCTTCTTACTTTATAATAAAGCAAAATACAAAGGAGGATATTTATGAATTTCACCTCAATTTTAGTAATAGTATCCACGTGTATTTCTGGTGGCCATGCGCTATTATTCTTGGATTAGCCTTTATCGGATATATGATATATTGTGGCTATAAGCAAAAAGGATTCCGTATTGGTCGGGAAGTTTATAGCATACTTGATTGGAGACGGGTTTGTGAGCAAACAGACTATTAAAAAAGAGCCATTTTATACAAAAATAATCAATGAAGAAAACGTTGCTAAGATCGAAAAACCTAAGAAGATATGCAATTGTTTTTGGAGAATATTATTTATGCTAGCCTTTGCGCATGCGCCTGGACTTATTGCCACTTTTAGTGGTTATGGCTTTGAACATAGCTTTACGATATATATGTTTTGCGTGCAAATTATCCTTTTTGTGGCCTCGATATATTTATTGATAAGACATTATTTCATAATGAAAAGATATAATGTTTTTAAAAAAAGTAGCTATTTTTGGGGGATACACATAATTAATTATGTACTAGCAATAGGAACGTGCGTTTCCGCTTATTTTAATACGACTTTTTCTATTTTAGACAATGGGTTTGAGGTCCGTATTTGGAGTGGTTATTATTTATTTGTTTTTATACCGCTGTTGTGTTTGTATGTGTTTTTCCTAGACATAATGTATATAAAGTGTATCCGAATAAATGTGTTAGAAGCTTTAAAAGAAAATAAAGCAAAAGGAGAAATCAATAAAGAAGAGCCAATCGTAGATGATATAGATGTAAACGAGTTTGATCCAAATTCGACTAGCGACAAACCATTCGAAGAAGACAATGTAAATACGAACGATTAAGAGTAATCTTCTAATTTATATTAGTTCCAATTCATTATTGAACTTAATAAAAACTTCCATATAAATAGAGGAACTTTGAGTTTTAAAAGTTTCGTTTTTTTATAAAAATAATTGAGATCTGCAGGGTTTTTTCTGAAATTCAGCGGATTTTATATGCTATTAAGTGAACTATTGACGACTATATTGATGTTATAAGATCTTTTGCTAGCTTAAAAACAATTAGCAAAATATATTTTTCCTTTTCAATTATTTGTTGTACTTTATAATTTAATCAATACAGGAGGAAAAGTAGATATATTAATATTTTTTGCGATACTCAATATGTCGAGAAAATGTTAAATACGGAAGTTAAAAAAAGAGAAATGAGCAAATACAAGGAAGAAAAACCACCTTTATATACTAAATTTATAAACCAAGAGAATGTTTTAAATTTGGAAGACGATAAAAAAATACTTCGTATTCCTTTGCGTGGTTCTTTTTTCGTGATTTTAGCTCAATTCGCCGGAGCTATTGCGACCACAATCGGATTTAATTTCGAACATGCGTACGCTATAGCTACTTTTGTTGTTGAAGCTCTATTAGTTATTGGCTCTCTGATATTACTCGTAAAGCAATTTTTAGTGATACACAAATATAAAATATTTAAAAAAGAGAGATATTTTTGGTTTATATATTTATTAAATTATGTATTGCTTGCAGCTATATGCGTATCTGCCTACTTTAACACGACTTTTGAAATTTATGATAACGGTAAATGGTCGACGCATATAAATCCTCTTTACTATATTTTTATATTCATTCCATTAATAGTTTTATATTTGATTTTACTGGAATATACAGTGAATAAAGGCATTCGCGAAATGACTACAAAAAAAGAAAAGAAATATGCCGCGATGGTTAAGGAGCATAAGGAAATTATCGAAGATATGAACTCATTTTATAGAGAGGATGAAGAAGATAAAGGAATCGACGATTTTACCGATAAAGATAAAGAGGAATGAGTTTTTTATTATCAAACATTGTTAGAGCGAGTTAAAAATAAAGATTGCCTTAAATGACATGAAGCCGGTTTTATATATTGTTTATATGTTTATATGCGGTTATCAAAATAAAGGTTTTAGAATTGGATGGGAAGTTCATGGTTTGCTTGATTGGAGATGGGTTTGTGAATGACGACTGATGCTAAAAAGCCTCGTTTTTACGCCAAGATTATCAATGTAGAGAATGTCGATAAGATCGCTACATCGAAAGAAAAAGATCGTTTCGTGTGGAGAGCGATATTTTTCGTCATTTATGCTAATGGGGCCGGATTAGTTGCAACTATTGTTGGATTTAATTTCGGTCTTGTTTTCACTATTTGCATGTTCGTATTTATTTTATATTCAATTTTTCGTTCGGTTTGGCAACTAGTTAAGCAGTATAGGTTCATAAAAAAATATAAATTATTCAAGAAAGAAAAATATTTTTGGCTAATATACTCAATCAATTACGTCTTATTAATCGGTGAACTTATTTCGGCTTGCTTTAATACTGTGGTTACCCCGTTTGAGAATGAAGGATTTGAAGTTAAGATTAACCCAGTATATTTTTTATTTATATTCCTCCCATTAATAATTATTTACCTAATTTTTATGCACTATACACACTTGAAGTATTTTCAAGATAGCGTTATCAAGGAGCATAAGTTAGAAAAAGCGAAGAAGCGAGTAGAAATTCCTAGCGAAGATAGTTGCTCGGCGTCTATGAATGAAGATAATGGTATTTATAACGATAAGAAGTTTATAGATGAGGAGTAAGTTTTAAATTTTGTATTGGTATATTTACTCGAGTTAAGCGACAATTAAAATGTAACAAAATCTATTGTTTTTGATGTAGTCAGACCTTTGTGAAATCTTTGTTTCATTTAGTAGGGATAGTGTTTTTATTTATCGTTCAACACAAAATTCGAATACGAAAATAATTTTAAAAATTACTTTAAAATTTTAAATTCCGTCTTATAATGAAATTAACATAAGGAGGTAGGAATATATGGGAATGTTCTCGTTTTTTGTCGTAGTCGTAACCTCAATATCGGGTGGTCTACAAGAGGTGACGGTTTCTAATAAGTTAGAGTATATTTATGAAAATTCTGAAGAGATAATCAGTGAATATGCTCAAAATTTTGATGCGGAAGAAGTTTTATCAATTTCTGATGAAGAGCAAGAAGATTTGCTTAAAATTTCTTTATTGAATTTCAATCAAGAGTTGGGTCTTATCGATAGCGAATTAGCAAGCGCATTAGCAACTGGCATTGATTCTTATGTAATAATCGATCCTGTAATTGATGAAGATTTAATTTATGCAACAAATAGTTTAAGTTTAATTGATTTAGATATAACAAGAGATTTTAGTGTCTGGGATATAAATACTGATGAGACCATAACTAAAGTCACTCCTATAGAAGATGGAGATGATGAGTCTTTAGGTTATTTAATATTCGATGATTCAAGAGCTGGAGATAGTAGTTATGTTTCGTCAAGTGATGATGAAGATCTTTTACCAATTTATGAGATATCTGCTGATATAGAACCATCAGTTAATATAAATTATAAATCTGATGACTATAAATTCTTGGGACTCGAATTTGATGCTGATACGTGCATATCTTTTTATAATACTTTGTCATCGTTTATTAATAACGTTGCAACCTATTATGCAGATGCGCTTGCAATTATTCAAATTTTAAAAGCTATGTTCCCTGCGCAAGCGATAGAACTTAGTGTTGTTGCTAAGACTATTAAATCGCACCTTGCAACTTTTTGGGATGATTTTGTATTAGTTGCAACTAGTGACATTTGGGGCGCTATCTTTGGATTGATTATTACTGTTCTTGTGTTAAGCGTTCTTTATGTTATGACAAGAGTGTATATTAGCGGTTATCAAAAGAAAGGATATAGGATCGGCTGGAAAATATATCATTGGTACGATCGGGATTGGGTAAATGAACAATTCTAAAAAAGAAAAACGTCCTTTTTACACGAAGTTTTTAAATGTTGAAAATATTTACAACATAGAAAATCCAAGAGCTAGAAGCTATGTTGTAATGCGCGACAATTTATTTATTCCGTTTGGGATGGCGATTGGTTTTCTTGCAACTATGGTTGGATATAATTTTGACCATATAGTTGCTAGGTCAGTGTTTTATATTGAATTAGTTTTTTTAGCGCTTACTCTTATTTTATTTTTAAAACAATTCTGGGTTTTTGATAAATACAAATTATTTAAAAAAAGGTGGTATTTTTGGGTAATTTATCCAATAAATTACGTACTAATTTTTTGTGAATGTATCTCGGCTTATTTCAATACAACTTTTAAAGTTTATGAAGATGGCAGTTATGGAGCAAGGGTTTTTGCTCTTTATTATTTTGTTATTTTTCTACCGTTGACTATTTTATATTGGATTTTCATAAATATTGCGATTGATAGAGGTTTTAATAGAATCGGAAAGAAAGAGCGAAATAGAAAAATACATTTACAAAACATGGAAGCATTAAATGAAATTATTGAGAATATGAATACATCAACCAATCAAAATAATGATTTGATAGATGTTGATGATGTAAATAATGTTGATAAAGAGGAGTGAGATAAGTAATTTTCTATTATAAAGCATCGAAAATAGCCGATTTATGCGAAAATTGACACTTGTCTAATAGCCTTTATTTCACTATAATTAACCATGCTTTCTTTGATTGAAGAAACAGTAAATCAAGGCGGAAGGAGTAAAGAATATGAAAGAAGGAATTCACCCAAAATATCAAACGTGTAAAGTGACTTGTGTTACCTGCGGTACAACATTTGAAACCGAATCAACATTAAAAGAAATTCGTGTCGATACTTGTAGCAATTGCCACCCATTCTATACTGGCAAACAAAGATTTGTTCAAAACGATGGTCAAGTTGCTCGTTTCAATAGAAAATATAAAAGAGACGTTAAATAATGAACTAAATCAAACCTCTCAATTGAGAGGTTTTTATTTCTTTAATTAGAAAAGTTTAATATTTATAATATTGAAAGAGGTTAATTATGAAGAAAAGATTTTACATTACTACGCCAATTTATTACCCAAGTGGAAATCCACATATCGGACATGCATATTGTTCAACAATGTGCGATATATATGCTAGATTTAGAAGAAATAGACATGAAGAATGCTTTTTCCTTACGGGTACTGATGAGCATGGAATGAAAATCGAAAAAAATGCCAAAGCCTCGAATAAAACCCCTCAACAATATGTAGATGAGATCGCCGGAGATTTCCAAAATTTATGGAAAGCGATGGAACTTACTAACGACGATTTTATTAGAACCACTCAAGATAGACATATTAAAGTAGTTCAAAGTGTATTTAGTGACTTCATAAAACAAGAAGACGTCTATTTAGGATCGTATGAAGGTTGGTATTGTACCCCTTGCGAATCTTTTTGGACTGAATCGCAACTTTTAGAAGGTCATTTATGTCCAGATTGTGGTCGACCTGTTCAAAAAGAAAAAGAAGAATGCTATTTCTTTAAAACTAATAAATATTTAAAAGAACTTGATACCTTTTTTAATAAAGAAAATTCGATTACGCCAGTTAGTCGTAAACACGAAATGGAAAATAACTTTATTAAACCAGGACTTACTGATTTATGTGTAAGTAGAACTACATTTTCTTGGGGAGTTCCTATTTTAGAAAACGATAAGCACGTTGCTTATGTTTGGTTAGATGCTTTAATTAACTATTTGAGTGCTTTAGGTTATAGAAGTGAAGACGATTCTTTATATAAAAAATATTGGGAAGATGAAGAAAGCGAAATTATTCATGTAATTGGTGCTGATATTACTCGTTTCCATGCTATATATTGGCCACAATTTTTATCGGCATTAGGACTTCGTCATCCGGATAGAGTCTTCGTTCATGGGTTACTCATGATGAAAGACGGTAAGATGTCAAAATCTAAAGGTAATACTATTTCTCCATATCCATTAGTCGAAAAATATGGAGTAGATTCGCTTAGATATTATTACGCTAGAGAAATAATTTTTGGTCAAGATGGACAATTTGTTCCTGAACAATTTGTTGAAAGAATCAATCAAGATTTAGCTAATAATTATGGAAATTTAGTTAGTAGAACTACCTCGATGATTATTAAATATTTTGATGGAGTTATTCCTAACTATAATGAAAGTGATGAAGCTGAACTTTCAAAAGAATTAAGAAAAGAAGTAGAAAAAACTATAAGTATCTATAACGAAAATATGGCTGATTTAAAGATTACTGAAGCCCATATTGCTATTATGGATTTATTAAATAAAGCTAATAAATATATCGAAACGAGTGCTCCTTGGACTTTAGCTAAAGAAGGTAAAACTAGCGAGCTAGAAGTTGTAATGAATACTCTCTCTTATATTATTTTCAATGCTTCGATTTTGCTTAAACCAACCCTTGTTAATAAGGCAAATGATGCTATTAAATCGTTAGGAATTAGCGATGAAGAAAACGATTATAATAACGTTTTAAAACCTGAATTATTGAATGAAAAGAAGGTTACAAAACTTAATAATCTTTTCCCTCGTTTAGGTGAAGAAGATATCGCTTATATCAGAGATTTAATGACCAAAAAATAAAGGGTTTTGCGAACAAAACCCTGCAGAACCCCGCTCTTTTTGTAAAAAGCGGGGTTTTTAATTGGAAATTATGTGTTTCGTAAAAACCTTGCAAAACCTTGATAAAATTTTAGAAAGTGAATTTTATTATGCTGCTTCAGCAGAGAACATTAAGAAGACCCAGTAGTAATAATAATTAGTTGTCCATGATGCTTGAAGCGAGTAAGTAGTTTCAGTTGTTTCGTCAGTCCAACTCCATGTATAAATCGTTCTACTACCATATGTTGATTCAACACATGTCCAACCAGCTTCAGTATAGATTGGATTTACTTCTTCATATAATTCGTCGATATATGTTTGTATTGAACTTGATGAAGTGAGAAGTTGATATGTAAGAGCCCAATTGAATGTTGAATAGTCAGATGAAGTATATAAGACTAAATAACTATAGAATCCTAAATAAGGATTGACATAAGGGAACACATCACCAATTGTTTCTAAGTCTACCGAAGCTTGTGATTCACTTTCGTACTCAGCAACAGTTTCTGCGCCTGCTAAGTTAGTGATTAATGTTTCATAATCACCAGTTAAGCCATATACATAAACATCGAAGAAGTAGTATGTATTACCGTAATATGTATATATTTGAGCTTCAAGCATTATACCAATAGTTCCGTCTGAATTCTTAAGTGTTGCGGTTTGATTTGTATCGCTTTCATTAGTATTTTCAATGCTCCAACTAGCAGTTGTTAATGTTGTTTTATATTCATCAAGCATTGAAGTAACTTCGTCATAACTTCCACCATATAAATATAAATCGACAGCGGTGGATGATGTATAAACTTGATCTAATGTCCAAGCATTATCTTCCCAAAGGATATATGGAATATCTCTATCGAAAGTTAAATTACCTGATGTGCCTTGGTTTAAGATAGCATCAAGGTCAGTAGTATCGCCTAATATTCCACTCCATGAAGATGGATAGTTAACGCTAGTATATGGAATAGTTGTGCTATTAATATCACTGAAAACTATTGTATTTGTGTATATATCACCATCAGTAGTTTCATAACTAAACGTCATTTCAGGATTGGTTGTAGTTCCTGAGATTTGTAAACGATAGTAAACAGTAGTTAAATCAGTAGATGTATCGCCACCAATGTAGACTTCTCTATAGCCATTTACCATGCTGCCTCTTCCATAAGTTTCTTCTGCCATTGGATAAGCTGGAAGAAGATATGGATATAAGGATGTTCCAAGTTCTAATTTAATTCCATAGACTGCATTGCCGCTATCATCTACACCTTCATAATTAAACATTTCAGGAGCGACATCGTAATCAGGAGTCATTCCGCTAGATCCAGAAGCAAAATATGCATCGTAAGCATTGCCTTTTATATTTCCGCTAGTTGCATTAACAGCACTACCAGAAACATCTTCGAAATTGACATAGCTATCATCATCTACTTGTAAAGTTCCTTTTAATACCATGCTAGTATAGTGGAATGAAACAACGCCGACATCTTTATCAAGATATGCGTAAATATAATTTTCATAACCTTTTACCCTAACGGTATAACTTTCTGCATTTTGTAAGGTTTCTAAAATAGCTTCAAGACCAGAAGCTTCATCATAAGTATCATAAGGAGTAGCGCGAGTGACGTTTCCTTCAAGTTCAGAAACTTCAACAAATTCACCTTCGTATTCTCTAGTATACCAAGTTGAATAATAATCATATTCATCGTGGAACGTGACGGTAGAAGGAGTGAGATCGCTAGTAAATCCTATAACCAACGTAACAGGATCATACATATCATCATTAAAGAGTTCATCGAATAAGGTTAACCCATCTTCGACACTAGCTGTATCTATAGAAAGAGTCGATGTATTTTCATCCCAAGTAGAGTTTTCAGTAGTGACATATGTGAATGGTTGATAATATTTATCGGTATAAACAATTTGATCCCCAGTAGAATCATCAGTTAATATTTCCCATTCGACTTCGTTATGTCTATTAAGAGATTCAGTTGCAGCTAAACCATCTTTATTAACGACAACAGTTTCGCTTTCATATCCATTTCCTTCATAACTATGATAAGCCCAAACGTATTCACTAGTATAAATACCAGAAGTTTCATATGTATACTTTGCACCTTCTTCTTCGTAATCTGTGTCCTTATAGTAAGTTGCTGCAGAAGAATAGGCGCCCTTGATAGCAACCGATTCTAAACCTTTTAAAGCTTCAATAGCTGGTTCGTGATTAGTCACTTCAGGTTCATCAATAGGATCGTCGCCAACTGGGTCATCATCGACTACAGGATCGTCGTCATCAATTGGGTCATCATCGATTACTGGATCATCGTCAACAATAGGGTCGTCGTCGATAACAGGATCATCATCAACTACTGGATCGTCATCGACAGGTTCCTCTACCGGATCGGGATCGACAACCGGCTCTTCAGTGCCTTCGCAACTAACAAGCCCAAGGGCTAAAAGTGGCAAAAGCAAAAGCAATTTTCTTTTTTTCATATAAAGTACCTCCATGAAAAAGATAGCGCCATTGTAAAGGCGATAATAATTATTGGCAACAAAAATTAGATTTATTAATATTTGACAAGTGGTTATATATTATTAAAAATCGCCGTTTTATAAGAAAAACCCTGCAGAACTCCACTATTTTTTGCGATTTTTATTAATTTCGTTTATTAAAATACATGTTAATTTTTTATAAATCGCCGCTTTTATATCTAGTATAATATTAGTAATTGATAGGGCAATTATGGAAAAGGTTGATATAAAGAGAGCATTAGAAGAGTTAACAATTGAAGAAAAGCGCCATTTACTTGGTGGGAAAACTCAATTTTCAACATATGATATTCCTAGATTAAACATTCCATCGATCAATTTAACTGATGGACCAAACGGAGTAAGGACAGTTTTAGAAAACGACAATACGCCATTTAGTAGTAAAGTGAAATCGACTGTTTTTCCTACTGGAAGTATCTTATCTTGTAGTTTTGATGAAGAATTATTTTATAAAGTTGGTCAAGCCATTGCTAAAGAATGTATTTATTACAACAAACACATATTATTAGGACCAGCAATCAACATAAAAAGAAACCCATTATGTGGAAGAAACTTTGAATATTTAAGTGAAGACCCATATTTAGATGGAGTTTTAGCTAGCGCTTATATAAACGGGGTTCAAGATCAAAAAGTTGGCGTTAGTGTCAAACATTATTTAGCTAATAACTGCGAAAAGAATCGTCATGCTAGCGACTCGATTATTGATGACAAAGCCCTACATGAAATTTATTTAAAACCATACGAAATTGTTTGTAAGAAATCAAAACCTGCAACATTTATGAGTTCGTATAACAAAGTAAATGGCGTTCATATGTCAGAGAATAAAGAACTTATTAATGGGTTTTTAAGGGGTGAAGCTGGTTTTGAAGGGTTTTTGATGACTGATTGGGGTGGCATGGTCAATAGAGATAAATCTTTAAACGCTGGAAACGATATAGAAACTCCGGGAAATGTGAAGCACAACACCGAAATATTGATTAAAGCCGTTAAAGATGGAACTGTGAGTTTAGAAACACTAAATAAATCCGTAGAAAGAGTCCTATCTTTTATAAATGACTATGTATTAGTAGAAAAAGAAGAGCAAACTGAAGAAGTGTTTAAAGAAAATTACAAAGTCGCTTTAGAAGCTGTTATTGATTCGGCCGTTTTATTAAAGAATGAAAACAACATATTGCCTTTAAAACAAGATAAGAAACTTTTAGTAGTTGGTGATTTATTTGAACAATGTCGCTACCAAGGAAATGGTTCGAGTTTGTTAAATCCATCTTATCTAAAGACCTATAAAATGGCATTCGATGAGAATAGTATCGACTATACGTATATAAAAGGTTATCTCGAAAGCGATAAACTTATTAAAAAAGATGTTAAGAAGATTAAAAAGATAGTTCAAAACTATGACTATATACTCTTTTTTGGCGGTCAAACCGATTTTATTGAAAGCGAAGGTTTTGATCGACCAACTATGGATTTACCAAAAAGTGAAATTGAGTTGCTTGATATATTAGTTGCTTTAGGTAAACCAATCATATTTATATTAAATGGTGGAAGTAGTGTGACTATTCCACATTTAGATAAAATCGATGCACTTGTTTATATGGGTCTAAGTGGAGAAGCTATCGGAGAAGGTTTATACAAACTTTTATTTGGATACAACAATTTTAGTGGAAGACTTAGTGAAACGTGGGTTAAAGATTATAAAGATGTGCCATTTGGTAATGAATTCACCAAGAATACGAATGAGTTATATAAAGAATCGATTTATGTTGGATATAGATATTATGAAAGCGTAAATAAAGAGGTTAATTTTCCGTTTGGATACGGCTTAAGTTATAGTGAATTTAAATATAGCGATTTTAAAGTTGATGTAAAGGAAGATAAAGTTGTTGCTAGATTTAATATAGAAAACGTTAGTGATATAGCAGGTAAAGAGGTCTACCAAATCTATGTTAAAAAGCCTGATAGCAAGACCTATAGACCTATAAAAAACCTCGTAAAATTTGGAAAAACCCTGCAGAACCCCCATGAAATGAAAGAAATTGAAGTTAAAATAGATTTTGATGACCTTAAATCTTATGACTTAAGTCGTAAGAAATTTGTGCTTGAGGATGAAAAATATATTTTCGTTTTAGCAAAGAATGCTCATGACTCGATAAGCGAGGTTGAGGTTGAAATTAAAGGCGAAACGATAGAGGAATTACCTGCCAATATTAAAAATTTATACTCAAATCCAAACGATTTATTAACTATAACCGACGAACAATTTAAAGATATCCTTGACTATAAATTCATAGACTTCGTTAAACCTAAAAAACCTTATGATATGGAAACGTCAATCGAATATATGAACACTTTTATGGCTAAAATTCTCAAATTAGCTGTTCGTATATATGCAAAAAGAGCAATGAAAAAGGCTAGGAAAATTAAAGATCCTATCCAACACAACATCCAATATAAGAGTGCATATGTAATTTTAAAAGCATATAGTTCTATGAATATTCGTAACGCTTATAATGCTAGTGGAGGTACGTTATCCTATAACCAAGCTCAAGGATTGGTATATTTAGTTAATGGCAAACTCTTTAAAGGCATTAAATATCTAACTAAAAAGGATGAAGAATCTATAAAATAAATGTATTAAAGACACAATATTGGAGAAACATATGAAGAAATTAGGTTTTGGATTAATGCGTTTGCCAACAATTGGTGAAGAAATTGATATCGACCAAATTAATAAGATGGTCGATGAGTTTATTTCTAGTGGCTTTTTCTATTTCGATACCGCCTATATGTATATGGATCATCGTAGTGAAAAGGTGTTTAAAACTTGTGTAAAAGACCGTTATCCACGCGATAAATATACAATTACCACTAAAATGCCTTTAATGATGCTTAAAAATAAAGAAGATGTCGATAGAATCTTTAATGAACAGCTCGAAAATTGTGGCGTTGATTATTTTGACATCTATTTATTGCATCATGTTTGCTCTCATAGTATTGAAGTAGCGGAAAAGTTCGATTGTTTTCAATATATTGTAGATAAAAAGAATGAAGGAAAGGTTAAACATATTGGGTTTAGCTATCATGACACACCTGAATTATTAGATAAAATCTTAGAAAAACATCCTGAAGTAGAGTATGTTCAACTACAAATTAACTATTTAGATTGGGAAAATGAAGGCATTGCTAGTAGAAAATGCTACGAAGTATGTGAAAAATATGGCAAAAAAGTCATTGTTATGGAGCCTTTAAAGGGCGGAACGCTTGCAAATGTTGCTGACGATATAAAAGAAATATTTAAGAAAGCAAAACCTGATTTAAGTATAGCAAGTTGGGGAATTCGCTATGCTGCAAGCCTTGAAAAGGCCTATATGGTCTTAAGTGGAATGTCTACTTTGGAGCAAATGACTGATAATTTATCTTATATGAAGGACTTTAAGCCATTAAATGATGATGAATATAAGGTTATTGATGCAGTAGTGGATAAAATTAATAGCACAATCGAGATTCCTTGTACGGCTTGTGGATATTGTCTTGAAGGATGTCCGAGAAATATACCAATTCCTAAATATTTTGCTCTATATAATATCCATCAACAAAAGTTATCGAAGGGCAATTTCACACAAAATGTTTATTATGGCAATATCTCCAAAAATTATGGTAAAGCCAGCGACTGTATTAAGTGTAAGAAGTGTGAAAGAATATGCCCTCAACATATAAAAATAACTGATTATCTAGTTAAAGTTGCAAAAGCATTCGAGACCCAAAAATAAGATTAAATTTAGTGTGTGGAAACCTTTAAAAGTTTTCACGTGGAAACGCTAATTTTAAGAATAAACCTGCAGAACCCAACTATTTTTTAAAATAGTCAAAAATAAACCAAAAGAAGCGGTTCAAAAATAGGCAAAATTATTGATAAAACCTATATTTTTCGCTCATTTTAAAGCGCAAACAAAAAAGCGGCATTTTTGCCGCTTTAACCTTGCAGATCTTGGTTATTTTTTAAAAACTTTTGATTTCGTAAACTGTTAAACTTACTTCTTTTCTAAGTTTATTTAGGGCTGGTTGTTTTAAGAAACCGTTTGAGCCTCCGGCTTCACCGATTTTATAGCTAGTGAATACTTCAGCAAGTTTTAAACATTCAAGAGAATCTTTACCTTTTAAGTAGTAGTGTAAGAATGCACTGAATAAGGCATCACGACTACCAACAGTATTAACGATTGGTCTAAGAGTTATAGCATCGATATGATAAATCATATGTTTTTTGCTATCTAAGATCATAGCGCCTTCACGGCCTTCGCCTAAGACAATGATTTCATTGTGATATTTATTATAAATAGATAATAAGAAGTCTTCGTAATTATAGTTAGCTAAACCTTTGCTAGATAAGAAGAGGATATCGCTATTGGCGATGAATTCTTCATTAAATTCATCGTGAACGTCGCCAATAATATGGACGTCGGTAGCAATCTTTTTGCCTAATTCTTTAGCTTTCTTTAATAAAGGTCTATTGAAATTATTGTTACATAAGACGACTAAGTCAGCGTCTTTCATATATTCTTCTTCGATTTTTGGATCGCTTTCAATATATTGAATATTTTTAAGATCGCAATAGGTTTTGGTATTTCCATCATAGTCAACTAAGACGACTTGGTTTGGTGTTGATTCTAAAGTAGTATCAATTTTTCCTACATTAATTCTAGCTTTTTTAATTTGACTAACGATGGTTCTACCTGTTAAATCTTTTCCAACGTGACTAGATAAGGTGACTTTATTTCCTAAAGTTTTTAAGGCTTTAGAAATATTGTAAGCGGTTCCTGAAACGGTGCTATGAATTCTATCGAATGGATATTCGATTGGACAATATTGAACTGGGAAGGTATCGATTCCAAGAATTGTCTCAAAGTTTAATAGCCCCGATACGTAAATCTGTTTTTTCATTATAATTCTCCTTTTTTCATGTTAAGTAAATTATATTAGAAACGATATAAATTTAGTAGGAGAAATACGCTATTTCTTTATAATTTCGAGATTTTATTCTATACTTATTGTAATACGTGAAAGCGCTTACATTGAAAGGAGAAAATGATGAGCTTAAATTCGAATAATATACGAAATATCGCTTTCCTTGGACATCAAGGATCGGGTAAAACTAGTCTTGTCGAATCGATCAATTCGATTGTGACAAAAGAGCCTAAAGGCTCGATCGAAAAGAAAAATACCATTAGTGACTACTTAAAAGAAGAAAAAAATAGATTAAGTAGCGTCTCGACTAGCATCGTTCCAGTAGAATATGAAGGTTATAAAATTAATATGTTAGATATTCCTGGTAATGATGATTTTTTATGGGAAGTTTTAAGTGTTACGCATAGTGTTAAAGGTGCAGTTTTAGTTATAGATGCTGCTAGTAAAGTCCAAGTTGGAACTGCCAAACACTTTAAATTATTAAGAAAAGCTGGTATTCCTACCCTTATATATATAAATAAGATGGATAAAGTCGATCCAAACTTCGACGATATTATGGCTGAACTATATCAAAAGCTTGGAAAAATCTGCGTCCCATTTACTTATCCATTAGGTCATGAAAAAACATTTGATGGCTTTATTAATGTTATCGACTTAAAAGCACGAAGAGTAGTCGGTGATAAAGTTAGTATTGAAGACATTGAAGAAGCCAAAAAACCAAAAATTTTAGAATTACATAATACGATTTGTGAAGCAGTTGCAGTAACAGACGATGCAATGCTAGAAAAATTCTTCTCTGGTGAAGCTTTAACTCATGAAGAAATTAAAACTGGCTTAAGAAAAGCGGTTTTAGGAGGAGAACTTGTCCCTGTAATTTTTGGTAGCGCACATAATAATATTGGTAGCCATACCTTACTTCAAATGTTTGTTGACTATATGCCTGCTCCAACTGACCTTAAACCTTATGAAGGTTATAATGAAAAAGGAGAAACGGTCGAACGTAAAACTGATCCAACCGCTCCATTTAGTGGATACGTTATTAAAACTTCAGTCGACCCATATTTAGGAACAATCAATATATTAAAAGTTGATAGCGGAACCTTAAAATTAGGTGATGAAATTTATTGTCCACAAACTGATAAAACATATAAAGTTTCATCTTTATTCTGGCTAAAAGGAAAAGATCAAATTAACGCAACCGAAGTTATAGCTGGTGATATATGTGCCGTATCTAAACTTGACGATATATTAACTGCCTATACCCTTTGCGATAAGAATAACTATATTAAATATAAGGAAGTCAAATTCCCTACCGCGGTTTGCTTTAGAGCAATAAGTGTTAAAGATAAAAAAGACGAAGAAAAACTTAATCCTGCATTAACCAAGACTAAAAAAGAAGATCCAACCATTGAAACTCGTCGTAATGTCGAAACTAAACAATTGCTCCTTGGTGGATTAAGTGAATCGCATATTCAATTTGTTTTAGAAAAATTAAAAGGTACCTATAACGTCGATTTAAATACTGAAGATCCAAAAGTTTGTTATAGAGAAACTATTAAAGCAACCGCTCAAGCACAAGGAAGATACATCAAACAATCTGGTGGTTCTGGATTTTATGGTGTAGTCGAAATGAAGTTTGAACCTAGCGAAGAAACTTCGTTTACTGAAGAAATTTTTGGTGGAAGCGTTCCTAAAAACTACTTCCCAGCAGTCGAAAAAGGGTTCTATGAGTCGCTACAAAGTGGACTTTTAGCTGGCTTCCCAGTATTAAACGTAAAAGCAACATTACTTGATGGAAAATATCACCCAGTTGATAGTAATGAACTCGCCTTTAAGATGGCGGCTATCTTGGCATTTAAAGAAGCTTATATGAAATGTAAGCCAACTATCTTAGAACCAATTTTAAGAATTACGATTAATGTTAATAACCAATATCTTGGCGATGTTTTGAGTGATTTAAATAGCCGTAGAGCTAGAGTTCAAGAAGTAAATGATAAAGGCGATGATACTACTGTAATTATCGCAACTATTCCAGAAAGTGAATCGCTCGATTACGTTACAAAACTTAAAGCTTTGACTCAAGGAAGTGGATACTTCAATAGAGAAGTTGACTGCTATGAAGAAGTTCCTGAATCTTTAAAAGCAAGAGTAATTCAAGCTAATTCCTTACTCAATAAACAATAATATTCGAGAGAATATCTCCTACAAAAGCCACTTAAAGTGGCTTTTTATTTGGCAGAATTATTGGACACAACCATATTTTCGATTTAGTTTTTTATTCGACGATAATAAAATTATCGCATGGCGAAAAAAGGAAGGGGTGCCCTAAAATCTGATTTATTTGACTATATAGAAAGAGTTGGTAATAAGAGGTTCGACCAACTCGATTTTAATATTATTGATGCTTTAGTTTTTTCAATTATGTCGTATTTTCGCTTCGATTTTATGGCTGAAAAAAATAACGAATTGATGACTATAACTGAGGCGCGAAATATTCTTTTGATGTATCCGGAATTAATTGCTAAAGACGGGGTTAATGAATATCGAAATGCAATGCTAGCCTTAATTAGTAAGCAAATTCGCTATAAAGACCTAACTTTATTTCACTATAAACGCGTATTTAGCGAAGAACTTGAAGAACAATTTTCGGCAATATGTATAAGGTTGAATAGCGATACGATTTATGTTTCTTATAGTGGTACCGATTCGACTTTAACTGGATGGAAAGAAGACTTTAATATGTCTTATCAAAAGAATATTCCTAGTCAATTAACCGGTACTGAATATATAAATGAACTCAAAAATATAGTCAAAAAGACGAAACATATTTATGTAGGCGGCCACTCTAAAGGTGGTAATTTAGCTTTATATTCAGCAGCCCATGCTGACACCAAAATAAATGAAAAAATCGAAAAAGTATTTAATTTTGATGGCCCTGGTTTTAGTAAATTATCGATGACTCCAGAAATCGAAGAAATCTATAAGAAAACAATCTCGATAGTTCCAAATATGTCGGTTATTGGCATTATTTTTAACGATATAAAAGAGCTATTTGTTATCGAATCCTATGCAAAAGGGCTATTTCAACACGATTGTTTTACCTGGAAAATCAAAAATAATAACTTTATATATGCAACATATTTATCGGCAAACAGTCGATGTATGAATAAAGCGGTCAATGATTATGTAGAAAATTTAAGTGAAGAGGAAAGAAAAGATTTTCTAGATATAACTTGGGAACTTGTTGAAAGCTGTGAAGCGAAAGATTCTGATGATTTAAGAAAAAATGCGGTCAAATCGATGCTCAAAATGGTGAATAAATATATGAAACTCCCGAAAGATAAGAAGGAATTCTTCAAAAAGACGCTATTTTATCTAATAAAAAGTTTCCAATCGCAAACCAAAAACTTTAAAAACGAAGTTAACTATATCCGTTACGGCAACGTTAAGAAGTTCGAGCATTTTAAAATATAAAAATATTTAAGCGTATGTCTTGAAAATAATAATTCCTTATATATAATTTTTATTAATAAGGAATATTTATTGAAATGGAAAGATTTACGATTCAAAGAAAAATCATTCTAGATGCAGTCGCTCATGCAGGTCACGCTAGGGTTAAAGACATTCAAGAATATGTCGCTAGTTTTGGCTATACGATGTCATTAGCTACTATCTATCGTAATCTTGACGCTTTAGTACAAGAAAAAATGCTAACTCGTATTTCGATAAATTTGAAAGATAATTATTATGAGATTGGGGAACAAGGTCCTCATTCGCATTTTGTGTGCGAGAAGTGTCATAACATTATCGATATTCCGATGGATAGTGAGTCCCATATAGACTATGTCGATGGTAACAAAGTCCTTACCACAAACACGATCTATTATGGAATTTGTTGTGAGTGTTTAAAGAAAGAAATTTCTTAAAAATAAGTGTCTTGTAATGGAGGAATATATGAAAAAATACAAATGCTTATTATGTGGTATCGAATTTGAGACCGAAGAAGAAAACCCAACTTGCCCAGTTTGTGGAGCAAGCGGAGAAGATTTAGAGTTAGTGGAGGAAAATTAATATGGCAAATAAATACGAAGGAACTCAAACTTATAAAAATTTACAAACTGCTTTCGCAGGAGAAAGCCAAGCAAGAAATAAATATACATTTTTTGCTAGCGTAGCTAAAAAAGCTGGTTATGAACAAATCGCAGCAATCTTTTTAGAAACTGCTGAAAACGAAAAAGAACATGCCAAAATGTGGTTTAAAGAACTTGATGGAATTGGCGATACTTTAGCTAATTTAAAAGCAGCAGCTGAAGGCGAAAACTATGAATGGACTGATATGTATAAAGAATTTGCTGAAACTGCTGAAAAAGAAGGTTTTAAAGAGTTAGCCGCTAAATTTAGATTAGTCGGTGAAGTTGAAAAACATCACGAAGAAAGATATTTAGCTTTATATAAAAATATCAATTCAAACGAAGTTTTTACTAAGAAAACTGGTATTAAAGTTTGGAAATGCCGTAATTGTGGATATATCTATGTCGGAACTGAAGCTCCAAAAGTTTGCCCATGCTGCAATCATCCACAAGCTTACTTCGAATTAGAAGCTAAGAATTATTAATTAATATAATTAATCAAGCAAGAAAAAAGCTGCCCTTAAGGCAGCTTTTTATGTGGATTAAGTGTCTTTAGTCGATATAGTTAGTTATAAATTTTATGCTACCGATACTAATTCTACCCATATTTCTATCGGTGTCAGGTGTTTCTTTATGAGATACAAATTTTATTCCATAAGTACCTTCAATGATGTCGCATTCAATAAATGTTTGAGAAGTGCGGTCAGTCGATATGCCAGCACTTAATAGATCAACATAGGTTATCCATTCGTCGTCTTCATTTAAATATTGAATATAAGCATAGTCGCCATCAGATGATAGATTCTCATATTTACTCCAAAATGAAATATAAACATCCATTTCATATATAGGCTTATTAAAACTCAATTCAAGATAAGCATCACCTGCATTATATCTATTTGGAGAAAGATTAATATATTCTTCCTCAATGTATCCGCATCTTAATCTTTTGGTTGTGATTGTTAAATCGTCAACTGTTATTGTTTTGGTTTTAATCCCCTCGTTTTTAAAGTAATATCTTGCATCAAATTCCCAATCTTCTGGATTCAAAGTATATGTTTGACGGCTTATCGCAGAGTCGTAACCTTTTAATGTCATGGTTGTTCCTTCCATAACATCATCAGAATTAGGAATACTAAAGCTTGTACCGATAGGACCGAAAGAAATATCTAATGATTCCACAAACCAATCATAATTATGAACATATACTGGTTGAACTTCGGTTGTGTCAGTTGCGACCATATAATAATCCGCAGTTACTATCGAATTGCCAACTGTTACGCTACTTAAAGAATCAGTATAAGAAGATCCTCTTGTTCGGAACGTATAATAAACACCAGCGTCTGCGCAAGAGTAATCTGCTGTTAATGTTTCCTCATCGTAATAAGTAGTATTATCGTTTTTCAATGTATAAGGTATTAGTCTTGTACCAGTTGCAGGATAATTAACTAAATTTAAGGTTGCAGAGTTATCGCCATGTCTAATTATTAAGTTATCATTTTGATTAACGATGAATCTCTTTTGCTGTTCGGTTGTCACTTCGACATGATAAACGATGTTGTTATCATAAAATCCGAGTGCATAGGCTTTAGTTGTGAATTTTATATAACCTTTATTGTGCGTATATTCCTGAGTATAGGAACTTCCTAAATCTAATGTGCTAATACCTAACTCGTTAGTTAGATATTCTGTTAGTATAATTTCATCGAATTCAACATATTCTTCTTGAATATATACATCCATAGAATTTGATGCTTCATTTGCATCAACGCCATATTCTTCGAATAAGGCAAGAGACTTTTTGTCTTTTGAAATAGAACTATTGTTATTATGCCGTTGAATATTAGTTAAATTTTCTGTACTAGTTTTAACAATAATTTCATTTTGTGTTGCATTAGGTATAGCGCTTGATCCAACTCCTAATGCAAGAATGCCTGCTAAAATTAAACTATTCATCGTCTTTATCCTTTTTTCCTTTTTTACCTTTAAGTTTTGAGATGTCGTAAAGTATCAAACACCCAAAAAAAGCAATTTCAAAGAAAATCAACTCTAAGAAGATTTCTTGCAAATCCTGGTAAGGCAAAAACATAGCAAGTAAAAAATCTCCCACAGCAAAAACAATTAACAGTATAATTGCTTTCATTTTGTAACCTCCTTTTAATTATGGGCAAGAATATAATTTATATTCTTGCGCTGATACAATTGTATCAACTAATATTTTGGAACCTGACTTTAGGCGTGAACCCTAAAATAAGGTGTTAAAACTCATATTCCAATAAGTTCTTAACATCCTTTTTAGTGAGCGTTAAATTGCCAAGTTTTGATAGCCCCAATGCCTCTTTGATAATTTCAAAAGTCGAACTTTTGGTAGAAGAATTAAGAAATTTTCCGCTGCAATTATCAGTGATAATGTAGCTTCTAATAAACTCTACCAACTCTTCACTAGACAGCTCGTTTTTAAATATTTTCGTTTCTAATAAACGTAGAACCGTAAGGGCTAAATAACATATCGTGAAGTGACCGTAAATTTTGTATTTATCTTGCAAGAACACTGGTCTTGCATTTAAGTAAGATTTTAAAATTCTAAAAGAATTCTCAATCTTCCAAAGGCCATGGTAGACATTATAGATTTCTTGTGCTTTCATATCGATTTCGGAGGTTACGAGTAAGTTGTAACCAGCATATCTAAGATCTTCTTTGAATTTCTCATCATTTAATTTTGTTGCAACTTTCACTTTCTTGCCATCCAACGTAGTTGTTTCAAAATTAATGTATTTTGCAACGTCGCCAAACTCCTCTCGATAAAGTTCTTTATGGGTTGAAATACTCTTAGCTTTCTCGAAAAGTTTATTAAGTTCCGCTCTTGTTTTGGAAGCTAAGGCAGGGTTAAATGTCACAACTCTTTTCTCTTTAATTTGAAAGCTAATCTTTTCGCCGTTGTCATCAAAAAACGAATAATCAAATGTGTCCACGGTCTCTTTATATCGATATTTTATTGACTTATCTTTATCTAAAACATCGTGCCGTACATTCATTTCATTGTCGAAAAGAATCCACTTTTTTTCTTGCTCGTTTAAGTTTTTTCCATGAATAGATTTTGAAAAAATATAGCCGTTCTGCGCGGTTTTTGATGAAAAATAGATGTTTTTTGCACAGTTCAGACCTTTGTCAGCTACATAAATTGTACGACCTTCAATGCCATATCTTTCCTTAGTATCTTCGGCCATTTTTCTTAAATAACCTTTCTCGCTTTGATTGCCTGGATACATCATCATTCCGATTGGAATCTGCTCGCTATCTAAGAGAAGAGCTTGACCGATAATTGGATCCTTACGGTTTTCTTTTGAAGGTCCCTTCCTTCTTAAATCGTCTTCTTGATCGATTTCAAAATAATAATTTGTGCAATCGAAAAAGTTAACTTTTGTCTCTCTACCAAATGTCTCTTGAATGCAAAGATTAAACGCTTCGATGTACTTTTGATAATCGCTCCCGATGTATTCAATTCCATCAAGTATTTGGTCGTAACTAAATTGCTCAATTCCGTAAATATTTGGAATTACACGTTCATGTGCTTTTAGTTTAGAACCTGGATTAGCAACTTGAGCATAAATTAATGAGCGAATAAAACTTGATACCTTAAAGTCAAATCTTTTTGTTTGAGTAAAGATATCGATTATTTTATCGACATCAAGTTTATCAATCATGATTTTCAAAAGAAAATAACCTAAGTTTTTAGTTAAGGAAACGTCACCAATTTGTGGAATCTCATTCTTTTTTAATGGCTCATTTAGTTTTTGAACAAGATCTTCAGCGTATTTAATTGGGTCTTCAATACCAGCCTTTTTAAGGTCTTCGACATAACCAATATTTTGGTATTGATGATTACGATTTCCGACTTTTGAAATGTACTCGCTTATATAAATTTGTAAGTATGTCCCCTTCTTAGATGGGGTAGTTTTCTTTAAAAAATATCTCATAAAATCCCTTTCACACCTTGGCACCTTAAATTATAGCAAAAAAATAAAATTAACGCAATATTTTTATTATCTATATTTTATATAGATAATAACTTTCTTAAAATTTAGTCAAAAGCCAAAAAATAAGGTGTTAAAAAGCCAAAGACGGGTTTTGTGTTGCATTAGGTATAGCGCTTGATCCAACTCCTAATGCAAGAATGCCTGCTAAAATTAAACTATTCATCGTCTTTATCCTTTTTTCCTTTTTTACCTTTAAGTTTTGAGATGTCGTAAAGTATCAAACACCCAAAAAAAGCAATTTCAAAGAAAATCAACTCTAAGAAGATTTCTTGCAAATCCTGGTAAGGCAAAAACATAGCAAGTAAAAAATCTCCCACAGCAAAAACAATTAACAGTATAATTGCTTTCATTTTGTAACCTCCTTTTAATTATGGGCAAGAATATAATTTATATTCTTGCGCTGATACAATTGTATCAACTAATATTTTGGAATACAATTTTTTAAAGGCATATTCACGAAAATGATACACAGGAGGCTTAATTGTATAGGCATGAATAATTTAGATAAAAATACATATTCGAAAAAGCAGATCTATAAGGCAACAATTGAATTGCTATCGACAAAGAAAATAAATGAAATCAGCGTTAGCGAATTAGTTAAAAAAGCAGAAGTAGGAAGAGCCACATTTTATAGAAATTACAAATCGATAAGAGATGTTCTTGTTAAACACGAGGAAAAGATAAGTAAAGAATTTAATGATGCTTGTAAAAATGAAGGGGTTAATAGTTTGCTTATTTTTATGTATAAACTGATGAAACATTATGTTCTCAATAAAGAATTTTACATGATCATCTATAAACAAGAAGAAACACGAATAATTGGTAGGACAATAAAAAAATATGTAGAAAGTGAAATTAAACCTAAAAACGCTGCTGAGAAATTTGGTTTGAATTATTTGATTTATGGTATATGTGGATGGCTAATTGCCTGGTTAAAAGATGATATGAATCCCGAGCCAGAGCAATTACTTGATCTTATGAAAGAGTATTACGCAAATCCATTTTCTTTAGAATAAAAAATACCACCATATTTGGTGGCCGATATAACTCAATTAATTGGCGGGAGTCAAAGGAATCGAACCCTTATCAACGGTTTTGGAGACCGCTGTTCTACCATTGAACCAGACTCCCATTTGAAGAAGCCCTGTAATTATAAACAATTAAGAGCGTTCAAACAATAGAGTGCAAAAAAAGAAAAACTTTAGGTTTGTCTTTAATATACGTCAGGGGATGATATTATTGGAATTTGCCTTTATGAGCACCTTTTGAGGCGCGAGTTAAGACTGTGCCATCTTGATTTTTAGCTGTTTGTTCAGCAAAGGCTAAAGCTTCAGCTTTGGTTTTAAATTTTCTAATAACTTTTGAACCTTCGCGAAGAATAACTTCCCATTCTCCATCAACTTTTTGAACTAAATAGACTTTTTTGCCTGTTCTTTTTTCTTCTGCCATGTTTTTTACCTCGTTAACGCAATACACTAAAGTGTATCGTCTAGTTATGCATTATGAATTATTATAGCAGTTTTTCGTCATAAAATAAATGAATAATTTATTATGTGTTTTTACAAAAATAGTTGAGTTCTGCAGGGTTTTTTCTCAAAAACGGCAGATTTTATTAGTTTTTTAAGGGTATTTATAGTTATAAGATTTACCCTTTAAAGACAAAATATAACAAGAGTATAATACCTATTTGGGAGGAGGACTGTTATGTTTATTGATTATATTCTTCCGTTAAGTCTAACTATTATATTTATAGTTTTATATGTAACACTTTGTACAATATTTTTAAAAAATCGTAGCGAAAAGATAAAAATGATTCCTATCCAAGTTATCTTTTTTGTATTGATTATTTTGGAATTTTTGAAAATCTTTTATCTCATTACGATTAATGGCGAGTATCAACCATTAAGATATCCAGTGGTATTTTGTTCGATGGTTATGTATGCTTATCCAATTTTTTGTTTTAAGAAAAATCGATTTTCAGATATAGCGATGGGAGTATCGATTTTGCCAATGATTTTTGTTTTTATACTTTTTGTAGCTATTCAATGGCAATACGAAATGGATTTAATGCAAATTCATAGTTATTTCTATCACGGATCGATGATGGCTGTTGCAGTGTATCTATTAACTTCTGGATTATATAAATTTGAATTCAAAAAATATTTCCCAATATTTTTAGTTTTGGGTGGATACGTCGTATTTTGTACGGTATTAAGCTTATTTATAGGCGGAGATATTTCTTATTTTGGTCCTGAGTGCGATTATTTAGCTTTTGTTTATGATGCATTCGGATATGTCGTTGGTAACTTGTTTGTTATAGGTCTAATGTTTGTGCTTTGTATTGGTGTATATGGAATTATCGATATATGTCAGAAAAAGCATAATAAAAAAATAGAGTTAAAAGGAGAAGTGAAAAATGCTTGATATCATCGGATTAATTTTTGTTTGTATTGCTTTTCCTACGATAGTTTTTGCTGGAAATAAGTTTAAAAAAGTCGATAAAGAAAGTCCTATTTATAGAAAACTATTAATAGGGCTAACGCTTTTCTTTTTAGGATGTGAATTATTAAGATTTTTCTATGTTGCTAGTTTTTATGAAGGAGGAATTACGCCATCTGAAGATATGGCCTATTCTTATATCACGTTGAGCTTAATAATTTGTTTATTTGCAACGTTTAATAAAGGGAAAATTGGGGAAATCGCTAGAGGAATTTTCTGTTTAACCTCTTTAGTATCTATTGTTTTAGGTATATTTGATAGTCAGATTTATACAAATTCGCTCGATACATATGCAGTAGCAAAAGCTATGTATTTTTTAGGGTCAGGTGCTGCAATAACTATAGCAATTATCTTTATGCAAAATTATAAAATTTCGATTTGGGATAATTTATGGGCAGTGATAGCTTTAGGAGTTTTTGTTTTATTAGACTATTTGGTAATTATCTTTTGGGGCACAAGAGATGGTATAGATTTTATGCGGGGAATAGAAATGATTGTTTCTTTGGTGTCTATAGGAGTCGTTTATGGCATCTATGTTTTGATTAGACATATAGCATCTAAGAAAGGTAAGGAGATAGAGGAAGTTGTTGAATAGTTTACTTTTATAAAAATAAAAAGTTGAAAAATGAGGTCGAATCGACAATTCAAAACATGTTGAAATTAATATACATTTCTTATAAAATTGAGTGCACGAATTCAAGAGGTAGAAATTATGGAATGGTATGACTATATATTCTGGGTAATTGCAGTAATCGTAATTGTCCTTAGCTTATTACAAGGCGGTAAATCTGAAGGTGCTTCCGGTGCTATTACTGGTGGCGGCTTAAACGTCTTTGTTAAAACAAAAGAAAGAGGAAGCGAAAGAGTCGTTTCTTATCTAACATTAGGATTTGGTATTTTATTCTTATTCTTAGCGTTATTAATTCAAGCCCTTGGATATGCTGCTGAAGCAGCTGAAGCAGCTAGCGAATTAAGATTATTCTAAAAGTTAAATAAAGGCCTTATAAAAGGCCTTTTTTGTTGCCTAAATAAAAATAATATTTTTGATATTTTAGAAACGTTTTTTTGCTTTATAATGTATAGCATGTTGAACATAAAAGAATATGTAGCTAATAAGAAAGCAGAAATCAAACGCGAGGTTTCAACTTTTTCTAAACCTATAAAACTTGTAATCGTTCAAGTGAATGATGATCCGGCAAGTAATTCTTATATCAAAGGAAAGATTAAGGATTTAGATGAGGTTGGTATAGCTTGTGAACATATAAAATTACCTGAAACTACAAGCGAAAAAGCTTTATTAAAACTTATTGAAAAACTTAATAAAAGTAAGTCTGTAACTGGATTTATTGTGCAAATGCCATTACCAAAACATATCGATGAAGAGCTAGTAAAGTTAGCAGTTTCTCCATTAAAAGATGTGGACGGATTTAATGCCTTAAGTCGATATGTTCCAGCTACTCCTAATGGAATTATTAATTATTTAGTCGATAATAATTATCCATTTGAAGGGAAAAACGCCGTCATTATTGGTAGAAGCAATATAGTTGGTAAACCTTTAGCTCAAGAACTTACTAAAAAGAATATGAATGTAACTTTGTTACATTCAAAAACGACTGAAGAAGATAAGAAATTTTATATTGAGCATGCGGATTTAATTTGTGTGGCAGTAGGCAAACCAGAATTTTTAAAGAATACTTATAAATTCAAAAAAGATTGTGTCATATTCGATATTGGAATAAATAGAGTTGATGGAAAACTGGTTGGAGATGTAGCTAGTGATGTCGAAGTCGCATTTAAATCTCCTGTACCTGGTGGAGTAGGTTTAGTTACTCGACTTGCATTATTATTAAATTTATTGGAGGTGTATAAAGATGGAATATAAGATTGAAAACACAAAAGTTTATGGACTCGAATTTGCTTTTAAAGCTAGTGGAAACCCTATGAGAACTGCCGTTGATCGCACTGAATTTAATGAAAAAGATATTAAACGCGCGATAACCTTAGGCTCGACTAGAAACGGTGAAGGACATGACAATTTCTTAAAAGGAATTTTAGTTCAAATGGATGTTTATGCACCATTATATTGGTGGAAACAAGCTCAACGTTATCATTGGTTTGATTTCATCAGTTCGCAATCAACAATGCACTGTTTATTAAAGTTTGATATTTCGTCACAATGTGTCAGCGAGACGAATAAAGAGATCCTTAAGATAGTAGAAAAAATTAAAGAAGAATACCTTTCTATAGATGAGAATTTAAAAGAAGAAAAACAAGCTAAATGGAGAGAGTTAGTTGCTTCGCTACCATGCGGATTTATTCTTGGTGCATCAATGACTACGAACTATCAACAACTCAAAACCATGTATCTACAAAGACGTTATCACAAATTAAAAGAGTGGCATGAATTTTGTATGCGGTGTGAGTCTCTACCATACTTTGTTGAAGTAACAGGAATTAATAAAATCGAAAAAAATAGTTGAGATCTGCAGGCTTTTTTATTGAAAACTAGCAAATTTCATCGAAAATATTTGGTGATTCTATATCAATTATATTTCTTACGGAAAGTTCAAAGTTGTTTATTATGAACGACTTTTTTTGTTTATTTAAAAGGATTTTTCCTTCGTATTCATAGATTTTTCCGTCTATAAAAATCCTCATATTTAATGCTTCGCCAGTATAGTTAGTAAGAATATCGTTTATCTTACGAGCTTGCTCAACAGATATCTGAGGTTTAGGAATTTTCATTTTTTCTTTTTCCATTTCCTCGATATATTTTGCTTGTTCGACTAGACTAGCAAAAGGTAAATATCCTTTCATTCCGCGTTCATCGTTCATACTTAAATTTTATCATTTTATATAGGTAACTTATAGAAAATTGCGTAACAAAAAAGCGCTCGATTGAGCGCCTAAGTGATGTTGGTTTGATTATTATTTTCTAAAGATGTGGCTGACTCCAAGAGCTAATGCACCAGGGCCAATGTGAGTAGCAACCGATAAACTTAATGGATCACAAACGATACTTGTTTTGATTCCAAAATATTCTTCAATTTCTTTAGCCCATTTTTTAGCTTCTTCGATGTCGAATGTATAGGCGGCTGCAAATTCTAATTCTTCACGTGGAACATCTTTAAATCTAGTTTCGAGTTCTTTTTTAAGAGCTTCAAGCATATCTTTTTTAGCCTTTTTAAGACCGTGAGATTTTTTATAAGGTTCAAGTTTACCACCATAGATACCTAAGACTGGTTTGATGTTTAATAAGTTTCCAATGAAGGCAGTTGTACTAGAAATACGTCCACCTTTTGCAAGATATTTTAAGGTATCGACAGCAATATAGATGACCGATTCAGATTGAGTTTTTTCTAAGAAATCTTTAATTTCTTGACCAGTTTTACCAAGTTTAATTTGAGCTAAAGCATCAAAAACGCTATGTTTAAGGGTAACACTAATTCTATGGTTATCTACTACAAAAACTTTATCCTTATAATCTTCTGCTAATAATTGAGCGGTATGAGTTGATTCACTTAATCCGCTGCTCATAGGTATATGGACAATTTGATCATATTCTTTTAAGGTTTCGTCCCATAAAGAAGTAACGACGCCTGGAGCAGGTTGAGATGTTGAAACATCTTTATCATCTGCTAATGCTTTATAAAAATCTTCTGTCGTTAAATTGTCATGTTCGAAACAAACATCGCCGTCAATGATTACAGGCATTTTGACGACTTTAATACCTAATTCTTTGGCTTCTTCAGGTGTAAAGCCAGCATTTTCATCAGTAATTACACAAATTTTCATTAATTTAACCTCGCAACTCGATATTTTATAGATTTTTTAAAGTTTTTAAAATCGTGATATTGAATACTAGATGAGGCAGTATCGAGTGCTATTAATCTAGATTTAGAAATCATATGCATTTTATGGGCATTTTTCAGTATATTTTTATAGAAAAATAAGGGCGTTTTTTTGTAAAATTATCGCGCGAGGAAAAATGTATGCCATTTCATGTAATTAAAGGTGATCTAGTCTCAATGAACGTCGATGTAATTGTCAACGCAGCTAACGTCGGATTAAGAATGGTTGAAGGTGTCGGAAGAGCTATATTCCATAACGCTGGAGACATCGAAATGAATAATGCTTGTAAGAAAATCGGAAAATGCGAAGTTGGAAAATGCGTTGCGACACCTAGTTTCAATATTAAAAATTGTAAAGAAATCTTTCATGCAGTTGCCCCTATTTATACAAACGGGAAACATGGTGAAGTTGACTTATTAATAAGTTCATATATTACGAGTTTAAATTTAGCAAAAGAAAGAGGTTATAATTCAATAGCCTTCCCATTATTAGGTGGAGATTTTAATTGGCCTATAAATGAGTGCTATCAACTCGGCAAAAAAGCGATCTTAGATTATTTAAAAGCAAACGACGAATGTTTAGATGTTTTTATGGTTATTTATAAAAATTATCCAAAAACAATCGATGATTCCTTACAAGAAGCCTTAACTCGCTTTATGACAATGAACTTTAGAATCGAGAATAAAGAACCTCAAGTAAGTGATAAAGCATTTAGAGAAATGTTTTTAAAAGCTTATCAAGAATCTGGCTTAACTATAGAAGAACTCGCTTATAAAGCAAATAAATCTGTAGCTCTTATCAAAAGAGTTATTGATGACGAAACGATCGTTCCTGGAAGAAACTTGATGCTTTCTTTAGGTGTCGCTTTAAAAATGAATTCAGCTGAACTTGCTGAATTTTTATCAACATGCGGATACGTTTTAAATAGAGCAAATTTATTTGACTTAATCATTATCTACTTTGTAGATAATGGAAACTACGATGTTTATGAAATTAATGATGCCTTATTTATGTATGATTATGGATCATTAGGTGACAAACAATGAGAATTTCTACTGAAGTTAAAAACGCAATCGATAAAGGTTTACCTGTAGTCGCTTTAGAATCGACTATTGTAAGTCATGGAATGCCTTATCCAAGAAATGTTGAAACAGCTTTAAGAGTAGAAGAAGTTATAAGAAAAGAAGGAGCCATTCCTGCAACTATCGGAATAATTGATGGCGAAATAGTTATTGGAATGCGCCCAGAAGAAATAGAAGAATTTGGTAAAAGAAAAGGAATCGTAAAAGCTTCTCGTAGAGATTTACCTATTATATATGCGAATAAATTATGGGGTGCTACCACAGTTGCTAGTACAATGATTTTAGCTAAACAAGCTGGAATTGAATTTTTCGTTACTGGTGGAATTGGCGGAGCTCATAAAAAGAGCAATATAACTTTTGATATCAGCGCTGATTTAGAAGAATTAGGAAAGACTGATGTAACCGTTATTTGTGGTGGTCCAAAAGCCATTTTAGATTTAGGTTTAACTTTAGAAATTTTAGAAACTAAAGGCGTCCCTATTATTGGTTATAATACGGACTATTTACCTGCTTTCTATAGTAAAACATCTAAATATAAAGTTGATTATAACGCTAAGACTCCTGACGATATTGCAAGCATCGTTTACCATAAAAGAATCAATAATTTAGAAGGTGGAGTTTTAGTTACTAACCCTGTTCCTGATGAATATTCTTTAGATGAAAAAGTAATAAATAAAACCATCGATCAAGCTATTAAAGAGATGGAAGAAAAAGGCATTCATGGTAAAGATGAAACACCATTTTTGCTTTCAAAAATAGTCGAACTTACAGGTGGTAAATCGCTCGAAACTAATATTGCCCTTATATTAAATAACGCCTCTTTAGGCGCAAAAATTGCTGTTAGTTATTGTAAAAATTTTAAAAAATAGTTGAGATCTGCAGGGTTTTTTCTCAAAAACTGAAGATTTTCTATATTTTATAGATATAAGCGCGACGTCTTTTATGTTGGATACTTTTGAATCTTTTCCAACAATTTTGAATTTCTAAATTGGTTTCTAAATTCAAATTTGTTTCGCAGTATTTAATATTTCCTTGAGACATTAATTGGATAATTTCATTAAGGATAACAAATGATACGCCAGTGTTTTTATATTCTTCGGCGACACCAATTAAACCTAAATCTAATCCTTCTGGATTAGCTCTTTCTTTTAAGATTTTATAGATTGTTGGAAGGGTTAATTTGCCTCCTGATTTTCTTAAATGTTTTCCGAATGGTGGGAAGCAAAGTCCTAAGGCGGCAAGTTTATCATCTTTATCAACAATTAAGCGAATATAAAAAGGAGTAAGAAGTATTTTAAAATCTTTGATTAAGGCTTTTTGTTGGAAATCTAAAAACGGAACGGTTTGATATAAATCCTTATAACTTGCATCGAGGAGTTTAAAGAAATCGTCGCCATACCTTTTTACTAATTGGCTCACCGAACGAAATTGAAGAAGTTTAAAACCATGCCTATTTTTAATCTTTTGAGCTAGGTTATTAAGTCTTTCAAACTCTGATTCGGTAGGAAAAAGTCGACTTTCTAGCCAATCGACCTCTTTTTCAAAACCATAGTTTTCAATGAGTTTTTGATAGTAATCATAGTTATATTGCTCTTCATAGGTTTGTTCTTGATCGAAACCTTCAATAAGTAAACCTTCGCGTTCAAAATCGCTATAACCTAAAGGGCCGTTTATGGTATCGGCACCTAAACTTTTTGCCCATTCAACTACTTTATCAAATAAGGCATTAGCGACTTCTTGATCGTCAATACTATCAAAACGAGTAAAACGAACACGATTTTGATTCCATTTTTCGTTAGCTAATGAGTTATAGATTCCTTGTATACGACCTACAACCTTGTCATCCTTATAAGCTATAAAACATATGCTTTTAGATGTCTTGTTATAGTGATAATTTGGATTAAAAATTGCTTTTTCAGTGGACCATAAAGACGGAATAAAATATTCGTTATCTTTATAAAGCTCCAATGGAAAAGTGATAAATTGTTTTTGCTCGTGTTTTGAAACGACCTCTTTAATAGTCAACATATTGACACTCCTTATCGACAAGATTATATAACAATAATTTCGATGTTTTCATTATTTTTTATAAATATTTTTATATTTAGTTGACACTTTAAAATAAAGGGAAATAAATGTATTTGTAATACGAATGAAGATATTTCATTTTTCTAAACGATTAGTCCCAAGTCGTAAACTTAATGGTTTATAATATAGAGAAATTATGTATAAAATCGTTTGCAAAAAAATACTAAATCCAACCGTTACTTATATGGAAATTGAGGCGCCTTTTATTGCAAGAAAGGCAAAGGCTGGCCAATTTGTTATTTTAATTGTGAAAGAAGGTGGAGAAAGGATTCCTTTAACAATCGAAAACACAGATATAAAAAAAGGAACAGTGAGTATAATTTTCCAAGTCGTCGGAGCGACAACTTTAAAACTTAATAATTTAAACGAAGGCGATGAACTATATAGTTTTGTTGGCCCTTTAGGAAAACCAACCGATTTAGAAGGCAAAAAGAAAGTTTGTGTAGTTGGAGGCGGAGTAGGATGCGCGATCGCTTTACCTATTGCTAGAGGATTTTATAAAAAAGGGACTGAAGTGACGTCTATAGTTGGTTTTAGAAATAAAGACTTATTTATACTTGAAGATGAATTTAAAGAAGTGAGTAAGACATATATAGCAATGACCGATGATGGAAGTTACGGAGAAAAAGGTCTTGTAACCGAAGCGTTAGACAAACTATTTAAAAATAACGAGACATTTGATGAAGTCATAACAATTGGTCCATTAATTATGATGAAATATGTCGTTGAAACGTGTAAAAAATATAACGTTCCATGCACAGTTAGTATGAATTCAATAATGATTGATGGCACTGGAATGTGTGGTTGTTGTCGATTAACTGTTGGTGGAAAAACCAAATTCGCTTGTATAGATGGCCCTGATTTTGATGGATATGAAGTCGATTTTGATGAAGCTATCCAAAGAGGGGTAATGTATAAAGATTTCGAACGTCATGCATACGAAGAAGCGTGTAATTTATTTAAAAAGGGGGTCAAATAGTTATGGCTATAAATATGAGACCTCTAAAAAATATAATGCCTTCTCAAGATGCGAATGTTAGGAATAAAAATTTTGATGAAGTAGCTTTAGGATATACTCCTGAGCTTGCTATAGATGAAGCAAAAAGATGTTTAAATTGTCGTAATAAACCTTGTGTATCGGGCTGCCCTGTAAATATCGATATACCTAGTTTTATTATGCAAGTTGCTGAAGGTAATTTTGAAAAAGCTTACGAAATAATTAGTGAAAGTTCATCGCTACCTGCAATATGTGGAAGAGTTTGTCCTCAAGAAACGCAATGCGAGAAGAAGTGCACTAGAGGATTAAAAGTAGGCTGCGAAGCGGTAGCTATAGGAAGAATCGAAAGATTTGTTGCTGATTATCATAACGAGCATAACGAAATAAAACCTATAGATATAAAGTCAAACGGATATAAAGTAGCGATTATTGGTAGTGGACCAAGTGGACTTGCATGCGCTGGTGATTTAGCCAAAAAAAGATACGAAGTTACTATATTTGAGGCCTTACATTTAGCTGGTGGAGTTTTAGTATATGGAATTCCTGAATTTCGTTTACCAAAATCGATAGTTTCTAAAGAAATTGAAGGGCTAAAAGCTTTAGGCGTAAAAATAGAAACTAATATGGTTATAGGAAAAGTCTTATCAATTGATGAACTACAAAATGAATATGGTTTTGAAGCGATTTTTATAGGTAGTGGAGCTGGACTTCCTAAGTTTATGGGCATTCCTGGAGAGAACTTAAAAGGTGTATATAGCGCTAATGAATATCTAACTCGTATAAATTTAATGAAAGCTTATAAAGAAGGAGTCGATACTCCTATAGTTAAGGCCAAAAAAGTTGCAGTAGTTGGTGGCGGAAACGTAGCGATGGATTCTGCTAGATGTGCAAAACGACTTGGAGCGGAAGAAGTATATATAGTTTATAGACGTGGTGAAGAGGAACTTCCTGCCAGAAAAGAAGAAATAGAACACGCTAAAGAAGAAGGGATTATTTTTAAATTACTAAATAATCCAGTCGAAATTTTAGAGGATCAAAATACTCATTCTGTTAGAGGAATGAGGTGCATAAAAATGGAATTAGGCGAACCAGATGAAAGTGGTAGACGTCGCCCAATTAAAGTTAATGGAAGCGAGTTTGATATTGAAGTCGATTGTGTAATTATGGCCATTGGAACATCGCCAAATCCATTAATTAAACAAACTACTGAAGGTTTAGAAACTAATAGGCATGGCTGTATTGTTACTAAAGATGAAAGTGGATTAACTACTAGAAAAGGTGTCTATGCAGGTGGCGATGCAGTTACTGGAGCAGCAACTGTAATTTTAGCCATGGGCGCTGGAAAGAATGCAGCAAAGGCCATTGATGAATATATTCAAAATAGGAAAATTTTTAAAAAATAGTGGAGTTCTGCAGGCTTTTTTCTCAAAAACAGCCGATTTTACAATACGTAAATTTAAAAGTTTTGTACGAAACTTCAATTTAAAAAACGACTAAATTTTATTGTGTGTTCTATAGACAACATGACAAAGTTCGTTTTACCATTTATAAAAATAAGGGAAAATTATGAGAACGAAATTATCATTACAAATAAACAAAATGTGTTATGCGGCACTATTTTTGGCGCTTGGATGGCTATTACCAAGTTTAATAGGACACATTCAAACTATTGGATCGATGCTTAGTCCAATGCATATACCAGTTATGGTTTGTGGATTTGTTTTAGGACCAATTTATGGATTGGTTATCGGTTTTGTAACGCCTCTAACAAGAACTTTAATTTTTGGATCACCAATTTTATTTCCAACATCAATTGCAATGGCGTTTGAATTAGCAACTTACGGATTGATTTGTGGGCTATCGTTTAAAATCATTAATCGTTATTTTCCAAAAATTAAGGTTATACCTAATACATTAATTTCTTTAATCATTGCTATGATTCTTGGACGTTGTATCTATGGATTAGTCGCTTATTTATTAACATTCGCAGGAGCATATAGTGGAACATATACGTTCTATACTTGGATTAGTGGAACAATATTAACAACATGGCCAGGAATAATTTTGCAAATAGTTTTTGTGCCATTAATTATTCGATTACTTTATCAATATAGGATTCCTCAAAAATTTTCGCCTGAATTATTTATAAGAAAAGAGAGTAATGATAAAACAAATCTTGAAACAAATTAGCGATTTATTAACTAAAAAAGCATGTGTGATTATTGCTATAGATGGCTATAGTAATGGCGGAAAAACAACTTTAGCAAGTAGAATTGCTGAATCTTTTGAGGATTGTGTTGTTATTCACGTTGATGATTTTTATTTGCCTAAAAATAGTGTAAAGAAAAACACTATTAACGATGGAAATATAGATTACGATAGATTGAAAAGTAAAGTCGTTGATAAACTTAGTGAAGAAGCGTTTGAATATCGTATTTTTTCATGTGAGAAGCAAGATTTTGTAGAAAGAGCTATTGTGAAGCACCCTCGTTTAATAGTGATAGAAGGAGCATATTCTTTACATCCATGTCTTGGCAACTATTATGATTTATCAATTTTTATCGAAATAAATGAAGAAACTCAAATTGAAAGATTGAGAAAACGTAATAAAGCTAATATCGATGACTTTATTAATAAATGGTTTGTATTAGAGAGAAACTATTTTTCTTTTTATCACATTAAAAATAAAGCATCTATCGTTATAAACGGTATTAATTTCTAGTAAAAACTTTCGAACGAAATTCGTAAATAATCAAACGAAATATATTGACGAAAAAAAGGAAAATTTTCGAAAAAATTCGGTTGTATTGCGCCTTGTTATCATTAAAATAAGTTATGAAAGCGGTTACATTATGAAAAAAATCTATTTAAATCTTAAAAGATTTGACATTCCTCGTACCTATGGAGGTGTCAATGAAATTAAGGAAATTAAACAATATGGCAAGTATATGACTGAAGGCATCGAGGCGATGAATTTTCCTTGCGATGTCACGATTTATTTTCCTGAAGCCCATATAATTAATGCGATAGAATCGAAGAAAAACGTTAATATTGGGTGCCAAGGAGTTTTTTATTTAGATGCAGGAATTAATGGCCAATTTGGTGCTTTTACAACATTTAAAACCGCAACAAGTATGAAAGCTTTAGGTGTCAACGATGTAATCATTGGACACTGCGAAGAGCGAAACTATTTAAATTACTTAACTAATAATTCAAAAACTATAGATATCAACCAAATTTTAAACGAAGAAGTCAAAAATGCGACCAAGTTAGGCATGAGAGTTCTTTATTGTATTGGCGAAAAAGACTACGAACAACCTATTAAATATGAAGTATTAAAAACTCAAATTCTTAATGGGTTAAAAGATGTCGATTTATCGCTTGTAACTATAGCTTATGAACCAGTTTGGGCGATTGGTCCAGGAAAAACTCCACCAAACAAAGAATATATTCAAGATATTGCTCGATATATTAAAAGTTTAATCGATGTCGAAGTCGTATATGGTGGCGGATTAAAAGAAGAAAACGCTGAAATGATTGCTTCAATCGATGAAGTTGATGGAGGCCTTATAGCCTTAACTAAATTCGGACAAGATTTTGGATTTTATTTAGAAGATTTCAAAAAGATTGTCGATTTATATCTAAAGGGAGAACGTAATGAAAATTAATCTTGAATACGGTGACGGACAAGTTTTATGTGAAGTACCAGATTGTGCTGATATTTTTGAAACTGGTGTAACTGTCAAAGATCCTAAAGCGTTAGATGATGTTAAAAAAGCAACGCTTGATGCTATTAACAATCCTTTAGGTATGAAGAAAATTAGTGAACTCGTTCATAAAGGAAGTAAAGTTACCATCGTTTTTCCTGATAGAGTTAAAGGTGGTTCTCAAGCAACTTCGCATAGAAAAACAAGTATTCCTCTAATTATTGAAGAATGTATAAAAAACGGAGTTGAAGAAAAAGATATATTACTCATTTGTTCAAATGGACTTCACCGCAAAAATAAACCTGAAGAAATCAAAGGTTTAATAGGTGAAGAAGTTTTCGATAGATTCTATCCTAAAGGTCAAATCATCAATCACGATAGTGAAGATTGGGATCATCTCGTCGATTTAGGTAATGAACCTAAATATGGTGCTAAAGTCGTTATTAATAAATATGTTTATGATAGCGATGTTTGTTTCTTAATTGGACATTGCCAAGGTAATCCATATGGCGGATATAGTGGTGGATATAAACACTGCACGACTGGTATAAGCAATTGGGAATCGATAGCTTCACATCATTGCCCTGAAGTTATGCATAAAGATGATTTTGTTCCTGTTTCATCACATTCTTTAATGAGAATGAAATTTGATGCAATTGGCGAACATATGGAAAATATGATGGGCAAGAAGTTCTTTGTAGTTGATGCTGTTTTAGATAGTTTTTCTAATCAAATCGCTGTTTATGCAGGAGATGCCAAACTTGTTCAAGAAGCAAGTTGGAAAATTGCTGATCAAAGAACGTATGTTAAATGGGCTAAGAAAAAATATGATGTAATCATTTTTGGTTTGCCAAATGATTTCCAATACGGAAGTAGACAAGGAAGAAACCCAATTTTAGTAGAACAAGCAATTTCTGCTCAAATCGTTAGATTAAAACGTGTCATGAGCGAAAAACCTGTCATCATCGCTTTAGCACAATGTGATGGCGACTTCGGAGATGAAGAATTCCCAGCAATGAAGGAAGTTTATGATTACTATAATGACCACAAAAATACTCTTCCTGAAGTCGAACATTATTACGACATGATGAATAACGAAAAATATATCGAACTTTATAGAAATAAATATGCATTCCATCCATTCCATTGTTTCTCAATGATTTCATGTGCCCACATTGCTGAACGCGATACGAAAGCTGTTTATGTAGTTGGTAGCAAAATGCCAGGAACAGCTAGAGCGATGGGTATGAAAACAAGAAATACCATCATGGAAGCTTATGAAGATGCAAAAAAATATGTTGGAGAAAATCCTAATGTATTAGTTTTGCCTATGACTTTTAAAAGACCATCCGTTCATTTATGTATGGCCGATGATAAGGAGTAAATTATGGATAAAACTTTTTTATCAATCAAAGGCGAAGCTATAACTAAGGGTAAGATTCCTATCGATATCTATAAAGATAAAGATGGCGCTTTTAAAGCGATGGCCGATATGATGTGCGAAGGAATTATTGAAAATAATAAGCTTGGTAAAAAGACTTTATATATTGTTCCACTCGGTCCAATTGGCCAATATGAACACTTTGCAAAAAGAGTTAATGAAGAAAGAATTAGTTTAAAAAACGTCACTTTCATCAATATGGATGAATATATGCTCGATGAAAAAACGTTAGTCGATAAAACTCATGAACTATCGTTTGTTAGACAAATGTATGAACTATGTTATGACAAAGTCGATAAAGATTTACTCATGGAGGAAGAACAAAGAATCTTCCCAAATTTAGAAAATAGAGAACTTATCGAAAAGACGATTGAAGAGCATGGAGGAGTCGATATTTGCTTTGGCGGCATTGGAATTACTGGTCATATGGCCTTTAATGAACCTCCTCAAAATGGTGAAAAAGTATCAGTAGAAGAATTTATAAATAGTTCAGTTAGACCTATAAAAATTGCTGAAGAAACTCGAGTTGTTAATTCGATGGATCACTACGATGGCGCCTACTATTTGATGCCAGAATATGCAATTACTATAGGTTTAAAACAAATATTAAATAGTAAAAAAATACGACTATTCTGTTTCAGAGATTGGCATAGAGCAGTCGTAAGAAGAGCTAGCTTTGGAAAAGCTAGTATAGATTTCCCAGCATCTTTATTGCAAAGCCATAAAGATGCTCGTATTGGAATAAGTGAAGAACTTGCTTAAAGGAGAAAAACGCATGAAAATTGAAAAAAAGCCTGCAGATCTCAAGGATTCTGAAAGAAAAATTGAAGATCAAGCAGAGGAACAATTATCGGAAACTTCTCTTGAAACCGTAAGTGAAGAGAAAAAAGAGAAGAAAACTTTTAGTGAATGGAAAGCCGGATTTAAACAAAAAATCGTCCCTCTATTTGTTAAAAAGTGGAAAGCAAATCGTGAAGCTGCCGTATTAGAAGTTGATTTATCTAGACTTCCAAAACCAGTAAACGATGCTGCTACAAGTGGCCCTAAAAAGATGAAAGACTTTAGTGCTTGGGCTAGATGGAAATCGTTACTTGTTGGTGTTATTGGTATCATTGTAGTTATCGCTATTTGGTGGATTTATGCTTCAGTCACTGAAGCAAATGGTGGAACAAGTTTCTTATCAAGTCCAGCCACTGTTTGGGATAGATTTGTAACAACTATAGATAATGGAATCTTATGGAGACATCTAAGTATGTCGCTTAGTAGAGTCGCTATAGGTTACGTAATTGCTATATGTATTTCTATTCCACTTGGATTCTTGATGGCTTGGTATAAAGGAATTAGAGCTTTCTTAGATCCATTCATTCAATTCTTAAGATGTATTCCACCAATTGCTTACGTTCCAATCGTCGTTGCAGCAATGGGTGTTGCTGAAGGTCCTAAGTATTTCATTATATGTTTAGCTTGTACGCTTACGATGACTGTTACGATTTATCAAGGCGTCAAAAATGTTGATTTAACTTTAGTAAAAGCTGCTTATACATTCGGCGCTAGAGATAGAAACTTATTCACTGGTGTTATCGTTCCTAGTGCATTCCCATTTATCTTAACAGCTATGAGATTAGGTATTGGTGTTGCTATGACTACCCTTATCGCAGCTGAGCTTACGGGAACGATTTATGGACTTGGAGCGTTTATCAATACTCAGGCCTCGTATCTAAGAATGGATTATGCAGTCATGGGTATTATCGTATTAGGTATATGTGGAATCGTTTTAGATAAGGTATTACTCGCCTTTGAAAAACTATTCACAAGATGGAAATAGGAAGTGAGATTATGAGCGAAAATAAAAATGATGTCGTTATTAAAATAGATCACGTCAATAAAATCTTTCCAGTCGAAAGAGGCGATAATGTTGTCGCTTTAAAAGACGTCAGTTTAGAAATTAGAAGAAACGAATTTATCTGTGTAGTCGGTCCTTCAGGATGTGGCAAAACAACCTTATTAAATATTATTGCTGGATTAGAGCAACCTACATCGGGCTCAGCAACAATCCATGGTAGACCAATTTTAGGCCCAGGACCAGATAGAGGCGTTATCTTCCAACAATACGCTTTATTCCCTTGGTCGACTGTTAAGAAAAACGTCATGTATGGTACTAAATTTATAAAACATGAAGAACCTGTCTTTAAGAAAAATAAAGAAACAGGAGAAATGGAGCCTGTATATACGACCGATAAAGATGGCAATCAAGTTCAATTAACTAAAAAAGTTAAGTATTCAAAAATTGAACGCGAAGCTATTGCTAAAAAATATATTGATATGGTCCAACTTAATGGATTCGAAAATAAATATCCAAAGGAATTATCCGGCGGTATGAAACAACGTGTCGCTATTGCGAGAGCTTATGCATTAAATAGCGAAGTATTGCTTCTTGATGAACCATTTGGTGCTTTAGATGCTCAAACTCGTTCGCAACTTCAAGAAGATTTATTAAAGACGTGGGAAAAAGAACGTAAAACTTGTTTCTTTATTACTCACGACGTCGATGAATGTGTCTTATTAGCTTCGAAAGTCATTATTATGAGCGCTAGACCTGGACAAGTAAAAGAAATTATCGATATCGATTTACCTTATCCAAGAAGTCAAGCCACGAAGTTAGAACAAAAGTTCCAAGATTATAGAAATCATATTTGGGATGTTGTCTATAGGATGTATCTCAATAGTTCAAGGCAGTAATAATAATTTTTATAAATATTTAGGAGGACAAAATATGAAAGGAAAATTATTAGCAATTTTAGGTGCAATTGGTTTAACCGCTAGTTTAACAGGTTTAACAAGTTGTGATAGTGGAGCCACTGTTAGAGTCGGTTTACACACTAATTTAGGTGCTGGTGCTGGTTATAGTGCTTATGCTCAAGGTTATGATCAAGAAGAAGGCTTCACTATGGAAGTCAATATGGGTACTGGACCAAATTTAGCAGCCGCTTTAATCGCTGGGGAAATTGATGTTTCCTATATGGGTAACGGTGTTGCTTGGAATTACTTTAGTGAAAATTCTGCAATTACGATGGTCGCTTTAGATAATTTAACAGATGATGATCGTTTAATTGCTTATAACGGCGGAAGAGGTGCAGGTTTAACTGTAGATTCACCTGTTGAAGAGCTCATTGCCGCTTTAAGAACATCAACTGTTGCTTTAGATACAACAGCTACCCCAATTACATTCTTCAGAAGTTTATTGAGTGTTCTTAACGAATCAGTAACTGATGGTAATTATTTATGGTATGAAGTTGATGATGGTACAAAATATCCAGAATTAGATGAAAGTTACTACACAACAGCTAACCAAATTACAATCGTTAACTCGACTAACGCAAATATTGCTACATCCGCTCAAAGTGGTGATTATGATTTCGTAGTTGCTTTTGCTCCAGTTTCGACTCAATTAGAAAGAGATACTGAAAACTTTACAGTCGTTGCTAAAACTTCAACTCACATGGCAGATGACTATACTCCATCAACATGGGCAGTCAATACCGCATGGAAAGAAGCTAATGAAGATTTATTCTATAGCTTTATGAGAGCTTTAGTTAAAGGTATGAATTATCGTAATGCCGATCCAGAAGCTTGCTTAGAAGATATTGAAGAAGTTACTGCTGGTGCCGTTTTAGCTGATAGTTTAGATCCAAACACTGCTATTTGGTTAAGTGCTGAACAACAACTCGAACTTCGTGATTCTGGCGATGACTTAAAATACGTCAATAATATTCGTGAATCAGCTATCAGTGGTGGTAACTATTCTGATACATCGACAGTTAAAAGTATTGAAGACTCAATCGATTTCTCAGTCTTATACGAAATCTGCGAAGAATTGAAATAATAATTACAACGGTATTTAAGAGTCAATCTTAGATATATAACCGCTTTTGGAAGGGGATTCGTCCCCTTCCTTTTTGTTTGTGTAGATAGAAAAGCTTTAAGAAATTGTGGGGTTGGAATTAGCGCATGAGATATCGAATTTCTTATAAAATATGGCAGTTCTGTAGGGTTTTTGTGTGAAATAATGAGTTTTTTGCGATTGTGATTATGAATAATAGATACAAAAACTTTAAGAAATTGTGTGGTTATTAAATCAATAAAAAAGGAAGCAACGCTTTCTTCTAAATTGATATATTATTCAAATTATTTTAAACAGTAGTTAAAGCTAAACTGGAATTCACTATGAGATAAATATTTATAGCGATAATAGCAATAGTAGTAACTATATAAACAATCTTAACCTGATTATCGTTCATCTTTTTGCTAAAGAATTTACCAATCAATGCACCGATAATCGAAATTGGAACAAGAATAATCAAGAATATCCACCAACTTTGATCAGCGGCAGTTGGCAGTTCGCTAATCGTGAATAATGTAACGAACGTTCCATCGAAACAAGCCATAACTATTTTTGCTAATTGTGAGAATATGATGGTTATCAAAGAGTTTATAGCCGCTTGTTTCATAGTCATACCAAAGAAAAGCAAGAGTATGGCGACATTTATTGGGCCACCGCCTATACCTAAAAAGGTAGAACAAACGCCTAAAAATAATCCGATAGCGATAGTTGCTATAGCATTATGAACATGTAATTGTTTTCCTTTTGGTAAGAATAAATACATATAAACCAAAACGAAAATAAGTAAGACTATCAATATAACCGATTGAACAATGATTAATATATTTTCATTGGTCGCATTTTTGACATATTGGAACATGAATTGGCCTAATACACCACCAAGTGCAGCCCCAATTCCTAAATATATAGCGACTCGATAGTTTTCAATTTTGCTTTTTGAAACGATGTGAGTAATTATTGCAGTGGAAGTCCCAAATAAAACACAAATTGTCGATATCATATTGGTTATTTCAGCAGTTGAGAAATATCCAAAAGCATCTAATATTGGGCGAATAATAACGCCACCACCAATTCCAGCGATAGCTCCAATAATAGTTGCGATTAATATAACAATTGAAAAGATAAAGTAGTACATTCAAAATAATTTTATGCTTATCGTGTCAATAAATCAATAACCTATTATTTACTTTAGTAAATAATAGAAGTGTTGCCTTTTAAGTTTCGTTTCTATTTACAAAACGAAACTTTTATTGTATTATCGTAAGCAAGGAGAACATATGAAAATAAATAAAAGACAGGCTGAAATTGTCCAAATCGTTGATAAAGAAGGAAAAGTTTTAGTATCAGATTTATCTAAAAGACTTGATATAAGTGAAGTTACAATAAGAAAAGATTTAAATTTATTATCATCTTTAGGCATATTGATGAGAGAACATGGATATGCGATTAAGAAGAATACGAGTAGTATTGTGAATCGACTTTCGATTAAATATGAAACGAAATATGCTATCGCTAAAAAAGTGGCTAGTATGATTGATTTACATGAGACAGTTTTAATTGGATCAGGTTCAACTTGTGCTCTTTTAGCTGAGGAAATCGCTAGAACTCGTCCTGAAGTTACAATAATTACGCACTCTTTATATATAGCTGAACACGCATCAAAAATTGGAAATAACCGCATAATTTTATTAGGAGGCGAGTATCAAAAAGATGCTCAAGTCATGGTTGGTTCGCTTGTTAGAAATAGTGTTAAAAATTTCTATGTAGAAAAAATCTTTTTAGGAACTGATGGCTATGTTAAAAATGTCGGCTTTATGGGTAGCGACACAAATAGAACCGATGCGATTAAAGCTATGGTAGAAAGCGCTAGAAAAGTTTATATATTAACTGATTCGAGTAAATTCAACAAAAGAGGCGTTTTGGTTCAATTGTTAGAGCATCAAGTCGACTATATTATAACGGATAAAGGAATACCTGCTGACTATAAAGAATATTTAGAAAAAACAGGCATCAAAACAATTATTGTAGATTAGTCTTTGTTTATAAAAGTAAAACCATATTTAAATGTAGAAGGACCGCGATTGATATATAAGCGGTCTTTTAAATTTGATGATTCATTTTCATAATTTGAAATACCCCACCAAGGTTCAATGCATATGAAATCTAAAGTGTTTGGATTGGTCCAAATAGCAAAAAGTGGGGAATTAAATTTGAGTTTAATGAGGTAGTTATTACCATTATCTAACACAATTTTTCTCTTTGTATTTTTAAAAACATAGGTATCTTGTTGTTCGAAATTTTGTTTAGTAATTGCTAAAGATGTTTCATCAAAAACCGCTGTTTTTTCACTTAAAACCCCGCAGATCGGCACTATTTTTTCTAAATTTTTAAAAAGCTGAACTGATTTTGGTTTGTATATTTTTAATCCTGTATGTGAACCATAACTATAATAAACGTCATTGGCGACATCTATTTTTGTCTTAACTTTTAAAGTGTTTTTAACAAGTTTATAGGTAATCGAAAAAGTAAAATCGAATGGATATAAATTAAGTGTTTCTTGATTTGGTGAATAGACTAATTCGACTGTAGATTTGTTGATCTTGTTTACGTTAAAAATCTTGTCTCTAATAATTCCGTGTCGCATTGGGAATTTATATGTTCGATTGTTATAAATAAATTCACCAGCACCAATTAAAGGAAACATTTGGACATCTTGAAATTGCCACGAGCCTTCTTTTATTTGATAAAGAAGTTCAACATCTCGTTTTTTATCAATAATAGACAACAAAGTTCCTCCAAGTTCGTTGACAGTTACTTTTAAGTAGTTATTCTCAATAAATTCCATACGTAATACCTTTTATTTTCGCTTAAAATCTAAACTATAATTAAGAGTCTTTATATAACAAATGCACTTTAATTATTATGTTATAATTTTAAACAAAGAAGGTAACTTATGCATAAGATTTTCAATAATATTACTATCGTTGAAGAGGATAAGATAGAAATCGGAAATGTCGAAATAGATGGGGATAGATTTTCAGCTCTTAACTCAAATAAAGTAGGCGAAGATTATACAGGATATATAATGGTTCCTGGTTTTATTGATCAACATACCCATGGAGCAGTTGGAAGAGACTTTACAACTGTAAAAAGTGTTGAAGAAATCGAAGAAATTTTGAAATTTTATATATCAAAAGGTGTGACGAGCGTATATCCAACACTATTAACAGAACACGACGAAGTTATATTTAAACAACTCGAATTGATATGTGAAGCGAGTAAGAAAAATCCAATAATTAAAGGCATCCATATCGAAGGTCCATTCTTATCGAAGAAGTATAAAGGCGCTCAACTTGAAGAGTGTTTACAAAATCCATCTATAGCTAAATGCGATGAATATATAAAACATTCGCATGGATTATTTAAACTTATGACAATCGCACCTGAATTAGAAGGAAGCGAAGAAGTTATAAAATATCTAGTTTCGAAAGGAATACGCGTGTCTTTAGGACATAGCGATGCAACTTTTGACGAAACTAAAAGAGCAGTTAAAGCAGGGGCGACATGCATAACGCACTGTATGAATGCGATGAGAGGCATTCATCAACATGATCCATCGATTACACTAGCTGCTTGGTATTTTGATGAACTTTATAATGAAATTATATTAGATGGAGTTCATGTTAAACCTGAAATAGTTGAATTTATTAGAAAAATGAAAGGTAATGAAAAAGTTATTGGAGTCACTGATTCTTTAATGTGCGCGGGTTTACCTGATGGTGAATATAAAATTGGAGTTACTCCAATTATAGTTAAAGGCGAAAACTGTGTAATTAAAGAGACTGGAGTCCGTGCTGGAAGCAATTTAAATATGGAAAGAGCTTTTAAAAATATAAAGAAATTTTCTAATTTAAACGACATTGAAGCAGCAAAGATAACTTCATTAAATTCTGCAAAAATGTTGGGGATCTGCAGGGATTTTGCTTCAATTCAGGCGAAAAAAGTTGCTGACTTTATAATTTTTGATAAGGATTATAACATCAAAGAAGTCTATATTTCTGGAGAAAAAGTCTATGGATAAAAATGTACTTATAGCTCATGGTGGAGGACCTACCGCTGTTATAAATGCTTCTTTATATGGAGCGTTAAAAGAGTTTAAAAACCAAAATTTTAAAGGAAAAATATATGCTCCTAGATTTGGCAGTAAAGGTTTAGTAAATGAAGATTTTATTGAGCTACAAAATTTAAATGATAAAGAACTCGATGTTTTAAAAAATACTCCTGGAAGTTCGATTGGAAGTTCGCGTTTTCCTTTATACGAGAAAGAGTATGAAGTGATTGTCGATATATTGATTAAATACAATATTGGCTATGTTTTGTATACCGGTGGAAACGGTACGATGGATACAATTGGCAATATTTATAAACATGCCAAAAATAGAGGAGTTGAAGTAGTTTGTGTTGGAATTCCTAAAACAGTTGATAACGATTTAGGTGGAACCGATCACGCTCCTGGTTATGCGAGCGCCGCCAATTTTGTCATTCAAAGTGTAAGCGACTGTTGCGCTGATGTTAAAGGCTTACCAATTCACGTATCAATTATCCAAATAATGGGTAGAAACGCTGGTTGGTTAACGGCTTCTTCGGTTCTAGCTAGAAAGGATAAAGATAACGGCCCACATTTAATATATTGTCCTGAAGTTCCTTTTGATGAAGAGCAATTCTTAAAAGATGTTAAAGAACAATGGAATAAACACGAAGGAGTTGTCGTTGTTTGTAGCGAAGGTTTAAAAGACAAAAATGGTAATACAGTTGCTGAACCTATGTTTAAATCTGATAGAGCTACGTATTATGGCGACGTATCAACTCACCTAGCTAATCTAGTAATATCGAAATTAGGAATTAAAGCACGAAGTGAAAATTTTGGCTTAATTCAAAGATGTGCAACTACAAATATCTCAAAAGTAGACCAAGAAGAAGCAATATTAATGGGTTCAGTTGCTGCTAAAGCCGCATTAGATAAGAAAAATGGATTAATGGCAAGCTTAAAACGTATATCAAGTAACCCTTATAAAGTTGAAACTGTATTAGTTCCTATAGAAGAAGTCATGATGGACGAACGAAAATTGCCATTAAAATATATAAAGAATGGTAACGATATATCTGATGAATTCATTGAATGGCTTAAACCATTAGTTGATGAACCAACTGAAAAACTATTATTAGCAGACAAAAAGTAAAAGACCCATAGGGTCTTTTCTTTTTCTAGTAGGAGGTTATTATATGCTTAGATATGGGTTGCGTCGCCTAATGAACCGAAATAGATGCTTGTAGCAAGAACAATTTCTTTAACAGCTTTTTCTATTAAAGGCGAAACTTCTTTAAGTTCATTTGATACGACTTTGCCAGTAACTAATTCGTCAATATAGTCTTGTAAATAATATCTATATTCGAAACTTTCTGGTTTCGCTTCTAATAAAGGATAAATCTTACTATTCGCTTTTTTCTCAGGATTATTATTGAAGTATTCACGAATATTTCTAGTAGTTGCTAAACGAATATCGGTATCGATATTTATTTTTGATATACCACTTGGAATGACAGATTTAAGTTCACATAGAGGAATTCCGTTTCCATGGACATTTCCGCCTAATGAATTAATCTCATTAACAATGTATTGAGGAACTAAACTTGATCCGTGCGAAACTAAAACGGTATCTAAATTTTCAAATCTTATATCTTCCATCGTAGCGATAACGATTTCTTTTCTTAATTTAACGTTGTCGCCTTTAACAGCACCATGTTTTGTGCCATATGAGATAGCCAACAAATCAACTTTTGTCTTTTTAATAAAATCGATAGCGGTTAAAGGTCTAGTATAAGTAGAAGCATCGCTATATACATGATCTTCAATACCTGCTAAAACTCCTAATTCACCTTCGACTGAAACGCCTCTTTTATGAGCGTATTCGACAACTTTTTTAGTTAAAGTGACGTTATCGTTATAATCTAAAGCGGAGCCATCAATCATGACGCTATTAAAACCTGCATCGATAGCGATTTTTACTGATTCAAAAGATGTCCCGTGATCAAGATGCAATGAGACTGGAATAAAAGTTTTCTCAGCAAGCTTCTTAACATATTTTGCAATTCTTTTTGCACCAATTTTCTTTTCTTCTAAAGTTCCGTGTAAGAAATCTTTATTTCCGCCTAAAAATGCTAATCCTGGTTCGGCAACTTGGATGATACAGGCTGTACGAATCTCTTCACAAGCTTCAATCATGGCTTTTGCTTGAATTAAAGCATTAACATTAAAAGCACCGTGAGCAATGTGATGCTCTTTGGCGTATTGTAGAATTTGTTTTGTAGTTATGTATGGCATAAAAATTATTCCTTTGTGATTTAATTATTTATTATTTAATAAATAAAACAATAGAATAATGACCTAAAAATTATGAATTTTTTCAAAAA
>CAYLSZ010000001.1:0-78015 GCA_964386745.1 uncultured Staphylococcaceae bacterium | reverse complement strand
AAACATTTAGGAAAAGATGTCCGTGCTGAAGTTACCGATATGGATCAACCTTTAGGCTATGCGGTTGGAAATAACCTCGAAATTAAAGAAGTTATCAACACATTACACGGAAGTGGCCCAAAAGATTTAACCGAATTATGCTTAAATAGTGGCTCAATTATGCTTGTCCAATCGAAACTTTTTGATAGTGAAAGTGAAGCAAGAAAAGCATTAATTGAAAACTTAAATAACGGCAAGGCCTTCGATAAATTTGTCGAATTCGTCAAAGCTCAAGGTGGCGACACTGAATATGTTTTAGACCCATCAAAATTCCCAGTTGCTAAAAATATTGTCGATATTTATAGCGAAAAAAGTGGAAAAGTCACGCGAATTGATGCCTTAGCTATTGGAAAATGCTCGATGAAACTTGGTGGCGGACGCGAAGTTATAACTGACGTCATCGATATGAGCGCAGGAATTATTCTCAACAAGAAAAATGGCGATAAAGTAAAAGAAGGCGAGCTTTTATGCACGCTTTATACGAATAAAACTGATATTGAAGAGATAAAGAAAGAAGCGCTCGAAGCGTTTAAGATTTCTTAGATTTTAAAGCACGTAGATTTGAACTACGTTTTATAGATTTTAACTTTTTATAGTTTTCGTTTAGAGCTTTTTCATATTGTGAACTATAGTCAGGTTCATATATCTGAGCGTCTTTAATTTGTTCAGGTAAATATTGCATTTTGGCCCATAAATCTGGTCGATCGTAAGGGTATTTATCGATATCTTTGACGTTTACTGGTGTAAATTTTAAATAATCTAAAACGTCTAAAGGTTTATCTTCGATTAAACTTAAAGCGTTATCTATAGATATACATCCGGCTTTCGATTTTGGTGATAAAGCGAGATCAATTACGGCATCTGCCAAAGGAATTCTTGCTTCAGGAAAACCAAGTTCACGAGCGCTATCGATAGCAATTTTTGTTCTCATTACTGCGTTAGGATTAGCTAGCCCAACATCTTCATAAGCCGTGACTAATAGTCTTCTACAAATACTTTCCATATCGTTAGTTATAATAAGGCGACCTAAATAATATAAAGCGGCATCGACATCGCTTCCGCGAATCGATTTTTGTAAGGCACTTACGGCATTATAGTGATCATCTTCATTAGCGTCATTTTGTAAATTTGGAATTTTATTGATAGCTTTTGTTTTTTCTAAATCGATTTTTTGATCTTTATAGGTTATATCTAAAATTTCAAGATAATTTAAAGCGAAACGGAAGTCGCCATTACTCGAACTAGCGATATATTTTAAAGATTCGTCGTCAATTTTGGTGTTTGGTAAGCCATTAGGATTACTTAAAGCACCTTTTAAGCCCGTTATAATATTGGCTTCATTTAACTTTTTAACTTCAAGAAGGTGACAACGGCTTCTTATAGCTTTATTTATTGAAAAGTAAGGGTTAGCAGTAGTGGCTCCAATTAAACAAATTGTTCCGTCTTCTATATGAGGAAGCAAAATATCTTGTTTATCTTTATTTATACGATGAACTTCATCGATTATAAGAAGTAGAGGAGGGTTAGCTTGAGCTTTAGAAATCGCTTCCTCTAACTCTTTTTTATTAGTATTGACTGCATTAAGTTTTAAATATGGAGCATTTAAATCGTGAGCGTAAGCTTCAGCGATAGTGGTTTTTCCAGTTCCAGGATCTCCATATAAAATAAAAGAAACTGGTAATTTTTCTTTAACGGAATTTGTTAAAAAACCATACTTTCCGACAAGATGTTTTTGACCAATTATTTCACTTAACGTGGTAGGTCTAATTCTAAATGCTAACGGAGCTCTCATATGGATGTAATTATATAATTTTTATTTAGAAAATTATATAATCTTGCGTATGTCGTTAATAACTTTTTCTAACGTCAGTAAGTTCTATCAAAGCGATTTGATTTTAGATCATATCTCTTTTTCGATTAATAAAAATGAAAAGGTCGCTTTGATTGGAAATAATGGCACTGGGAAAACGACTATATTTAAATTGATCCTTCATGAAGAAGAAGTTTCTTTATTTCCAAAAGAAGATAAACCAGGCGAAATAGCGATATTAGGAAATTTAAGGATTGGATATCTCGATCAAAACGCTATCGCAAATCTTAGTAACACCGTGAAAGAAGAATTATTAACTTGCTTTGATAAGCAGATTAAAATTCAGACAAAAATAGTTGAGATTAGCAGGGAAATTGCTGAAAATCCTGAGAATTTTGATTTATTAAACAAGCTTGAAAAGCTATTAAAAGAACAAGAAGAACTTGGTCAAATAAATTATGAAAATCGAATTAGTGAGATGCTAAATCGTTTTGGTTATGACGATAGTTTTGGTGAGAACGTAATCTCTACTTTGAGCGGTGGCGAAAGAATGAAGGTGGCTTTTATTAAAATTTTGCTTTCAGATTTCGATATTATGCTTCTTGACGAGCCTACAAACCATCTCGACATATCGACAATTGAATGGCTAGAAAATTATCTTATGACTATCAATAAAAGTATCGTTTTTATTTCTCACGATAGGTTCTTTTTAGAGAGTATAGCTACTAAAATTATTGAAATTGAGAACAAGAAAACTGTCACTTATAACATGGATTATAACCATTATTTATTAGAAAAATCGGCGAAGTATGAATATCTATTGAAGAAGGCGAAAGAACAAGATAAAGAAATTGAAAGGCTTAAAAGATTTATCGAATTTTATAAACCAAAACCAAGATTTGTATCTCGTGCAAAAGATAAAGAAAAGAAACTTCAAAGGCTCGAAGAGAATAAAATTAACGTTCCAAAAAAAGATAAAAAAGTTAAGTTTGATATCAAAGGCGAGAACCTTAAAAAGAAGCAATTGCTTGAAATTAAAGACCTCGTAATTGGCTACGATTCACCGCTTTGTCCGCCCTTCAATTTAGACGTTTATGGCAAGGATAAATTAGCGATTTGTGGAGATAACGGAATAGGGAAAACCACCTTAATTAAGACAATAACCCTGCAGATCCCCAATATTTTTGGAGAAATTATACAAAAACGAAAACTAAAATTTGGCTATATTCAGCAGAACGATTTTAGCTTTGATGAGGCCCTAAACCCATTCGATTTTATTAAGAAAAGACACCCTAATTTAGTCGATACCGAAGTTAGAAATGCTCTTGGAAAATTTCTTTTTTCAAGGGACGATGTCTATCAATCTATAAGCAGTATGTCTAACGGCGAAAAGATGCGTTTAGTCCTTTGCGAGATATCTTTACAAGAGTGCGACATCTTATTTTTGGATGAGCCAACTAACCACCTCGATATGCTTATGAAAGAGGCCTTAATAGACGCTTTGAAGCAATATAAAGGCTGCATAATTTTTATATCTCACGATCGTTATTTTATTAATTCGATTGCTGATCATATTTTATATTTATCAAAAGATCGAGTGCTCGCTTTAGAAGGCGATTACAATACATTAAGAAAAGTTTTAGATCGAATTGAAAGTAATAAACTTATCTCAATCGATGAAATTGAAAAGCCAAAAGTAGTCAAAACAGAAAAACTATCGAACAATCAATTGACAAAACTTAAAACCGAACTTGAAACTATTGAAAAACGTCTTGAAGAAATCGATATTGAACTCGAAAAAGATTTCGAATCGTTCGATATTTTAAACGTTTTGACTGACGAAAAAGACGATTTAGAGGAAAGATACATTGAAATTATGGAAATCTTAGAAAAAGATAATAAAATTAAAGCATGAAAGTTTTGATCCAAGTAGTAGATAGCGCTTATTGTAAGGTTGACGAAAAACTTATCTCCTCCATCGATAGAGGATTTTTATTGTTAGTCGGTTTTACAGTCGATGATAACGACGCTATAGTCGAAAAAATGGCAGAAAAAGTTGCAAATTGCCGCATTTTTATGGATGAAAACGGAAAAACGAATAAAAGTATATTCGATGTAAATGGCGAAGTTTTATGTATTTCACAATTCACCTTATATGGCGATCTTAAAAAAGGTAATCGCCCATCGTTTATAGATTCGATGAAAGGCGAAGAAGCTATTCGTCTATACGAATTATTTATAGAAAAATTAAAAGCTAAAAATTTAGTGGTGAAAAAAGGAGTTTTCGGAGCGGATATGAAAATTGGACTCGTAAATGATGGTCCATTTACGATCATGCTTGATTCAAAAGAGTTAACAAAATGAAAATATTATTAGGTTTAAGCGGCGGAGTAGATAGCGCAGTAGCGGCATATTTATTAAAAAAGCAAGGATACGAAGTTATCTGTTGTTTTATGCGTAACTGGGATAGTTTGGCAAATAACGATATTCAAGGAAATCCCACTTTAAATAACGATATGTGCACGCAAGAAGCCGATTATTTAGATGCTATCGAAGTCGCTAAAAAACTCGATTTACCATTACTCCGCATAGATTTCATCAAAGAATATTGGGATTATGTTTTCACCTATTTTTTAGATGAATATAAGCTTGGTCGTACGCCAAATCCTGATATATTTTGTAATAGATATATAAAATTTGACGCGTTTAGAAAGTTTGCAATTGAAAATGGCTGCGACATGATTGCTATGGGACACTACGCAAAAAGAGTCGATAAAGACGGGAAAACTTATCTATATAAGCCAAAAGATTTAAATAAAGATCAAACCTATTTTTTAAGTCAAATCACGACTGAAGAACTTAAATCTTGTCTATTCCCATTAGGCGATATAACGAAAGAGGAAGTTAGACAAATCGCTCATGAACTTGGTCTAACTAGCGTTCAAGATAAAAAAGATTCGACCGGAGTTTGTTTTATTGGCGAACGTAACTTTAAAGAATTTTTAGAAAATTATCTCCCTGCTAAAAAAGGCGATATAGTCGATATAAATTCAGGTAAAGTTATTGGACAACATGACGGGGTTTTATATTACACAATCGGTCAAAGACGAGGACTTGGAATCGGTGGCATTAAGGGAATGGATGCTAAAGGCTGGTTTGTATGTAGTAAAGACGTTAAAAATAATATTTTATACGTCGCTAGTGGCGATGAAGATGAACACCTTTTAAGCGATTATTGTATAGTTAATCGTCTCAATCTATTTAACGAAAAAATTCAGGATGGAACTACACTTTTTGCTAAATTTAGATATCGCCAAAAGGATTTAAAAGTGACTATTTATAATATTGATGATGAGACTCTAAAAGTTGTTTTTGATGCGCCTTATAAAGCTATTACACCAGGTCAAGCGGCGGTATTTTATGATGGAGATATATGTCTAGGCGGAGGGATTATTGACAAAGTTTATTATAAAAATGAACTCAAAAATTATTAGTTTACTTATAGTGATAAAATCACTATAATAATCGCGAAAAAGAAATATCTATTGAGTCTATTTAGAGAGTATATGGCTGGTGAAAATATACAAGAACGATAGATATGAGCCACTTTCCTTAGAAACTATTTACCTAAATTAAGAGTCTAGTAAATTACTAGAAAGTAGGATGGTACCGCGGCGAAAAGTCGTTCCTAGATAATTTTTAAGGAGGCTATCATATGAAAAAACTTTCTAGTCAAGAAATACGCAAAACATGGTTAAACTTTTTTCATGAACGCGGACACCATATCGAAGAAGGAGCGAGTTTAATCCCTCACGATGATCCAACTTTACTTTGGATCAACGCTGGAGTTAGCTCTTTAAAGAAATATTTTGATGGAAGTGAAGTTCCTGAATGTAAACGTATAGTTAATGTTCAAAAATGTATTCGTACTAATGATATAAGTAACGTCGGAAAAACGGCTCGTCATCATACTTTTTTTGAAATGCTCGGCAATTTTTCGATTGGTGATTATTTTAGAAAAGAAGTTATCCCACGGGCTTATGAAATTTTAACGAGTGAAAAATATTTTGGTTTAGACGTTACAAAATTATATGCAACCTATCATCCAGATGATAAAGAAACCTATGAATTATGGCAAAAAGTTGGTCTTCCTAAAGATCATCTTATCCCATTAGAAGGAAATTTCTGGGAAATAGGTTCGGGTCCATGTGGTCCAAATACCGAAGTTTTTTATGATCGTGGCGAAAAATATGACCCTGAAAAACTTGGCTTAAAATTATTAGAAGAAGAAATCGATAATGATCGTTATATCGAAATTTGGGGTATAGTTTTCTCTCAATATAACGCTGAAGAAGGTGTCAATAGGGCAAATTATAAAGAATTACCACATAAAAACATCGATACTGGCGCAGGTTTAGAAAGAATTGCAAGCATCCTTCAAGGTGCTGATACTAATTTCGAAACCGATTTATTTATGCCTATTATTAAGGAAACCGAAAAATTATCAAAAGCTCCTTATGAGGGCAAAAATTTAATGCCTTATAGAGTTATTGCTGATCATATTAGAACATGTACTTTTGCTTTAGCAGATGGCGCCGATTTTTCTAATGAGGGAAGAGGATACGTTTTACGTAGACTTTTACGTAGAGCTATGCGCTATGGCCAAAAAATTAATCTCAATGAACCATTTTTATATAAACTTGTCGGAACTGTTATCGATGTAATGAAGGGATTTTATCCTTATTTAGTCGATAAAAAAGGAATGATTGAGAAAAAGATTAAATCCGAAGAAGAAAAATTTATCAAAACTTTAGTTGTCGGCGAAAAAGTCTTACACGAAATTGTTAGTAGAGCCAAAAAGTTAAGTGAAAAAGACGCATTTTTACTCTATGATTCATATGGATTCCCAATAGAGCTTACTAGAGAAATCTGTGAAGACTTAAATATTGAAGTCGATATGCAAGGATTCAATAAACTTCTTGAAAAACAAAAAGAACAAGCTCGTAATTCAAGAAAGGTTCAACAATCATTTAACAAGCAATCTGAAGATTTACTTAATTTTAAGGATGAATCTATCTATATAAACGATGCAAAAGAAATTAGCGCAAAAGTTATAGGAACTTTCAAAAATGGTGTCAAAGTCGATGTAATTGAAGATGAAGGAGAAGTCGCTTTCGATACTACTAATTTCTATGCTGAAAAAGGTGGGCAAGTTGCTGATGCTGGAACTATCGAAAATAAGAGAACTATCGCGCAAGTTTTAGATGTTTCTAGCGCTCCTAATAAACAACATTTACATCACGTAAAAGTTGAAAAAGGAACGATAAAAATAGGCGATAAATTCACTTTAAAAGTCGATCAAATTCGTCATAATGATATAATTAAAAACCATTCAGCAACTCACTTATTACAAAGTGCTTTGATGGAAGTTTTAGGTGAAGAAGTCCGTCAAAAAGGTAGTTTTGTTTGCGATAAATATCTTAGATTCGACTTCAATTTTGATAGAAAATTAACTTTAGAAGAGATTGAAACGATTGAAGAAAAAGTTAACGAATTTATTCAATTGGCTATTCCTAGAGTTACTCAAGAGCTCCCAATTAAGGAAGCTTTGAAGCTTGGAGCAATTGCTGAATTTGGTGAAAAATATGGCCAAATTGTCCGTGTCGTTTCCTTTGGAAAAGTGTCAACAGAATTTTGTGGAGGCTCTCACGTTTTAAATTCTTCAGAGATCGGATTATTCGTAATTCATAGCGAAGAATCGATTTCTAGTGGCGTTAGAAGAATCACTGCTTTAACTGGAATTGAAGCTTATAGATATTTAAAGGAAAGAGAAAAAGCGTTATTAAAAGTTAAGGCTTTAGTTAACGCTCCAAACTTCTTAGACGTTCAAAAGAAAGTTATGGAACTTTTCGATATTAACAAAGTCTTAAATAAAAAAATCGAAGAATATAAACAAAAAACCCTGCAGAACCTGGCTAAAACTTTAAAAACAGAGTTTATCGAAATTGCTGCTCATAAGGTCTTACTTCATAAATTTACTGATATGGATCGCAACGATGTCATGTTCATTTTAGATGAAGTTAAGAACAATTTGGATAATTACTGTATTATATTTGTCGGTGAAAAAGAGGGTAAAAAGTCACTTATGGTAGCTTGTGGAAAATACCAATTAGAACGTGGTATTAAGGCTAATGAGTTACTAAAAACTATCACTACAAGATACGGTGGAAATGGAGGCGGAAGAGCTGACATCGCTCAAGGGTCAATTGTCAACGAAAAAGATTTAATCGTCGACGTCATTAAGGAATTATTATAGTGGAAAGATATCTTGGACTCGATTTAGGAACGACTACTTTAGGTATTTCGCTTAGCGATGAACTTGGTATAGTCCATGGCAAAGAAAACTTTAATTTCGAAAGAGGTAACTATAAAAAAGCCCGTGAACATTTACTTGCTTTACTCGAAAAAGAAAAGATCAATAAAGTAGTTATAGGATACCCCTTAACTTTAGCCGATAAAGAAGAAACTAGATGTAAATCGGTTAAGCGTTTTATAGAAGATATCCAAAAAGAAAAACCTGATTTAGAAGCTATCTATGAAGATGAAAGATATTCGACTATCGAAGCTAAAGAAATGATGGAAAATATGGGTATGAAAAAGGCTAAAATCGACGAGCTTATAGATATGTTTAGCGCGATTATTATATTAAATAGGTATATAAGGAGAATTAATGATGGAAAATAATAAACTTAACGAAGATCAAATCGAAATATACGACGAAGAAGGTAATAAATATTTATTCAATATCTTATTCACTTTCGAAAACGATGAAACGGGTGAGCAATATGTCTTTATTTATGACGAAGCTAATCCAGAAGACGTCATCTTGATGAAATATCAAGAAGATGGCTCAATTCAAGAAGTGACCGATGAAAAAGAGCTAGAAATGGCCGAAGAAGTACTCGATGTCTATAACAATATCGACGAAAATGAAAATTCTAGCGACCTTGAAGCGTAAAATATAGTTTTTAAAAATTAAAGAGTGTATAATAACTCGACCGGAGGAAATAAAAATGGCTAATATTAAAGGTGAATTTATTACAGTAGAAGGAAAAAAAGAACTCGAAGAAAGACATCGTCAAATCATTGAAGTCGAAATGCCTGAAATCGTCGAACAAATCCAAAATGCTCGTGCGATGGGTGACTTAAGTGAAAACGCTGACTATCAAACCGCTAAAGATAAACAAGCAAAAATCCAAGCTGAACTTGAAGAAATTGAATATAAATTAGCTAACTATAAAGTTGTCGAAGGTGCTAAAAACGCTAAAGTCGTCGGTATTTCTAGTATCGTTAAATTAAAAGATTTAGCTACTAACGAAGTTTATACTGTTAAAATCGTTTCAAGTAGTGAAACTGATATTTTAAATACGAGTGATATTTTAAAAATTTCTAACGAAAGCCCACTTGGTGAAGCACTTATTAATAAGAAGGCAGGCGATGTTGCAACCGTTAAAGTTGCTAAACCTTACGACGTAGAAATTGAAGAAATACGCTTAAATTAATCAAATTAATTTTATTCAAATTTCATCGTTATAATCTAATAAATATTGAAGTTTCTATTCCTCGAAAATAGAAACTTTTTTATTTTGTACCCCCAAACTTTTCAATTATCAAACGTACTTGTAGGTGAAAGGAGGTGTGAACGATGACTTTAACTTTAAAGATAATTTTAGGCGTTGTTATCGTGACGATTGTCGGACTTTTAATCATGCAAGTATTCGACTTTACAAATGTTACTACGGCAGCCACAGTCGTAGCAACAGAAGACGAAATTACGCGTAACTCGATAGGAATATCAGGATACGTTGTAAGTTCAGGAAACTATTTGCTTGAAGAAGGCTCGACGATGCAAGATTTAATCGATAAAGCTGGTGGTATTACTGATAGAGCCGATACAAGAGCTTATTTTCCAACTGCTACAGTCGAAAAAAATATGACCTATTATATCCCACCAAGATATGATCCAACTGATATTTGTTCGACTGAAGAAATTACAAAAGTAAATATCAACTCTTATACCGATGCTAGCGAACTTACTTTTATCGATGGCATTGGTGATTCGATTAGTTCAAGCATTATTTCTTATCGTAACGAAAACGGCTTATATCAAACTTTAGAAGACGTCATGAATGTAAGCGGAATTGGTAACGCAACTTATACGAAATTAAGAAACTATATTATCTTAACTGATTGATGAGAGATTATTTTGCTTTACTTTTAGCGTTAATTGCCGGCCTAATTATTACTAAACTCGACTACATAGTAATAGGATTAGCGCTACTTGTATTGCTAATAATTCGATTAGTTAAAACCAAAAATATAAATGCAAAGGGCAGTGTAATAGTCATATCAATCTTTTGTTTAGGCGTATTTTTAAGATTTTTACCCAAAATTTTATCCTTAATCCAATATGCTTCGATAACGGGAATAGTTATTAAAAAGGGAAGTAGCTACGTTATTATCCGAACACTTACTGAAAAGATTTATTGTTACACGACGGAATTAAAACTATTTGATGTCGTTAGAATTGAAGGAACATTGAGCGAATTATCATTTTCGAGCTATGAAAGTAGCTTCGATTATCAAAATTACCTTAATAATCAGAACGTGTTCAGGATAATAACGGCTAGCAATATAGAGGTCTTGTGGGACTTCCCTCTAAATTTTGAAGCCAATTTGACTAGTGTAAATAAGATATTTACGAGTGAAGAAGCACTTGCAATATTTAATGCCATGATTTTAGGGGAAACTGATAGCGTTTCTTCGATTAGCGATAAGCTAATGATTGCACATCTATTTTCTAGTACCGGTTTATTTTTAAATTTTATTCTTTATGGTATTGCTAAATTATTTGGCTACTTTCTAGATACAAAGCACGCACGAATCTTTTCTCTATTACTATGCACGCCGTTTTTTATATTTAATATCTACCGTTTTACATTCATTAGAGTCTTTTTATTCTTTACGCTAAACATTATCTTTTATAGGAAAATCGCCTATGAAGATAAGTTTAACTTTAAGTGTTTAGTTTACTTTATATTGCTATTAGTTAGTTCATCATTGGTCTATCGAGCAAGTTTCTTCTTACCTTTACTTGTAATGATAGTGATGCAATTTTCTAAGGCAATGCTCAATCGAGGGAATAGATATATTCAGGCAGTTAAAAGAAGGGTTTTGATAGCCACAACTTTCCTTCCCTATACTATAAGTGTTTATAACGGATTCAATATTTTGAATATGTTATTCTCTTATACATTTACGTTTTTATTCAAAATTATATTCGTATTTTGCTTCGTAGGATTTTATGGAATTAAACTTCCGTTTACTAACGCGATATTTGTTGGATTTTATAAAGTTTTAGATGCGATTGACTTCTCAATCTTTACAATAAACATTCCAGCGTTAAATCCATTTTTCCTTTGTTTTTACTATTTAACCCTGCAGATCTTCGTTTATTTTCACGAATTTCGAATTTTGTTTATCTCCAAAAATGTCGCACTTTCAGCTATATTGTTACTTGGAATTTATATCTTACCGATAGAGAATACGTTTACCTTCCAAGTAACTTATATCAATGTCGGGCAAGGAGATAGCACATTAATTAGATATAGAAACAAAGCGTATCTTATAGATACTGGAGGACTTACAAGTTATGACCTTGCGACTAACTCGCTTATCCCGTTTTTAAAAAGTAATCGAATCTATTCTTTAGAGGCAGTATTTATCACCCATTATGACTATGACCACTACGGTGCACTAGAAAGTCTAACTGAGAATTTTAAGGTAAAGAATATAGTTGATTATAATTCTGTGTTCCCTTATGTAAGTGGGAATTTAACTTTTGAAAATTTAAATCCTTATATTTATGACACGTCGCAAGATGAAAATGATCGAAGTCTAGTTTTACATTTGAGTGTAGCTGATAATTCGTTCTTATTTATGGGTGATGCAACCACAACTGTTGAGGAAGAGATTATTAATAACTATACCTTGGATGTCGATTATTTAAAGCTTGGCCATCATGGAAGTAGTTCAAGTTCCTCACTGGCATTCTTGCAATATATCAATCCAGAAGTAGCTATAATCTCTTGTGGTTTAAACAATCGATATGGTCACCCAAGTGAAGATGTAATCAGTCGATTAAATCAACTTGGAATAACTTATCGAAGAACTGACTTAGAAGGTTCAATCACTTATAAATTTTTGGCTTAATTATTGTATAATGTTGCCGTGACTTATTTATTTTATGGAAGTGATTACGATCGTGTCGGTCTCTATTTAGATGGCTTCATAGAAAAGCAATTTAAAGATGAAGATATTAATCTAATTGATTATCGAAGAGAGGAATTCGAATTGAAGGATTTTGTTTTTGATATATGCCAATCCGGATTTATTTTTGAAACTAAAGTTTTAATTGCTGATTTCGATGATATAGAAAAAAAGTTTAAATCTGAGCCAAACAAAGATTTAATTGATTTTATAAAAAGTAATGATCCTTCAGTATATTTAATCTTTGTTAATTATAGCGACACCGAACCAAAAGGCGTTTTATATGAGGCTATCGATTCAAAAAATGTCAAAAAACTTGAACCATTATCGGAAAAAGAATGGCCAGCTTATGTCAAAAAATATTTTGATAATAAGAAAATAAAAATAACGCCTGACGCGATAAACGAGATTGTAAGAAGAACGAACTATAATTTAAGAACATTTTTAAGTGAAGTCGATAAACTTATCATTTATAAGGATAACGACATTACTATTGAAGATGTTAAAAACATTATCACCGAATATAGTGAAGAAAAATTCTATGTTCTTTCTAATTATTTATTAGAAAAAAATATTGAGATGTCGCTTAAGGTTTTTCGCGAACTACAACTAGCTAAAAACAAGGTTGAACCGGTAGCTGTTATTAATAGTTTAGCTAAGCAACTTATATATCTTGATAAAATCTCTTATCTTAAAAAAGCAGGATATAGTCGTGAACAAATTGCTTCAGAATTGAAGGTTAAACCTGGTCGCTTATATTTCGATTTTAAAAATATTGCTAAATATAAAAATGACGAGATAGCCGTTTTGCTTGAGAAACTATATCAACTCGATTATAAAATTAAACATAACGAAGTAGCAGATAGCGTATACGCTTTAGAGATGTTTATCTTAAATCTATAAGACAAAAAACCGCCGATCTAGCGGCGGTATTAGCATTCTAAAATAATACTCAAATGATTAAGCTAATTTGTTGATTAAGTTTTGAAGATTAGACTTTTGACGAGCAGCAGTTTTCTTAGGAACGATTCCTTTGGTAACGGCTCTATCAATAATTGAGAAAGCGACTTTGTTTAATTCAATTGCTTTAGCTTTGTCATTAGCTTGGCAAGCTAATCTTACCTTCTTCATAGCTGTTCTCATTTTTGATTTATAAGCTACGTTTCTTTGTCTGGCTTTTTCGTTAGTCTTAATACGTTTCTTTTGTGATTTAATATTTGCCATTTAAATTACCTCTTATTACGTTGAAAAATTATAGCAAAATGATTAAAGATAATGCAATAATTATATATAATTATTGCGAAAAAATTTTGATTATGATGGATAAAAAGAACGTAAGAATATTATATTTAGGAACACCTGAGTTAAGTGCTAAAGTTTTAGAAAAATTAATCACTGCTGGCTATAACATCATCGGAGTAGTGGCTCAATGTGATAAAGAAAAAGATCGTAAAGGTCGTCTTTTAGAGGTTCCAACAAAAGTTGTCGCTAAAAAATATGGAATCCCATTATTCCAAAAGGAAAAAATTCGTTTGGATTTTGAATTTATAAAAGAACTAAATCCTGACTTAATTCTAACTTTAGCTTACGGACAAATTTTACCTGTCGAACTTTTAAATATACCTAAACTTGGTAGTTATAACCTTCACGGAAGTCTATTACCAAAATATCGAGGAGCCGCTCCAATACAATACGCTTTGCTAAATGATGAAGTAGTCACTGGCGTTACTTTAATGGAAATGATTAAGGAAATGGATGCCGGCAAAATGTTTCATAAAGTTTGGGTACCTATCGATCCTAAAGACAACTATACAACATTAAGCGAAAAGATGGTTGATGCATGTTATAGAGCGTTTGATGAAGGTATCGAAGACGTAATTAATGGCAAAAATAAAGGCATCGAACAAATTGAAAAAGAAGTAACATTTACATCAAAAATTACTAAAGAACTCGAAGTTATTAATTTCAACGATGCTACAAATCGTATTAAAAATATAGTCCGTGCTCTTAACAATGAACCAGGAACGTATTTCGTTTATAATTCGATCAAGTATAAGGTTGGCGAAGTAGAAATTGTTGTAACAAATAGCAAAGCTGAACCAGGAACAATTATTCAATTTGATAAACAAGGATTTATTATTAGATGTAAAACTAATGCTATTAAAATAGTTAAGATACAAAAGCCTGGCAAGAAGATGCTTGAATATAAAGATTTCTATAACGGAAACGCTAGAGATTTCGAAGTTAATACATTAATCACAAATGAATAAATACATTGAACTTAGTGTTCACCAACTCGTTGATTTTTTATTGCGTCAGGGCGATATTGATGACCGTTATTTTAATACTCGAACGATGCAAAAAGGCACCGAGATTCATAAGTATTATCAAGAGAAACAAGGTGGCAATTATATAAGTGAAGTTAACCTTTCTTCTGTTATCAAAATCAATGATTATACTTTTAAATTAAGCGGAAGATGCGACGGTCTTATAGTCAATAAAGACGAAGTAATAATTGATGAAATCAAAAGTTTTAATGGAGATCTGCAGGCTTTTTTTGAAAAAAACGAGGTTTGGCATCTTGGACAAGCCGAGTGTTATGCCTATATGTATGCTAAAGAACATGATGTTAGAAACATCAAAATTTATCTTACATATATTTCTCAATCGGATCGCCAAGAGACGATAAAAAATTATGAGTATGACTTTGAAACTTTAGAAGAAAAGATTAAAGGTTATCTCATCCAATACATCGATTTTTATAAGATATTGGAATATATAAATAAAGCCTGCGAAGAATCTATAAAGCAACTGGAATTTCCGTTCCCGTATTATAGAAACGGTCAAGAAGATATGATAAATCTTGTTGAAAAGACCTATCTTAATGATGAAGTTTCTTATATTGAGGCACCTACAGGAATCGGAAAAACGATGGGTGCTATTTATGGAACTCTTAAAAGCTATTTAAAGAAAAAAGTCGATAAAATCTTCTATTTAACTCCTAAAAATAGCGGATTTAATATAGCAATTAGTACATTTTCGAAGCTTGCATTGAATGGTTTAAAGGTTAAAGTTATTACACTTCATGCAAAAGAGAAGATGTGCTTATGTGAAGAAAAGGTTTGTAATCCAGATCATTGCCCTTTTACGAGAAATTATTACGATAAACTTAAGCATATTTTAAAAGAAGCACTTATAGGATCGAATATTTATACTGAAGATTATTTAAAGAAACTTGGTTTAAAACATACGATTTGTCCTTTTGAATTTTCATTAGACTTAAGTACGTTCTGCAACTACATAATTTGCGACTACAATTATGTATTTCATCCAATCAGCGCTCTAAAAAGATATTTTGAAACGCCTGATTATTCGGTTAATCATTTCCTTTTAATTGATGAAGCACATAACCTTATTTCTAGAAGTAGAGATATGTATAGTTCAAGCATTAACACCGAAGATTTTTCTAATGTTAAAAAGGCGTTAAAAGAAATAAAAAACACAAAACTAAAAAATGCTTTGTCTAAGGTTGTTTCTGACTTTAATTTATTAAAAAAACTGGACTTCTGCAGGGATTTTGTTGAAAAAAGCGAGATTTTAATCGAGGCTTTTGATGAAAATTTCATAAAAAATCTTGCTAAATTATTGGACCAATATCGCACTTATACAAGTGACCATCCTGACTTTAAAGATAGTGTCGTAAATAACTTTTTTATAGAGGTGAATAGATTTCTAACTTTACATGAAATGAGGAACGATAATTTTGCTTTATATGTGAGAAAATATGTCCCTAAAAAGAAAGAAGAATACGAATTAAATATCTTTTGTCTCAACGCCTCAGATTATGTAAAAGAGAAAATCGAAAATACTAGCGGAAGCGTGTTATTTAGTGCGACACTATCGCCATTACCTTACTATAAAGATTTATTAACGCAAGATTTAGAAACGAATGATTTAGCTTTAGAGTCACCTTACGAAAAGAGCCATTTGAACTTATTAGTTAATAAATCGTTATCTCTTTTATATTCAAATAGAAAAGAAAGTTTTCCTGAAGTTTGTAAAAATATCGAGACTTTTATAGATGGTAAAGTTGGTAATTATTTAGTTTTTGCACCATCCTTTGAATACTTATCAATGCTTATGGAAAAGTTTAAAAAGAACAAAGATATAAAATATGTTTTTCAAAGTCCTCATATGACTGTCTCAGATCGAAATAGTTTCTTGGAAAACTTTAAATTTAGACCAACTAAGAGTGTTGTTGCGTTCACTGTTATGGGTGGAGTATTTAGTGAAAGTATCGATTTAATCGGCGATCGTTTAATTGGTGTCGTTATTATAGGGATCGGTTTACCAAGTTTTGATTTTAGAAATAATTTGCTCAAGGAATACTATATAAAAGAAGGTTTTGATGGCTATAACTATGCATATGGTTACGTCGGTTTAAATCACGTTATGCAAGCTGTTGGTAGATTAATTAGAACCGAAAACGATAGAGGAAGCGCATTACTCATCGATCAACGTTATGGTGGCTCAATGCATCGAAAAATATTTGAAAGATGGTGGCCTAACTATACATATTTAAAGAATGTCGATGATATTAAAAAAAGTTTAAAGGACTTTTATAAAAGTTTATAATTTTCAAAGTTATGGGATATAAACAAGATAAGATTCGTAATTTTAGCATCATCGCTCATATAGATCACGGTAAGTCGACATTGGCTGACCGTATTTTAGAGCTTACAAATACGATTACTCCTCGAGAAATGAGAAGTCAATTTTTAGATTCTTTAGATTTAGAAAGAGAACGCGGAATTACGATCAAACTCAACGCTGTAACTATTGAATATCAAGCTAAGAATGGTGAAAAGTATATCTTCAATTTAATAGATACTCCAGGACATGTCGATTTTTCTTACGAGGTGAGTAGATCTTTAGCGGCTTGCGAAGGAGCTTTACTTATAGTTGACGCAACACAAGGAGTTGAAGCTCAAACTTTAGCCAATATGTATTTAGCTGTCGATAATGATTTAGATATAGTTCCCGTTATAAATAAAATCGATCTTCCAAGTGCGATGGTCGATACATGTAGAAAAGAGATAACTTCTAGACTTGGACTTGATGGCGATAATGCTGTCTTAGTGAGTGCAAAAACTGGTGAAAATATCACTGAAGTTTTAGAAAAAGTAGTTACCGAGATAAAACCTCCATCCGGAAGTAACGACAATCCTTTAAAAGCTTTAATTTTTGATAGTTTTTACGATGCATATCGTGGAGTCGTTGTCTTAATTCGCATTAAAGATGGACAAGTTAAAGTTGACGATAAAATACGTTTGATGAGAAGTGGAATCGAATATGAAGTTACTGAACTAGGAATTCGTACACCTCACGAAATTAAAACTGATACTTTATATTGTGGCGAAGTTGGTTATTTATGTGCTCAAATTAAAGATATCAAAGAAGTTCGAGTTGGCGAAACGATTACCACAGTTGATAAACCTGCCACTGAAGCGCTTCCTGGTTATAGAAATATTAATTCAATGGTTTATTGTGGTATATACCCAACCGATTCAAGAAAATATCAAGATTTAAAAGACGCTTTAGAAAAACTTTGCCTTAATGATAGTAGTTTGAAATTCGAACCTGAAACTTCGCAAGCTCTTGGTTTTGGTTTCCGTTGTGGTTTTTTAGGATTGCTCCATATGGAAGTAGTTCAAGAGAGATTAGAAAGAGAGTATCAACTCGATTTAATTCTTACTGTTCCTAGCGTTATTTATAAAATAGTTTTAACTAATGGCGAAGAAATTAATCTCGATAATCCTAGTAAAATGCCTGATTTAACGACGATTAAATGCATAAAAGAGCCATATGTTAAAGCACAAATTATGTCGCCTCAAGAATATATCGGTCCAATTATGGAATTATGCCAAGAAAAACGTGGTATATATATTGATATGGAATACTTTGATGATACTAGAATGGTTTTGACTTACGAAATTCCACTTAGTGAAATCATCTTAAATTTCTTCGATAAACTCAAAAGTTATAGTAAAGGTTACGCCTCGCTCGACTACGAAATTTCTGAATACAAAGAAAGTAATCTTACCAAGATGGATATCTTGTTAAATGGCGAAGTCATCGATGCTTTGAGTACTATTGTTTATAAACCATTTGCTTATAATCGAGGACTAAAGTTAGTTAGTAAACTTAAAAATATTATTCCGCGTCAACAATTTGAAATTCCTATTCAAGCTGCAATTAATGGAAAAGTTATATCGCGTGCAACTGTAAAAGCGGTTAGAAAAGACGTTTTAGCAAAATGTTATGGTGGCGATATCACTCGCAAACGTAAACTTTTAGAAAAACAAAAAGAAGGTAAGAAACGTATGAAGGCTATAGGTAGTGTCGAAGTACCTCAAGAAGCGTTTATGTCACTTTTATCAATTGACGACGATGACAATTAATTAGTAATTTTTTAGTACATTTTTAGTTGTTATTAATTGATAAATGAAAGCCTGAAATATAAAATATTTTACGAAGGTTTAATGGATGGAAGAAAGATCAGATTTGCCTGCTAAATTTAGTAACGATATTTACGCAACTCAACAAGATGTTATTGATGCTCTACAAATGAGAAATATTGATAGCGTTTGGGGTAAGATTTTGGAATATCGTAACTTTTTTTCTATGTCCTTAAATCTTAATAATGCTGATGGGAAAAACTATAGCGTAGTTTTAACCCCTGTTATTTCTCAAAAAGTTAACGCTATTGAAAGAAGACTATTTAAAGCGATGAGTAATTTTGAGAATTTGAATGAATCGGCTAAACAAGAACTCATCAAAGAAGAACAAAGAAATATATTAAGCACTGTTGCCTTAAATTTAATAAACGTAAATGAAAAACAAGGCATTTTAGTTCACTATGTAAATGCACTAAACGATATAAAAGATATCGTTTTTAACGAAATTAATGATGATTTTATCAAAAAAATGTCAGCTGATTTATCTATAGAAACCGAATTAAGTAATTCTAAAGAAGAGGTAACCAATTCTTTATACGCATTTATCAAAAATAACTACATTTCGGCTTTTGTTAAAGCAAGTTGTGCTCTGTATTACGTTTTATATACAAAACCATTTGAAAATTATAATGAAGAATTAGGAATTTTATTATTTAAAGAAATCCTTGCTCATTATGATTTTGGTCCTGTTTCATCATTAATTAATGTCGAAAGTGTATTATCCAATATCGAAGAGATCGAAAAAACAATAGAAGAATGCCAAATCAATCTCGATCTTACATATTTTTTAAATTATATGCTTACGAAAATTGATATATGTATGGATAATATATTAAATGATATAATTTCTTTCAAAACTAAGACGATTCAAAGAGAAACCTACTCTTTAGATGAAGCTAACGATTCGACTCCTATAGAAAACTTATCTCGTTCGGTAGTAAGTTCTGGTCCATTAGCGATATCTATAACTCGTAATAGTTTGTCAGAAGAAGAGGCCCGACAACTAGAAATTAGTTTACAAGAGCTAATCCCTGAATTAAGACCGATGCAAGCCGCGTTTTATGCGCGACATTGTACACTTGGTTCGAAGTATACGATTCGACAATTTCAAAAATTTAATTCTTGTTCATATGAGACCGCTAGATCGAGTATGGATAAGCTCGTAAATCTTGGATTTTATCGAAAAGAACCACTTAAAAATAAATTTATTTATACACCAATTGAAAGGAAGTAATTTATGAACGCGAATTTATTAACAATCTTAGCTGCCTGGTATGAAAGCACATTTGTAATCTTATTATTTATTATCGCTTTCTTTGCTATTATCGCTTTAGCCGTATTTTTAATTAGAAAATTCGTTATAAATAAAAACAAAGACGGAGAAGAGAAACCTATAGAAAAGACACAAGCTGAACTTGCTGAAGAAAATTTAGATAGCGTCTTAGAAGTCATTGATGATGAAGAAACTCTTAAACAATTCGATGACTTAAGCAATGAAGATAAAACCAAATAATTTGAAAAAAATTAATAGTTTATATATTCATATTCCTTTTTGTCGAAATATTTGTCCATATTGCGACTTTACTAAATTAATTAAACAAAAGTGTTTTGAAGTTCCTTATATGCAGGAACTTTTTTCGGATATAGCGAAGGTAAAAATGGAGTTTGAGCCTTTTAAAACTATATATATTGGTGGCGGAACTCCTTCGTGTCTAGAGCATGAGAATCTAATAAATTTATTAATATCTTTAGTAGATTTAAGGGTAAAAGAAAACTATGAATTTACAATTGAAGCCAATCCTGAGGATATTGATGAAGAATTTCTAAAACTAATTAATAGATATGGTGTAAATCGCCTTTCAATTGGCATTCAATCCATAAAAGAAAATACGTTAAAAGGACTATCTAGAAAGAAGATAGATTTTAAAAATCTTATAAATTTTATTAAGAAATATATTCAAAATATTAACCTTGATTTTATATATGGTCTCCCTGGCGAAACGATTGAGGACATTAAAAACGATATAAAATTTATCGTCGAAATGGATGTTCCACACGTTTCAATTTATAGTTTGACCGTTTCAAAAGGAACTACTTTTTATAATCAAGGTGTTAAGCCATTAGAAGAAGATAAAGATCGAGAAATCTATAATTTCATTGTCGATGAACTTGAAAGAAGTGGTTTCATACATTATGAAATCAGTAATTTTTGTAAGCCGGGTTATCAAAGTAAGCACAATTTTAATTATTGGAAAGACAACGAGTTTTTAGGAATTGGTTTGGGTTCTGCAGGGTTTTTGTCGAAAAACCGCTATAAAATTACTTCTAATATATCAAAATATATTAGAGGCGAAAGAGTCGATTTTAAGGAAGAAATCGATAAGGACAAAGAACTTTTAGAGTTTTTAATGTTAAATCTTAGAACCAACGAAGGCGTATCGCTAAGTGAATACAAAAATAGATTTGGAAGCGATTTATTAGAATCTCAATCTGAAACCTTGAAGTCATTAGTAGATGAAGGATTTCTAGAAATTAATAGCGACAATATAGTGCTAACTAAAAAAGGCATGTCCATCCTTGATACTATTGTTTTGAAGTTAATTTAAGTTATTTTGAAACTTAAAAAATATACTAAAAAACTACTAAAATAAGTATTTTTCAAACGAAAACGACCTTGTTCCAAATTATTTTTATTTTTTAGCACCTTTTTGTTGACAGTGCTAAATGTTCCGAGTATATTATTGTTAGCACTTCGGAAAAAGAGTGCTAAATGGAGGAAACTTTGTGGATATAAATTTAAGAAAATATCAAATCTTAAAGTTAATCGTAGAAGATTTTATACGCCAAGCTAATCCGGTCGGAAGTAAGTATTTAAAAGATAAATATAAGCTCGATTATAGTAGCGCAACGATCCGAAATGATATGGCTGAGCTAGAAAGTGAAGGATTGCTTGAAAAAACTCATACGAGTAGCGGACGTGTTCCAAGTACAGAAGGCTATAAATTTTACGCCCAAAACTTTACAAACAACACGGTCGATAATAATTTTAAAAATCAACTTCGTCAAATCTTCGATTCCTCTAAATCAGTTAACGATGTCTTAAAAGAAAGTTGCGCGATTTTGTCTCATATGACAAATCTTGCCTCAGTTGTCTTAGGTCCATCGGCTAACAACGAAAGATTAATTAATATTCAACTCGTTCCATTAGATACTAAAACTTGTACGGTCATCTTTATTACTGATAGCGGTTATGTCGAAAATAAAACGTTCGTTATAACCGAGAAAAATAAGATGAGCGACTTAACAAAATGTATCGAAATCTTGGATGAAAGACTAAAAGGAACAAAAATTAGTGATTTAACAGCTAAACTTGAAACGATGAAGCCAATCTTAGAGAGTTATTTAGAAGATTATAGTAATCTCTATAACGCTTTAATGAAAGTCTTCTTCGAATTTGCAGCTAGTCGTAGCGAAGTAATCGGCAAAGATAACTTACTCAGTCAACCTGAATTTGCTAGCGATGCTGAAGAAATTAAAAAAATCTATGGATTATTCGATGATCCAGTCAAACTAGAAGAAATTATCAATAAATCAAACGAATTACTAACTATTAATGAAGATAAAGATGATACCGGCGGCGAAGTTTCAATTGTAAGTAAAGAAATTTCTCTTCCTGAAAGCAATAAGAGCTTTGGAAAAATTGCTGTTATCGGTCCAAAACGTATGGACTATAGCAAGGTCATTACATATCTCGACTATATCGTAAATGAAATCCTTGCGCATATTAAATAAGGAGGTGCACTAAGTGGCAGAGGAAAAAATAGAAAAAGAAGAAAAAGAAACCGTTAAAGAGTCGGTTAAAAGAAAACTTGCCAAGAAAGACGAAGAAATAACTAAAGCCTTAGCCGATAAAGAGCATTGGAAAAACGAATATTATCGTGTCTATGCTGATATGTCGAATCTAAGAAAAGATATCGAAAAAGATCACCGCGAGGTTATCAAATATCGTATCGAAGGGTTTGTAGATAAATTGCTTGGAGTTCTCGACTCATTCGATCTTGCATTTAGATTCGAAGCGACAAGCGAAGAAATGAAAAAGTATTTACAAGGATTCAAATACGTCTATAACTCGCTTATCTCGATCTTAGAAGAAGAAGGAATTCAAGTAATAACCCCGCAGATGGACACTAAATTTGATGAAAACACGATGCAAGCTGTCGATACGATCGAAACAGATGGCGAAGAAAATCTTGTCAAAAATGTAAATTTAATAGGCTATAAACTTCACGATCACTTAATTCGACCAGCGATGGTTATCGTTAGTAAACATCCTAGTGAAGAAGCTAAGGAAGAAGAAAAAGTTGAAACTATAGAAGAAGAAAAAGTTGCTTAAATAGGGAGGATAAAAATATATGGCAAAAGAAACAATTATAGGTATTGATTTAGGTACAACCAATAGTGTTGTTAGTTATTTGCAAAGTGATGGTACAGTCAAAGTTATTCCTAATCCAGAAGGAACAATGACCACTCCATCAGTCGTTGGATTTAAACCTAACGGCGAAATTATCGTTGGTAATGCTGCAAAACGTCAAGCTATTACTAACCCAGATACAGTCAGTAGTATTAAAAGATATATGGGTACGGATCATAAAGTCCATATCAATAGTATTAATAAAGATTTTACCCCACAAGAAATTTCTGCTAAGGTCTTAGCTTATATGAAGAGCTATGCTGAAGCCAATATCGGTCATCCAGTTCAAAAAGCAGTTATTACTGTTCCAGCTTACTTCAATGATGCTCAAAGACAAGCTACAAAAGACGCTGGTACAATTGCTGGACTCGATGTCGTCCGTATTATTAATGAACCTACAGCTGCAAGTTTAGCTTACGGTTTAGGAAAAGATAAAAGTGAAAAAATATGTGTCTTCGATTTAGGAGGTGGTACCCTAGACGTTTCTATTCTCGATATCGGTGATGGAACATTCGAAGTTATTTCTACAAGTGGCGATAATAAACTTGGTGGTGATGACTGGGATAATGTTATTGCTGAATGGATTAGAGCACAAATTAAAATTGAATTTGGACAAGATATTTCCGATAAAATGGCTCTTCAAAGATATAAAGATGCCGCTGAAAAAGCTAAGATCGAATTATCAAGTAGCTTAGAAACAACTATCTCATTACCATTCATTGGTATGAGTAGTACTGGCCCTATCTCATTTGAAAAAACCTTAACCAGAGCTCAATTTGAAGATATGACTCATCACTTACTTGATAGATGTCGTGTACCTTTAGAAAAAGCTATTCAAGATGCTAAGTTATCATACAATCAAATTAACGAAGTCTTACTTGTTGGTGGTTCTATTCGTATGCCAGCTGTCCAACAATTAGTTTCTAGAATTACTGGTAAAACTCCTAACTTAAGTGTTAACCCAGATGAAGCAGTCTCAATCGGTGCTGCTTTCCAAGGTGGTATCTTAAGTGGCGATGTTAAAGATGTCGTCTTACTTGACGTAACCCCATTAACCTTAGGTATTGAAACGATGGGTGAAGTTATGACTCCATTAATCCCACGTAATACGACAATTCCTACAACTAAATCACAAATCTTCTCAACCGCTGCTGATAATCAACCAGCTGTCGATATCTTCGTCTATCAAGGTGAAAGACCAATGGCTAAAGATAATAAACTTCTTGGCCACTTCCAATTAACCGGTATTAAACCAGCTAGAAGAGGCGAACCACGTATCGAAGTTACCTTCAATATCGATGTTAACGGTATCGTTAAAGTTAGTGCCAAAGACTTAGATACTCAAAAAGAACAAGAAATTACTATCTCTGGCACAACTGGATTAAGTAAAGATGAAATCGACCGTATGGTTAGAGAAGCTGAAGCTAATAAAGAAGCTGATGAAAAACGTAAAGAAGAAGCTGAATTACGTAATAAAGCTGAATCCTATATTAACTCCATCGATCAAGGCTTAAGAGAAAATGGCGATAAGATGGATGAAAAACAAAAAGAAGAAACAACCAAACTTAGAGATGAACTTAAGACCGCTTTAACAAATAATGATATCAATACATTAAGAAGTCGTCTAAGCGAACTCGAACAAGCAGCTGCTATGATGCAAAATCAACAATACGCAAATGCTGCTAATGGTGATGCTGGTGCAACTCAAACCGATACAGGCAAAACTGCAACAGATTCAGGCAAAAAAGATGACGATGTCATCGATGCAGATTTCACTGATAAAAAGTAATTATTTATAACTCACTATTTGTTAAGTTTTTACAAAAATAGTTGAGATCTGCAGGGTTTTTCTCGAAAAACAGCATATTTTTAAAGAAAATTATGGCAAGGGAAGATTTATGTCTTCCCTTCAAAACGTTAAATAGGAGGTAAGCTTAATGGCCGAAAAAAGAGATTATTATGAGGTGCTTGGCGTTAGTAAAACCGCAACTCAAGATGAAATAAAAAGCGCTTATAGAAAGCTTGCTAAAAAATATCACCCAGACAACCAAGAGACTGGAGATGCTGAAAAATTTAAAGAAGCATCCGAAGCTTTTAGTGTTTTAGGAGACGAACAAAAACGTAAAACATACGATCAATTTGGTCATGCTGCCTTTGATCAAAATGCCGGCGGAGCTAATCCATTTAGTGGTAGCGGCTTTGAAGGATTTAACTTTAATGGCGGTAACTTTAGTGATTTAAACGATATTCTTTCGCAAATGTTTGGTGGATTTGGCTTTGGTGGAGGTAGATCTCGTCAAGCCACTCGCAATGGACCTATGAAAGGTAATGATACGGTTATGAGAATCCGTATCAACTTCATGGATGCGGTCAAAGGAACAAAAGTAACTTTACCATTAAATTACGATGAAACCTGCGAACATTGTCATGGAACAGGCGCTAAAAATGGTACTGAATTAACTACTTGTCCAGATTGTAATGGTCGAGGAAGAGTGGTTACTCAACAACGTACAATTTTTGGTATTATGCAATCTGAATCAGTTTGTAGTCGCTGCGGTGGACGCGGAAAAATTATTAAAACGAGTTGTCCAGATTGCGGTGGAAAAGGTTATAACCGTGTTAAAAAAGACATCGAAGTCAATATTCCTGAAGGTATAAATAATGGTCAACAAATTCGTCTCACAGGTAAAGGCGAACGCGGATATAACGGCGGACCAAACGGCGATTTATATATAGAAGTTTTAGTTAAACCACATAGCGATTTTCAACGTGATGGCAATGATATCCATTTAACTGTTCCAATCGACTTTGTCGATGCATGTTTAGGTACAAAAATCACGGTTCCTACTGTCACTGGTGAATCTGAAGTTGAAGTTCCTGCTGGAACGCAACCTGATGCTGTTCTTAGACTTAAAGGAAAAGGTGTCAAAGACCTTAGAAGTGGTAAATATGGCGACCAATACATCCATATGTCACTTAAAACGCCAACTAAGTTATCAAAAGAACAAACTGATCTTTTAAAGAAGTTTAAAGAAGCCTCAAAATCGAGCGAAAGCTGGTTTGAGAAATTTAAAAAAGGCTTTAAAAAGTAGGGTTACTAAATTATACTTTTATAAGAGATTGATATATGCCCACTTGTAAAAATTGTCGTAAAAAAATAACGAAATTCGATAAAGATATTTGCCCATATTGCGGGACAAAAGATCCTATCGATTACTCATTAGAAAAAACGAATGACTTGACTCAAGTTCTCGATACATATGGAAGTAATGAAGTCAATTTTATTCAACGTTCACGCAAAGTTAACTCGCTTTTAATGATGTTTTTAGGCTTTATATCAGCTGATGCATTCTATTTAGGCTTTGTGAAATATGGCTTAATTAGACTATTTATAAATTTAGTAGTTTATGGTGGACTATTCTGTATATTTTATTTTTTAAATGTATTTAGTATAGCTCCAATTACCTTATCATTAGTCGTTTCGTTCTTAATCATATTCTTTATATATTTGATTTTAGGTCTATTCTCTTTAAGAGTTAGAACAAAAAAAGATGCTAACGGCGTCTTACTTAAATAATGCAACGTTACTTTGTATCATGCGATAAATCGAATATCATCCTTGCTGAGGATGATATTTTTCATGTTATAAAAGTAATGAGAATGAAAGTTGGCGATAAATTTGAAATCAATAATGATGGCGAAATATATTTAGCGGAAATTACTTCGATTAAACCTTTTGAATTTAAAATTTTAGAAGAAGTCAAAGTTAATAACGAACTATCTAAGAAAATTCGTTTATTATACTGCCTTCCAAAAGGTGAAAAACTCGATTTAGTCTTACAAAAAGCGACTGAACTAGGAGTTTATGACATCGTTTTAATTAATTCATCGAGGACTATAGCTAAAATCGACGACTCGAATAAAGAAAAGAAATTAATTCGATATAATCGAATTATTAAAGAAGCGACCGAACAATGTAAACGCAATCATTGTCCAAAAATTTTAGATGTCATCAAGTATAACGATATTAAAAATTATCTTTGTGATATTAATTTGATAGCCTATGAAAACTGTAAAGATACCGTTGAAGATCTTAAAAATATTATAAGAAACAACGACTATTCATCGATTTCAATTCTTGTTGGACCTGAAGGTGGGTTTTCAAAAGAAGAAGTTGACTACTCTTTATCTATAGGCTTTAAAGAAATAAGTTTAGGTAAGCGTATCTTAAGAAGTGAAACTAGCGTTTTATATTTATTAAGTGTATTATCTTATGAACTAGAAGGCTGATATGGAAACATCGATTTTAAAAATTTTATATAAATATCGTAATAACAACCAACGTTTTAACGACTCGTATCATAAATTAGCCAAAAACGGGCGTAAAGTTGAGCGTTTTCATAATCTTGTCTATCTAGGAGAAGATGCGACAAGTAAAGGCTATATAAATTTACATACTCACGTCATCGTCGTTATAAATAACGATGGGTATATCGATACTTTAATTTATTTATACGATAGAAAACTTAAATTTTTTGATAGCGATTATCTAGAAGATAAATCGCGCAATATTTTAGAGATGTATTATAAAGCTGACCGTATGGATTTTATAAATTGTTTATATAAAAACGGCGCGATTAGCTATTGTTTATATCAAAAACTACTTTATAGATTTGTAAAATAATGAAATTTATCTGCGATTTTTTAGGATGTAAAGTAAATAGCTACGAGTCGATAGCTATCAATGAAAAGCTTATAGAACACGGGTTTTTTGAAGCCAAAAAAGGTGAAAAAGATGTCGATTTAATCGTTTTAAATACGTGCGCAGTCACTGAAACGAGCTCCACAAAATCTAAGAAAATTTTTCGTAGATATAGAAAAAATTATGAGAACGCAATTATCCTTGTTATGGGTTGCGCCTCACAAAATGATGGTGAATACTTTGCTAATAATGGGGCAAATATCGTTTTAGGGACAAGCCATAGAGACGATGTTATTGAATTAGTCGAAAATTATATCGAAAACAAGAAAAACATTGTATTAGTCGATACTTTTAAAGAAATAAAAGACTATGAAAATATCGCTATTAAGAAATATTTTGATAGAACTAGAGCGTTTGTAAAGATTCAAGATGGGTGCAATAATTTTTGTTCGTATTGTTTAATTCCTTACATTCGCGGTCGCTCAAGAAGTCGTGATAGTGAAGAAATTTTAAAAGAGATTAAAGACTTAATCGATAACGGTTATAAAGAAATTGTTTTAACCGGAATTGATCAAGGAAGTTATGGTAAAGATTTAAAAGAAGATATAACTTTTTCAGATTTATTAGAGAAGATTTTAGTCGCTTTTCCTGAGCTATATCGCATCCGTATTTCCTCGATTGAAGAGAGTCAAATAGATGAGAAATTTATATATCTATTAAAAAAATATCCTAACATTGCTAACCATCTTCATATCCCTTTACAAAGCGGTTCAGAGAAGGTTTTAAAGGACATGAACCGTAAGTATAAACTGGCTAATTTTGAAAAAAACGCTGCAGATCTTAGACGAATTCGTAAAAACATAGCTATCACAACTGACGTAATTGTAGGCTATCCAACCGAGACCGATGAGGAATTTTTAAAGACTTACGAGTTTATAAAGAATATACAATTTTCTAAAGTACATGTTTTCCCTTATAGCGATAGAAAAGGGACAAAAGCAAGTCAAATTTATCCAAAGGTTGACGAAAAAGTTAAAAAAGAAAGAGTCCATAAATTACTCGAACTATCGACAAAATTAGAAGAAGAATATATCTCGCACTTTTATGATCAAGAAATCGAATTTTTAGTCGAATCTTACGATAAAAAACTTGGTGGATATAAAGCTCATTCATCAAACTATTTGTGCACTTTTATAAAGTCCGACAAAGATATAAAAGGCCAAATTGTCACTCATAAATACACAAAAAATAACGCAATCATCGAATAAATTTAAGTTTTTTGACAATGTCAAAATTTTATACTTGTCTTATAAATTTATATTACTATAATTATGATTTGCGTAAAGGAGGTGTAGTTTATGGCTGTACCATTTAGAAGAACTAGTAAAACTGCTAAAAGACAAAGAAGATCACACATTAGTTTGACAACTACTGGTGTTACAACTTGTGCTCATTGCGGCGAAATGATTAAACAACATACTGTTTGCCCACATTGCGGATACTATGATGGTAAACAAGTTATTAAAGGCAAAAAGGCTGCTTAATTTAACTAAATATGGAATATAACAAACTAATCGACAACACATTATTAAAAGCGGATGGAACAAACGAAGAAATTATCGCTTTATGTAAAGAATCTAAAGCGTATAACTTTAAATCAGTTTGTATCAATCCATCATTTATTGAATTAGCTAAAAAAGAACTCGAAGGAAGTGACGTTTTAGTTTGTACGGTTATCGGTTTCCCTTTAGGAGCTATGACGACTGAAGCTAAAGTTTTTGAAGCTAAAGATGCTGTTGCTAAAGGTGCTGATGAAGTCGATATGGTCATCAATATCTCAAAACTTAAAGATGGCGAAGATGAATATGTGTATAACGAGATTAGACAAATTAAAGAAGCAATCGGCGATACTTGCTTAAAAGTTATTATCGAATGCTGCTTATTAACGGATGAAGAAAAAGTTCGCGCCTGTTTAGCTAGTAAAAAAGCAAAAGCTGACTTTGTTAAAACAAGTACCGGATTTTCAAAATGGGGCGCAAAAATCGAAGATGTTGCCTTAATGAGAAAAACGGTTGGACCTGAAATGGGTGTTAAAGCCGCAGGTGGCGTTAGAACCCATGAAGAATTATTAGAATTTGTCGAAGCTGGAGCCACTAGAATTGGTACCAGTAGCGGCGCCAAATTAATGTAAATTCAATTAATTGAATAGTTTAAATTCGAATATATATAAAGTAGAACGAAGGGTGGTGAATTAGAAAATGCCAAAAGTAGTCATCAAAGAAGGCGAAACATTAGATGAAGGTTTAAGAAAATTTAAACGTCAAGTCAATAAAGCTGGTATTATTCAAGAATGCCGTAAGCGTGAATTCTTCTTAAAAAAGAACTTAAAAAGAAAGTTAAAATCTGAAAACGCTAGAAAGAAATATAGATAAAAATAGACAAAATCTAGACTAGACCTTATAAAATTGCGATTTATTAAAATCGCATTTTTTTTGCAAAAAGTTCCAAATTCAAACGTACTTGTAAGTGAAGGAGGAATTTTCCATGAAATATTACATTAAACAGCTCGGTGATAACGATTGTGGTATCACATCATTAAAGATGCTGCTTGCGATGACTTACAAGAACAAGGATTTCCTTTATTATCCTCACGGGGATATAAAAAGGAAGGTGACCTTAGGTGAGTTAATCAAAATTGCTGAAAATGAAGGGGTAACGCTACTTGCCTATCGCTATCAGGATAAGAATGACTTATTTAATAATAAGAAAAAGACGCCGATGCTTATCCTATTTAAAGGCAAAGATGGTCAGTTACATATGGTCGTCCTTAAAAAGATTTTGAAAAAGAGCGTCAAAATTTATGATCCTGCTACTGGAATATATAAACTTTCGCATCAAAATCTTTTCAAGCTTTGGAATGGTGAAGTTTTAGAGGTTTTAGAAGCAAGAGGAAGTGATTTTAAACCTCAAAAAGTCAAAGTATATCCAAAGCGATTCATGGTTCTATCGATAATTTTACAAATAATTAGTTTTCTTGCCTTATTTACTGCTTTATTATTTATCGATCCAGATTATAGTTTCCTCATCCCTGTCCTTTTATTTACAGCCTTTGTAGTATTTGAGTTTTTGTATCAGAAGGTCGTTATATATTGTTTGAAGAATTTTGATAAAAACGTTGTTAATAGCGATCGAATCACTGAATTAAAGAATAATTTCAGCGATTATTACGAGAACTTAATTAACTATAAATATTCGCTTATCACGACTCCAGTAAAATTTATTGGGTCAGCGATGATATTGGTATTTGGTTTATTTATCCTTGGAATTAACGATGTTTATAACATCTTACTTGTCGGAATGACGTTCTTAATTTTAGTTGCCTTCAAGCTATATGAACAAAGGGTGCGGCTAAGTAAAAAAGCGCGACTAGAACTTATCGAAAAGACATTATTTAAGCAAAAAGATACGCCAATCGATACTTTTAAACGAATGTTAAGAGAGTTAAATAACGAATCGTATAATTTCATAGGATTCCATAATTTTAAGAAGTATTTCTTGATGTTTATAACGATTGCGATTGTCTTAATTTATTTAGGATTTACCGGGTTTATAAACACCAATTATATGCTTTTCCATTTCTTTATGTATCTATATTTGCAAGATAATTTCTCTAAAATCTTGGATATTGGATTTGATGTCGAAAAAATAAAGAATTATAGGAACCAGTACTTGCATTATTTTGGTTAATTTAGCCTCATAATTTAGTATAATTATGGCATGAGCGAATTGTTATTTTGTAATGATACAACTGAAAAAATCGACGAATTAGAAACCACTTATAACGAATTATTTGATAAAACATTAAAGGTTTTAGGTAAAGAAGAAAACTATAGTTTTGATGTAACGCTCGTCGATAGAAAAACAATTCACGAACTAAATAAAAATTACCGTGGAATAGATAGAGAAACTGATGTAATTTCTTTCGCTTTTTTAGATAACGTCGAAGATTATAGCGCTATAAAGACTCCAGTTGGAATTCCATTAGGAGAAATCTATATTTGTGTCGATGTTGCTAGAGAAAACGCTCAAAAATATGGAAATTCATTAAATAGGGAATTAAAATTCTTATTTGTTCACGGTTTATTACATTTATTTGGTTATGACCATATGAAAGAAGAAGATGAAAAAGTTATGTTCGATCTTCAAGATAAAATACTAGATATGTGAGGTTATTATGGATCAAAAGAAATTAATAGATGCGGCAATCAAAGCCCGTGAAAATAGTTATTCACCATATTCTCATTTTAAAGTTGGAGCGGCTATTTTACTTACGAATGGCAAAATTATTTCAGGCACCAATATCGAAAATTCATCTTATGGACTTTCGATGTGCGCTGAAAGAAATACGATTTTCCAAACTTATTGTTTAGGTTATAAGAAAGAAGATATTGTTGCTTTAGCGGTCGTTGCTGATACAGAAGGTCCATGTTCACCATGCGGAGCTTGTCGACAAGTAATCGATGAACTTTTACCAGATGGTGCACCAATCGTATTAGCTAACTTAAAAGGTGATGTGGTCGAAATCAAAAAAGAAGACCTTTTGCCTTATTCTTTTAAGCCTGAAGATTTGGAGTAAATTATGAAATCGGGGTTCGTATCGATAGTAGGTCGACCAAATGTTGGGAAATCGACCATCTTAAATGAAATAATTGGTGAAAAAATCTCAATCGTTTCTCCTAAATCTCAAACGACACGAGATGATATTTTAGGTATTTATAATGATGATGATTCGCAAATTATTTTCATCGATACTCCTGGAATTCATAAACCTCATAATACTTTAGGTGAGGCTTTAGATAAAAAAGCGTATCGCAAAATACGTGAAAGCGATCTAGCTTTATTTATTATTGATGCTTCGCGTAAATTTGATGATTATGATGAAGAGCTAACCAATAGATTAAAGTTTGATTGTCCAGTGGTTTTAGTCTTTAACAAGATTGACTTAACTAATATCAATCTTATTTTGAGTCTTAAAGAACTTTATAAAGAAATATATCCTGATGCAGATGAAATAGAAATATGTGCTACTAAGCCTTTCAATATCGACGGTTTATTAGATTTGATTAAGAGCAAGCTCGAAGATGGTGCTCAATACTATGATGTAAACCAAACGACTGATCGCGATGTTAAATTTAGAATTCAAGAAATTATTCGTGAGAAGTGTTTATATCAATTAAAAGATGAAGTGCCTCATGGCGTTGCTGTTATTTGTGATGATATTGATCAATCGAATAAACAACTTGATATCTATGCCAAAATTGTAGTCGAAAGAGAATCACAAAAAGGCATCGTGATTGGTAAAGGCGGCAAGATGATTAAACGCATCGGAATTGCATCTAGAAAGGATATTGAAGCCTTACTTGGCCGCCACGTTAATCTTGAACTTAGAGTGCAAGTTCATGAAAATTGGCGCGATTCTGCAGAGTTTTTGAAAAAAATAGGCTATATTTGATGAAAGTTATTCACGGAATTTCTTTGCTTGTAAGTCAATATCGTGATAACGATGGAATTATAAATATTCTTACTGAAGAAGGGCTGGTTCCTGTTTTAGGGAAGAGTATATTTTCTATAAATAATAAGAACCATATTTTTTCAAAAGCCTTTATTGAAGGTGATTATGAAATCTATCAAGGCAAGGTTGGTGGCGATAAACTAAAAGCTTGTAATGCTACTAAATATTATTACGAGTTTGAAAACGATTATAAAAAGAGTGTCGCACTTAATTTTATAAGTGAGATGACTTTAAAAGGTGTAGATGGAATAGATGATTTTCCTTTCTTATATAAATTAGTAAATTACGTGCTTAATAAGCTAGAGAAAAACGCTGATGAATACTATTTAATTGCATTATTTATTGCGAAACTTTTGGTTTTATTAGGCATTGGAATTGATTGTAAACTGAATGATTCATACGGCTATTTATCTTTAAATGAAGGTAAATTGGTTAACGAATTAATTGATAATAATACCTTCCCTTTAGTGGATGAAGAAGAGGAATTTTTGAAGCAAGTTTTTAATAAAAAAGTACCTGCATATGTCGAAAGTTTTGACTACTTGAGATTGCTCAAAATGCTTGTAATTTTTTATGAAAGTCATATCGATACGAAGATCAACGCTATTAGTTTGATTTTATAAAAGAACACTGATAGTTGGTTGACAAGACATTATAAAACACTATAATATTGCTAGTTTTTTGCGATTTTTAATAACGTATTGATAATTGCAAATGGGTTAAAAAGCACTTGTTTTGCAGGAAAACCCTGCAGAATCCACATAAAAATTCAAAAAGGGAGGGAGATTATGGCTGACATCGAGTTCGATAAAATTGTTACGCACTTACAAACTACCGGATATATTTATCAAGGTTCACAAATTTATGGTGGTCTTTCTAATTCTTGGGATTATGGTCCACTCGGTAGTGAACTTAAACAAAATATTAGAAATCTATGGTGGAAAAAGTTTGTCCACGATTCAAAGCTAAACGTTGGAATTGATTCCGCTATTTTAATGAATCCTAAGGTTTGGGAAGCTACTGGCCACGTTGCAACTTTCAACGATCCATTAATCGATTGTAAGTCATGCCATAGTAGATACCGCGCTGATGACTTAATAAGCGAACAATATCCTGATGTTAACACCAATAGCATGACTATTGATGATTTAAATAGTTTTTTACATGAACACGAAATCAAATGTAAGAATTGTGGCAAAACTAATTTTACTGATATTCGCCAATTCAATATGATGTTTAAAACATTTATTGGCGTTACTGAAGATAGTAAGAGCACGGTCTATTTAAGACCTGAAACTGCTCAAGGTGTGTTCGTAAACTTTAAAAATGTTCAACGTACTACTAGAAAGAAATTGCCTTTCGGTATCGCTAATACTGGTAAGGCTTTTAGAAACGAAATTACTCCTGGAAACTTTATCTTTAGAGTTAGAGAATTCGACCAATGCGAACTCGAATTTTTCTGTAAGCCTGGAACTGATTTAGAATGGTTCAATTATTGGAAAAATTATTGTATTGATTTTGTTAAATCATTAAATATTAAAGAAGAAAATCTTCGTTTCCGTGATCATGAACCAGAAGAACTTGCTTTCTATAGCAAAGCAACTACTGATATTGAATATAAATTCCCATTTGGTTGGGGAGAAATATGGGGTATTGCAGATAGAACCGATTATGATTTAAAACGTCATATGCAATATAGCGGCGAAAGCTTAGAATATCTCGATCCAGACACTAATGAAAAATATGTTCCATATTGTATTGAACCTTCTTTAGGTTTAGAAAGATTGTTCTTAACGGTTGTTTGTAATTCTTATGATGAAGAAACTCTTCCAAACAACGATGTTAGAAAAGTAATGCATTTACCTGCATTTTTAGCTCCTTATAAAGCTTGTGTTTTACCTTTATCAAAGCAACTTAATGATAAAGCTAAAGAAGTTTTAGATTCTTTAACCCCTTATTTTAATGTTAACTATGATGAAGCAGGTTCAATTGGTAAAAGATATCGTCGTAATGATGAAATTGGTACTCCATATTGTATAACCGTCGACTTTGATACGTTAAATGATGAAGCAGTCACAGTTCGTGACCGTGACTCTATGCAACAAGAACGTATAAAAATTTCTGATTTACTCAAATATTTATTGGAGAAAACAACATATAGATGAGCAACAGTAACGCCTTATTTGATGTTGCTAATGAAATAATTGAAACAGCTGATATTGTCGAAGTTATTTCAAGTCGCATAAAAGTTACGCCTGCTGGCAGAAGTTTTAAGGCTATCTGCCCTTTTCACGATGATACTAATCCATCATTAATGATTAATCGTGAGAAGAAAATTTATAAATGCTTCGTTTGTGGACATAGCGGCAATGCGATAACTTTTATTCGTGATTATGAAAAAATTTCCTATGCAGAAGCTGTTCGCGAAGTTGCTAAAACTATCGGATTTAATGATGAAAGATTAAACGCAACTACTTTTACCAAGAAGAAAATTAATCCTGAACTTGAATCGCTTTATAACTGTTTATCTGCTATAAATCAATTTTATGAAACGGCCTTATTCCAAAGCGAATTAGGTAAAAAAGGATTAACTTACTTGCACAATAGACATATTGATGACGAAACGATTCGCTATTTTGAAATCGGTTACTCGTTAGATGATGGAATAAATATTATTAATTATTTAACCGCTCGCGAATTTTCGATTAAGACGATTGAAAGAACGGGTATAGGTCGAATTAATACTCAATCGATGACAATTCGCGATAATAATGCGGGTAGAGTCATCTTCCCAATTAAGAAAATTGATGGACAAGTTGTTGGATTTAGCGCCAGAAGAATAAATGACAACAACGATGAAGCTAAATATATAAACACAAGTGCGACAGCAGCATTTAATAAGGGGACAATTTTATATAACCTTCATAATGCAAAAGACGAAGCGCGCCGAAGTGGATATCTATATTTGCTCGAAGGCTTTATGGATGTTATCGCGTTATATCGAATTGGTAGAAAAAATGCGATTGCATTAATGGGAACTGCTCTTACTGATGACCATGTTAAAGAAATTAAGAAGTTAAACTGTGAAGTACGTATTTGTCTTGATTTAGATAATGCTGGTCAACTTAATACACTAGCGGTTGTTCAAAAATTCGACAATGCTGGAGTTAGATATAAAATCGTTAATCCTGCCGTATCATTTATTGAAAAAGACTCCGATGAGATCTTAGAAAAATACGGGAAAGATACTTTAGTTGAATATCTTGATGACTTAATAGAAAAGACTGATTGGCTTATTCGATATTATTCAAAATCGTTAAATCTTAGTAATTCAGCTGATAAACGAACATTTATCGAAAAGATTATGCCTGAAGTCGCTAAGATGGATAACGAATTGGATATCAATGGATTTATAAATCAACTAGCATCATTAACCGGATTCGATAAACCTATCTTATATGATTACTTCGATAAGGTTAAAAAGCATAAAGAAGCTAATGGCCCAGTTAATAAAAAACCAACATTAGCTGTGCCTACAAAGCACCAAGTCTTAAATCCAAAAGATAAGTTAGATAGAATGCAGCATCGAATCGTCTACTTCATGCTGCAAAATAAAGATGGCATCAAAATTGTTCAAGATTATCCAGAAATATACTTTGTAAACAAAGTATATCGCGAAATATCGAATGCGTTATATCGCTATATTGAACAAGATCCAACTGAGGGAGCACTAGATATTAATAAGGTCATTAATTATCTAAATACTGCTGAGGTTGAAGATGATCCGGAAACTATCGTTGATAACATAAGTCAAATTATGTATGACAGCAATAAAATTATGTCGATTCCGCCTTATAGCGAGAAGGAATTAAATACCACATTGAAGCAATACAATAAATTGCGTGAAGAAACTAAAGAAAAAAGAATGGTTAAAAATTCTAACGATCCTAGAGAAGGCGATGTCTATTTTCAAAAGAAAAAGGGAGGTAAATTAAATGGCTAGAAAAAGTAAAAAAGTTGAAGGAGAAAACGAAGTTTTAGATGAACTCGATTTCGATTCGAGTGAAGAAGAAACTATTAAATCATTAGGCACAATTGTTAAAGAATTTGAATCAAAAGGTAAAAAGACAAAAACCTTTGATCAAGATGAATTTATCGAAGCGACAAATTATCTTGATTTGACTGATGATGATTTAGAAAAAGTTTTCGAACACTTTAAAACTATCGGCTATCAAATCGTTTCTGAAGCAGGTGATGAAGATGTCGATTTAGATGAAATCGATGATAGCGCATTTAGCGAAGATGAAGACATGGATGAGTTCGATGAAATCGATGATGGTTTCGATGATGTTTCGGATGAAGAAAAAGAAAGCGTTGCTAATATCGATACTAATAATCTAGATGTTTATGAAGCTTCCGATGGAAAAATCACTGATAGTGTTAAATTATATTTAAAAGATATTGGGCGCGTACCTTTATTAAAAGCTAGCGAAGAACAAGAACTTGCTAAACGTATATTAGCGGGTGATACCAATGCCAAGAAAAAATTAATTACCGCCAACTTACGTTTAGTCGTTTCGATTGCAAAACACTATATCGGTCGCGGTATGCAATTCTTAGACTTAATCGAAGAAGGCAACTTGGGTTTAATGAAAGCTGTCGAAAAATTCGATTATACCAAGAATTTTAAATTTTCAACTTATGCAACTTGGTGGATTAGACAAGCTATTACTCGTGCAATTGCCGACCAAGCCCGTACAATTCGTATCCCTGTTCACATGGTCGAAACTATTAATAAGATTACAAGAGTTCAAAGACAACTCGTTCAAAAATATGGACGTGATCCAACCGCTGAAGAAATTAGCGAAGAAATGCATGGTGCTATGACTCCAGACAAGATTCGCGAAATTCAAAGAATTGCTCTTGAACCAGTTTCTTTAGAAAGCCCAATTGGTGAAGAAGACGATTCACACTTAGGCGATTTCGTAGAAGATAAAGATAGTATCTCACCTACTGAATATACTTCCCAAGCTCTTATTCGTAATGCATTATATGATGCAATGAGCGATTTGACCGATAGAGAAGAAAGAGTCATCCGTTTACGTTATGGAATCGATGATAATAAACCACGTACTTTAGAAGAAGTTGGAAAGGAATTTGGTGTCACTCGTGAAAGAATTCGTCAAATCGAAGCTAAAGCAATTAAGAAATTAAAGAAACCATCAACCAAAAAACAATTGGATGATTATCGTTGTTAATTAATGAACTTAAGTAAAAGATTAAGTTTAATATGTGATTTGGTACCTGATGGCTCCAATGTCGCTGATATTGGTAGCGACCACGGACTATTATTGATTCGATTAGCCGAGCTAAACAAAACAAATTTATTACTCGGTGTCGAAAATAAAAAGGGACCTTATAATAATTTAGTAACTAATATTAAAAAGTCGGGTTTTACTAATCGAATTAACGCCATCTTAAGTGATGGTTTAAAAGATGTTCCTAAAGAATATGATGTGGCTGTTTTAGCCGGTATGGGAGCAACTCTTATTAAACAAATTCTCTCGTTTTTAGAAAAAATCCCTGCAGATCCCCAATATTTTTTAATAGATTCGCATAATTTTGTCGACGAGATTAGAAGATATGTTTGTGGGTTAGGTTACTATATTGATGAAGAAAAATGTCTATTCGAAGATGATATTTTTTACCAAATTATTAGGTTTGAAAAAGGGGTGAAAACCTATACCGAGAAAGACTATAAATTTGGTCCAATTCTTTCCCAAAATAAGAGCGACGAATTTATAACGTATCGGTCAAACGAACGAGATAGATTAAATAAATTATTAGAACAAAAATTACCTGATTCAAGAAGAGAAGAAGTAATTAGGGAGATTAAACAAATTGAGGAAACATTATGAACACAAAGAAATTATTAAGGCAACTTTCCAAGAATTTTCCTAAAACAATTGCGAAGAAATATCATGATCCAGTTGGCTTACAGACTGGAAAATTAAAAGAAGAAACTTGTAAAATATTGCTTTGCTTAGATTTCGATGAGCAAGTTTATAATCATTTCTTTGTTGAAAATAATGAAAGATTTGATTTAATTATCACTCACCATCCATTTATATTTGGAACTAAAGCTAAAGTTTTTAAATACAATCCATATAAAAAGGAATTATCGGATAAGATGGATGCTTTAGATATACCAATTTATTCATATCACACTAATTTCGATGAAGGAAAAGGTGGTATGAATGATGCATTAACAAAGGCTTTAGGCCTAAAAAATATTCATCCTTTAGATGGAGATCCAATGGCTAGAGGTGGCGAATTAGAAAATGAGATGAATGTTGAAGAGTTTGCTAAATATGCAAAAGAACGCCTCAATGTTGATTATGGTTTATTGATAAATTGCGGCAACCCAACAATTAAAAAGGTTTCAATTGTTGGAGGAGGCGGCTGGCATACATGGCAAATCGCTAAAGATGAAGGCTATGATATCCATATTAGTGGCGATATACCTCATCATGCTAGACGCGATATTGTAAATCGCGAATATAATTATTTAGATTTACCTCATGAAATAGAAAAGATTTATATTACTACGATGAAAGAAATATTATTGTCTATCGATAATAATTTAGAAATCACTTGTTATGACCACGAAAAGTGTCCTAAAGTGATTTGACGTAGTTATATATATCTTCAACTAGTTTATTTGGAACGGAAGATCCTGAAACAATTATGTAATCTAAAGTTGGATCTAAATCCAACTTTTTTATTTCTTCAAATGATGAAATTTGAGAAAAATAGTGGCGATCTGCAGGGTTTTTCTTTGAAAAAGCCGTTTTTTCACATATTTTGACTAATGAATTTGTATTGCTTGATGTTTTGCTTCCGACAACAATAACGTAAGAATTATCGTCAATTTTATCCATTAGTTTCCTTTGTCTAAGAACACACGCATTGCAAAGATTATTAACAAATATTGATTGTGGATATTCGGTTTTTATTGAAGTTAAAGCGTCAGTAATATCGAATTCAGTTAATGTTGACTGCATAAAAATAGAAGTATTATTAGTTTTTGGTTTTATGTTATTTATAAAACCATCTTTGATGTCATATAAATATATTTTGTCATTAAGTAGAAGAGTAGTTATTGTTTCAATATGTTCTTTTTGTCCAACAAAAATAACCTCTGAATTTTGAACTGTTTCTTCGATTTTTGCGTGTATCTCTTTGATGATTTTGCATGTTGCATCGATATATTTAATGCCTTTTTTATTGAGTTTTTCTTCCAGTTTATGATCGTGTCCATGAGCAGGCAAAATAACGACATCATCAGTGTTTAAAGTGTCGATTACATCGAAATATTTTTGATATGGCAAGTCCAAAATATTGATACCGATGTTCCTCAATTCATCATTAATATATTCGTTATGAACGATTGGACCAAAAAGAAAAACATTCAAATCTTTGTATTTTTCTTTCGTTTCTATACATGTTTTATAAGCGCTATATGCTCCAAAACATAGTCCATAGGGTTCAATGAGTTTGACTTTCATATGAATAATTCTATAAAAATACGTTGTATATTACATTAAAAAGATAGAATTTTAGCTCCAAAAAAATTATGATATACGCATGAAATTTAGTTCATTTAATTTAAAACAAGATTTAGTTGAAGCTTTAAATAGTCTAGGTTATATAAATACGACTGAAGTTCAAGAAGTTGTTATACCTAAAGCACTTAAAGGCGAAAATATCATCGTAAAAAGTGAAACTGGTAGTGGCAAGACCCATTCTTTTTTGATACCAATTTTAAATGGACTCGAATTTGATAACAAAATTCAAGCGATTATTATCTCGCCTACTAGAGAACTTGCTAAACAAACATATAACTTCATTGAAGACTTTAAGAAATTTTATCCTGAATTAAATGCTAAGATTTTTGTTAGCGGAATAGATACAACAAGAAATGAAAAAAGCATATCAAGTGGTTGCCAAATTATTGTTTCAACTCCAGGAAGATTAAAGGCTTTATTGAGTAATAATCATTTTGATTTTACAAGCTTAAAAACCATTGTTTTAGATGAAGCTGATATGCTTGTCGATCAAGGTTTTATTGAAGATATTGACGCTATTATTGGTCGAACTAATGATCCACAAATCATGGTGTTTTCAGCATTTTTCCCTGCAAAAGTCCAATATTTTTTAAAAAAATATATCTCTGCTGATTACACAATCGACATGAGTCAAACTAACTATACAGCTAAAAATGTTAAGCACTTTTTTATAAACGGAAAGCATAGAGAAATTGATGATTTAGTTCTCGAATTTATTAAAATCAAAAACCCTTATTTATTGATGATTTTTTGTAATGACCGTGAAGAAGCTAGACATCTTTACGAATTCCTTTCTTCGAATAAATTGAAGGTTGGTTTTTTAAGTGGAGAACTTACTGTTCGAGAAAGAAATTCGATGCTTCGTAGAATCAATAATGATGAATTTCCAATCATTGTTTGTACGGATATTGCAAGTCGCGGTTTAGATATTTTAGATGTAACCGATGTTTTAAGTATAAAGTTGCCTAATAATCTAGAATATTATTACCACCGCGCAGGTAGAACAGGGCGCAACAATAAAGATGGCAACTCGTATGTTTTATATAATAGCGATCAACTTTCCGGTTTAAGAAGATTAGTTGACGAAGGTTTAGAAGTATCATTTTTAAAAATGGTTAACGGTGAACTAGTTCCTGATAAGTCGCCTTTAGAAGTTAAAAAGAAAAAGAAAACTCCTGAACAAACTGAACTAGATATCGAAATTAAAAAGGCTGTTAATAAAAATAAATCAAAGAAAGTAAAACCTGGATATAAAAAGAAAGTTCGCGTTGCCGTAGAAAAGGTTAAAAAACAACAACGTCGTAAAGCGATTAAGAAAAATATTCGTAAACAATTAGAGGAAAAATACCGTAATGAAGCTAGATCAAAGTGAGATTTTGCTAGGTAGTCACATTTCATTTACTTCGCCAGAATATTTTTTAGGCACCGCAAAAGAAGCGTTAAGTTTTGGCGAAAATACTTTTATGTTTTATACAGGTGCCCCACAAAATTCTTATCGCGTTGATCTAGATAAATGTTTTATTGAAGAAGGTAAGCGATTTTTACGTGAACATAATATTGATGCTTCAAAACTTGTAGTTCATGCCCCATACATAATTAATCTTGCAAATGCTGATGAAGATAAATTTAGAGGTGCAAAAGAAGTTTTGGCACACGAAATAACTCGTACGCACGCTTTCGGAGTCAAATATTTAGTTTTACATCCTGGAGCTCATGTTGGTAATGGCGTTGAAGTTGGTTTAAAACAAATAGTACGTGGTTTGAATGAAGTTTTAAAAGAAGATGAAAGCGATGTGATTATTTGTTTAGAAACAATGGCTGGAAAAGGCAGTGAACTAGGAACTAATTTCGAAGAATTGGCCTATATTATTAATAACTGTGAATCTAAAGATCGTTTAGCCGTTTGTTTTGATACCTGTCACACACACGATGCTGGTTATAATATCGATAACATCGAAGAAATTTTAGATGAATTCGATAGAATTATTGGGCTAGATCGACTTAGAGTTATTCATTTAAATAACAGTAAAAATGAAACGGGTTCGCATAAAGATAGACACGCAAATATTACTAGTGGAACTATCGATGTTAATACGTTACTTAAATACGTTTATCATCCAAAATTAAAAAGCGTCCCTAAGATCTTAGAGACACCTTATATAAATGGGCTTCCTCCATATAAAGAGGAGATTGAATTTATTCGCTCGAAAGGTGAAAAAGTTAAATTTTAGTTTTTGCTAAATCGTTAATTTCTTTAATTAGTTCGTTATAAGCGTCGCTTGCTGTGACGTTTTTTGTTGCTTTGCCCTTTTTAAATAGGACATATTGATCTTTTCCGCCAGCAAGTCCAATATCTGCGCTTTTTCCTTCACCAATTCCATTAATAGCGCACCCCATAATTGCGACTTTTAGATTGATATCGTTATCTTCAAGGTATTTTAATACCTTGCTGGCTAACAATTTTATATTATTGACCTCAGTTCGACCGCATGTCGGACAACTAATTAAAGTTGGGTAGTTTTCGTAAAGTCCCAAGTCGTGAAGAAGTCTTTTTGCAGTTAAAACCTCTTTTTCAGGGTCGGAACTTAAAGAAACTCGAATAGTATTTCCTAATCCTTCGTGTAATAAAATTCCTAAAGTAGCAGAACTACGAATAATTCCGATTTCATCAAATCCGGATTCGGTTAGACCGATATGGAGTGAATAATTGCTAACTTCAGCGAATTTTTTATAAGCATCAATCGTCTTAAAAACATCGGAAGATTTTAAGCTGACGACTATGTTATTGAAGTCATTTTCTTCAAAAATTTTTATGTAATCTAAGGCTAATTTTACTATCAAATCGGTTTCACTTAAATTTGGATTTTCTTCTTTTATTTTTGAAGTAATTGAACCTTCGTTAACACCAATTCTTATTGCAACGTTGTGCTTTTTAGCTTTTTTGATTACTTCTTTAACTTCGTCAATATTTCTTAAATTTCCTGGATTTAATCGAATTTTTTTGGCGCCGTTTTCTATAGCAAGTAACGCCAATTTATAGTTATAGTGAATATCGGCAATAACTGGAATCGAAACATTTTCAACTATCTTTTTAATGCTTTTTGCATCCTTTTCATCAAGTACACTAACACGCATTAAATCAGCGCCTAAAGCGGCACATTTATTGATTTGGCGAACAACTTGACTAACTTTACTTGTCTTTATATTGCACATGGATTGAATCAAAACGTGATTACATCCACCAAGTGTTAGATCACCAATTTTTACTACTTTTGTGTCAGTTCTTTTAAACATACGACAATTATAATATTTATGACTTTGAAATTGTATTAATAGAGGCAACTTTTTTAATACTATATGTATTAAAATATGGAAATGCATAGTTAAATGTGCTATGATTTTCGAGATTAACGAGGAGAGAAAAGAAATGAAAGTTAGACAAAATGTTATTCTCAAATGTACAGAATGCGGAGAAGAAAATTATTTATCAAGTAAAAACAAAAAATTACATCCAGACCGTCTTGAAAGAAACAAATATTGCCCAAGATGTCAAAAGATGACTGTTCATAAAGAAAAGAAGTAAATAAATGGTTAAAGTTTTTAATTTCGAGGGTTCTAAAATTTTCTCTAGCAACGTCTATATCGTTGGTAAAGAAAATGGACCTTGTGTCGTAATCGATATGGGATATTTATCTAAAGGAATCGTCGAATACGCAAAAACTCATCATACCGAAATTAAAGCTATTATCTTGACGCATGGTCATTTCGACCATATTGCTGGCTTAAACGATTTTATGAAATTGTTTGGCAAGACTAAAGTTTATATCAATCGATTCGATTTAGAGTTAGTTACTAAACCAAAGCTAAATTGTTCTCGATTTGGTAGAACTGAAGTTACCTATAATGGCGAAGTTATCGACTTTAAAGATGAAGATACATTAGATTTTGGCGAAGATCTAGTATTCAAAATATACGAAACTCCATTTCATACCGAAGGAAGTGTATGTATCTTGTATAAAAACGAGAACGCTTTATTTACAGGTGATAGCTTATTTAAAGGGTCGATTGGTCGATATGATCTAATTACATCAGACCATTCAAAACTTAAAAATAGTCTTGATATTATCAAGTGTTTCGATAATAAATTGGTTGTCTATCCAGGTCATGGAGAGATAACTTCTATCGAAGAAGAACTCAAAAATAATTTATACTTAAAGTAAGGAGAAAAATATGAACGTTACAGAATTAAGACCAGGCAATTATTTCTTAGAAGATAACAACATCTATTTAGTTATCGATATTTTATTAAATAAAACTGCCATGAGAAAAATGGTTGCTAAAGTTAAAGTTAAAAACGTAAGAACTGGTGCCATCACCGAAATTAGTGCTAATAGCGGTTATCAAGTTGAAACCATTCGTTTAGAGAAAAAGAAAATGAATTATTTATATGATTCAGGCGATTTCTTAGTCTTTATGGATAATACAACATATGAACAAGTTGAAATTCCAGCCAATAGACTCGAATGGGAAAAGAATTTCTTAACTGAAAACTTAGAAATCGAAATCGTCACGTACGATGAAGAAATTTTAGGTATTACCTTACCTGCTAAAGTCGTTTTACAAATAACCGAATGCGAACCAGCTGTCCGTGGCGATACCGTCAATAAAGCGATGAAAGACGCTATTTTAGAAACTGGATTAAAAGTTAGAGTCCCATTATTTGTCAATAATGGCGATAAAATCTATGTCCGTACAGATAACGGCGACTATGATGGTCGTGCTAACTAATTAAAGGAGAACTATATGGCTTGGTGGGGAATATTATTAATAGGCATTGGATGTTTCTTAGTTGGTGCAATTGCTGGATTTTTCGGAGCTAGAGCCTTCTTTAAAAAACAACTTAGAGAAAATCCACCTATCAATGAAAAAATGATTCGTGCTATGTTCATGCAAATGGGTAGAAAACCTAGCGAAGCTCAAATTCGCGCCGTCATGAATAGCGTTAAAAATCAACAATAGTTGAACTATTAAACGATAATGAAAAGGCGCTTTGGAGGCGCCTTTTAAATTGCTTTGAATATACAATAAAACTACTAAAAATCTACTAAATAAATACTAATTACTTCATCCAAGAGATTTTTGATTCAGTTCCTGCTTTGAGTCTTTTGATATTTGGAATGTGCTTACAAATAAGTATTGCAAGTCCACAAGTCATGATGACTGGGAAATAAATACAAATTGATGGACCATTTCCAAACCACATAAGGTAATTTAAGACAGTAACGACCGTTGAATTTGTATAATTGAACGCATAAATTAAGTAAATTATCCAAGCATATAAAGTGAATGCGCTTGAAGCAGTGATAGAAGATAAACTAACGTGTTTTTTCCATTTTAAAATTCCAAAAAATAGTGGAGCGCAAATAATAACCGCCATATACGAAGTCGAAAGTGCGGTCGATAAATAGGTCGAAACAGCTTTTCCGCCATCAAATTTTAAGAAAATCGAGTAGCAGTGACCAATCATACAGGCTAAAGCAGCTAAATATATAGCTAATTCACCTAAAGTATTGCCAGTTCCAAAGGCATTTAATTCGGTTCCGCTTTCATAAGTAAAGAAATCTCCTATACTAGAGATCTTATTAATGAGCAAAAATGGAATATAAACTGCAATAATTAACTTCAAAGCATCGAGAATAATTACAGCTACGCCAGCCTTTTTCCCTAATACTCTACCGGCATTAGTACCGCCGGCATTATGTGACCCTTCAGTTCGAGGATCTTTGTGATAAAAAACTTTTCCTATAATGACGCTAAATGGGATAGACCCGAGTAAATATGCGACTATCACAATAGCCAAAATAACAAGTGAAATGTAAAAATAACGCATGCGAATATTATATATGAATACAATCATAAAACTATAGAAAAAAGTATCGTGTTTCGGTAAAATATTTCAGTGAGATTTTAGACTATGGCAGAAGAATTGAATAAAAAATATGACGCTTCGTCGATCGAATATTTAGAAGGTTTAGCCGGCGTTAGAAAACGTCCAGCAATGTATATTGGAAGCACCAATACATATGGTCTTCATCACCTTGTTTGGGAAATTGTCGATAATGCCGTCGATGAAGCATTAAACGGATTTGGAAATAAAATTACAGTGACCATTCATAAAGATGGTAGTTTGAGCGTTTTAGATGAAGGACGTGGTATCCCTGTCGATATGCATGCAAAGACAAAGATGCCAGCCGTTCAACTTATATTTACGACCCTTCATAGTGGTGGTAAATTCTCCGATCAAGCTTATAAATCATCTGGTGGTCTTCATGGTGTTGGTAGCGCAGTTACCAATGCCTTAAGCGAATTTTGTGATGTAACTGTCTATAAAAGCGGAAAAATTCATCATATTCGCTTCGAAAAAGGTGGAAAACTTGTAACTCCACTCGAAGTTTTAGGAAATACAGTAAAACACGGTACTTTAGTTACCTTTAAACCTGACCCAAAAATTTTCTCGACGGTCGAATTTAAATGGGATGTTATTTATAACCATCTTCAAGAATCGGCGTTCTTGCTTAAACAAGTTCGCTTCATCCTTATCGATGAAAGAACTCATATGCAAGCTGATTTCTATTATGAAAATGGTTTAAAAGAATATATCGAATCGCTCAATCAATCTAAGCAAACGATGGGACCAATCATCGATTTTAGTGATGTCATCAACAACATGTCGATTGAAGTAGCTTTCCAATATTGTGTCAATGAATATAACGAAATGATTTATAGCTACGTCAATAATGTCCGTACTAGAGATGGCGGAACCCATGAAACTGGTTTTAAGACTGGTATCGTTCGTGCTGTCAATGATTTTGCTGAAACCAATAAATTGATTCGTAATAAAAAACTTGAAGGTAATGATATACGCGAAGGTTTAACGGCTATTATCTCGATCAGAATGCCTGAAAGTTTACTCCAATTTGAAGGTCAAACTAAATCTAAACTTGGCACCCCTGAAGCCTTACCAACTTTGACCAACATGATTTATACAAAATTCACTTATTATCTTAATGAAAATAAGGAATTTGCCGTTCAACTCATTAATAAATGTGTCGAATCGATGAATGCTCGTCTTGCGGCTAGAAAAGCTAAAGAAGAAGCTCGTAGCAATAAAAAGGTCAAAGAAACTTTAATTTTAAGCGAAAAGTTAATGCCTGCCCAAGGTAAGGACTATAAAAAGAACGAATTATTTATCGTTGAAGGTAATAGTGCTGGTGGCGCTGCTAAAAAAGCTCGTAGCCCAATGACTCAAGCGATTTTACCACTACGTGGTAAACCGCTTAATACTGATTCAATTACCCTAGATAAATTATTAAAGAACGAAGAAATCGCAACCCTTATCAATACAATTGGAGCTGGATATGGTCAAAGCTTCGATATCGATAATATCCACTATGGAAAAATTATTATCATGACCGATGCTGATACCGATGGTGCCCATATTCAAACCTTACTTTTAACATTCTTCTATCATTATATGAGACCACTTATTACTAGTGGCAAAGTGTATGTTGCCGTTCCGCCTTTATATCGTGTTCAAAAAGAAGTTAATAAAAAACTTGTTTATAGATATGCTTGGAACGACGAAGAACTTAAAAAAGCGAAAGAAGAAATTGGTCGTGGTTATGTTGTAAAACGTTTTAAAGGTTTAGGCGAAATGAACGATTCACAACTTAAAGAAACCACGATGGACCCTGCTCATAGATTATTACTTCAAATCCACATTGATGACCCACTTATCGTCGATAGAAAAGTCTCAGTTTTAATGGGTAAAGATTCCAGTCTTAGAAAGAAATGGGTTGAAGATAATATAGACTTTAGCACGGTTGATGATTTTAAGAATGAGGTATTCAAATAATGGCTAAAAAGAAGAAAGAAGAAGTAGAAATTGTTGAAAATATACAAAACGAATCTCTTGACTCTTTAATGAGCGATCGTTATGGAGTTTACGCTAAATACGTCATTCAAGATCGTGCTATTCCAGATGCAAGAGATGGATTAAAACCTGTTCAAAGAAGAATTATTTATTCGATGTATGAAGCAGGTAATACAATCGATAAACCTACAAGAAAATGTGCCAAAATCGTCGGTGACGTTATGGGTAAATATCACCCTCACGGCGACTCATCAATCTATGGCGCTTTAGCTAGAATGAGCCAAAACTGGGTCATGAATATGCCACTTATCGATTTCCAAGGAAATAATGGTGGTATTGATGGAGATGAACCAGCCGCTTACCGTTATACTGAAGCTCGTTTAAACGATTTTGCGATGAATTTGGTTCGCGATATCAAAAAAGACACAGTCGATATGACTTTAAACTTTGATGATACTGAAGAAGAACCAGTCGTTTTACCAGCTCGTTTTCCAAATTTATTCGTAAATGGTAGTGAAGGTATCGCTGTCGCCATTGCAACTGAAATTCCTCCACATAACCTTAAAGAAATGTGCGAAGCTGCTATTTATAGGATTCAACATCCAACCTGTACAATTTCTCAACTTTTGGAAATTGTTAAAGGTCCAGATTTCCCTACGGGTGGAACGATTTATAAAACTGAAGAACTTGAAGAAATTTATAAAACTGGTCGTGGTCGAGCCATTATTACTAGTAAAGTCACTATCGATACTAGCGATAAAAACGAAAACCAATTAATCGTTAGCGAAATTCCTTATAAAGTTAATAAGAGAATGCTCGTTTCTTCGATTGAAAGAATTATCAAATCGAAAGAAATCGATGGTATTTTAAGCGTCATCGATGCTAGTGCTGGCGAAGAAATCAAGATTATTATTAGTTTAAAGAAAGAGGCTAATCCAAGCGTTATCTTAACTTACTTACTCAATAAAACCCAATTAAGAGTTAACTATACCGCTAATATTGTAGCAATTGCCGACAAACATCCTCGTACTTTAAATCTTTCAGCTTATTTAGATGTTTATATTCAACATCAAATCGATGTCATTACTCGTAGAACTAATTATGACTTAAAAGTAAGTAGAAAAAGGCTTCATATCGTCGAAGGTTTAATTTTAGCTATTAACAATATCGATGAAGTTATCCGTATTATTCGTAAGAGTAAAGATAAAGCTGATTCTAAAGAAAAATTGAAAGAAAGATTTGGTCTTAGTGAAGAGCAAGCCGAAGCTATCGTCACTATGCAACTATATAGACTTAGCAATACCGACGTTCAAGTTTATCTTGATGAACGCGATTCATTAAAAGCCCTTATTGCCGAACTTGAAAGCATCTTAGCTGATGATAAGAAACTTAAGAAAGTCATCATTAAAGACTTAAAAGAAATCGCTGATAAATTTGGCGTTGAACGTAAGACTAAAGTCGAAGAGAAACAAGAAGAACAAACTATCGATAGACGTGATTTAGTCGCTAAAGAAGATGTTTGGGTCGCTATTTCTCGTGAAGGATATGCCAAAAAATCTTCGATTAAATCATATAATTCGAGTGATGGTGCTCTTCCTGGATTAAAAGAAGGTGATTGTCTTGTATTGCAAGCCTTAGTCAATACGATGGACTATATTTTAGCCTTCACTGATAAAGGAAATTACCTATTTATCGAAGTTCACCAAATTCAAGATGGTAAATGGAAAGATGAAGGTAAACACATCAATAGTTTCATCACGTTACCAATTGACGAAAATATCGTTAAATGTATCGTTGTAAAAGATTTCGATAAAGATGTCTGCATTGGTCTTGTTACTAAAAAAGGTATGATTAAGAAGACTAAACTTAAAGACTTCTATCCAAGCCGTAACAATAAACCAATCACCTGTATTAAAGTCACTGGTGGTGATAAATTAGCTGATGTTAGTGTTTTAAACGGTAATTCTAACTTAGCCGTTATAGCTGCTAATGGTAAAGCAACCTACTTTAATGAAAATGAATTGACTGAATATGGACTTAAAGCCGTTGGCGTTAAAGCTATCAGCACTTTAAAGGGTACATACGTAAATAACTTAATCTCATTCCGTTCTGACGAAAAAGGTAAAGTAATGATGGTTACTGATAAAGGTGCAATTCGTATCTTTGATTTAACCAAACTTGAACTTACTAAACGTTTAGGTGCTACTCAAAAGGTATTCGATTCCTTTAAGAGTGATGTGCATACCCTCGTTTATACTGAAAAGATCGGAAATAGAAAAGATCCTTTAACTCTTCACGCACTACTTAACGATAAGAGTGTTATGGATATCACAGTCGAAGATTTCCTTATCACTCCTGAAAAGATGTGTAAAGGCGTCGTCAAACTTAAGAGCAAACAATTAATTTCATATATCTATTCGCCTGGTGTTCAAGTCATCGATAAAGATACTATAGTAGAAGTATCAAAAGATGCTCCAAAGGCACGCGATCCATTCATGAGTCAAGCCGTCATGGATGATGAAGAAGGCGAATCAGATTTCGAACAAATCTCAATTTTTGATGAAATGGGAGATTAATTCTTAAAACTTAGATGAAATATACTGTTTTACCATATTGTCACGCAACGAGTATTTACGATATCGATATAGACTTTTTTGTTCACTTAAAGACGAATTATGTCTTGTTAGATCTAGATAACACTCTCGATATTCATAAGACTAAACTGCCTTCAGATAGGGCAATTAAATTAATTAATGATTTAAAAGTAGCTGGTTTAACACCTACTATAGTTAGTAATAACTCGAAGAAAAGAGTTAAAAAATACGCCGATGCGCTTGGTTGTAACTATGTTTATAGGTGTTTTAAGCCTTCTCCTCGTAAAATATTAAAATATTTACTTCAAAATCATATTAATAAAGAAAATGTTATAATGATAGGCGATCAGTTAGTTACCGATATCAAATGCGCAAACCGACTAAATGTAAAAAGTATATTAACTGAAAAATTAGGCTCAAGTGATCAATTTGTAACTAAATTCATGAAGGGTATAGATTCAAAAAGACATAAAGAGCTCGAAAAGAACGGATTTTTAATAGATTGGAGGGAAGTTTATGGCAGAATTAAGTAAAGTCGCAAGATGTTATCGCTGTGGCGCTATTCTTCAAACCGAAAATGAGAATGAACCTGGTTATATTTCACCGGAAATCGTTAGTAAGTATCCTGAAGGTTTACTTTTATGTAACGATTGTTTTAGAAATGAAAGGTTTAATACTGAACCAAAAGAACCTCATTTTGAAGAATCATTCCAATCTATATTAGAAGTTGTTAAACAAACTAAAGCTGTCGTAGCTTATGTCATAGATATATTTAGTTTTGAAGGAAGCTTCATTTCTAAACTTATTGAAATGATTAATGGTTTAGACGTTATAGTCATTGCTAATAAACGCGATTTATTACCAAAAGATGCAGACGATGAACTCCTTTTAGAATACGTTGCCCATAGATTACGTGTAGCTAAGTTAAATGTTAAAGATGTTGTTTTGACCTCGACAAATGGTGATTACAACATTGATTTAATGTATAAAAAGATTGTCGACTTAGCTAAAGATCGTGATGTCTATTTTATTGGCGCAAGCGTCAGTGGTAAATCGAGTTTAATTTCATCGTTGCTTAAAAACTTTACAAATAGAACAACTCGACCAATTACTGTCTGTACATTTAAAGGTACAGATTTAAGAGGTTACAAGATTCCTGTGACTGATAAAACATATATTTACGAATTACCAGGAACCGACATTCAAAATAGTTTAGTTAGCAAAGTTGAAAGAGCTGTCCAAAACCAAATCGTCCCTAAAAGAGCTGTTAAAGCTCGTAAATATACTTTAACTCAAAGAGCATCCGTCATTTTAGGTGGTCTTTGTGCAATTGAATTGATTTCTAAGAATAAAACCACTATTGAAATATACGCTTCATCACAAATCGATATCAAACAAAAGAGACTTAGTGCTGAGAAACAATTAAGAGCTAACTTCAAAAAACCTTATGCCAAACCAGTAAGTGCCAACTATACTCAATTTAATGAATTTGATGCCTACGATATTACAATTGAAGAAGAAGGTAAACGCGATATTGGTATTTTAGGTTTAGGATGGTTTAGCTTCACTGGAAAAAATCAAACCTTCCGTATATTTGTCCCTAAAGGCGTATACGTTTATACAACTAGAGCGAAATTAGATTATGTTAAAAAGTAAACAAAAGAGTTTCCTTAAATCTTACGCTCATTCTCACGATTTAGTTAAGATAAATATTGGTAAAGATCTAATAAGCCCTGAGGCTTTGCAAAATATTGAAAACGCTTTAAGAAAACATGAACTGGTGAAAGTGTATTTTTTAAAAAGCGCTATTGTTGATAAAGAAGATCTAAACCAATTAATTATCGAACTTAGTTCCAGTTTGAACTGTGAGATTGTTCAAAAGATTGGTCATAGCATTGTTATATATAAAGAAAACAAGAAGTCTCCATTACATATAAATATTATCTAAATGAATATATTAATCCTTAATGGTACATATAATCCCGTTGACAATGGACATCTTAGAGCCGTAAAGGCTCTTTTTAACGCGCTTAAACCTGATAAGATAATCTTCATTTTAACTAAAAGTTCAGGATGCGATTATGTTCTAGATTTTAATCATCGTCAAGAAATGCTTAAGGTTGCTTTAGATGAAATAAATCTTGAGTGTGAGATCGAATTTTATAAAGGACATCACATCGAAAACGATTATCCATTCATGACGATAAAGAATTTAAAATCGAAGTACCTTAACGACAATTTGATATATGCAATTGGCTCTGACAAGTTAGATGTAATAGCAAAATTGCATGAGGCTGAAAATATAACGCAGTACGCAAATATTCGTTACTACAAAGTATCTGGTGCGTATAATCTTGATGTCGCTAAAGAACTTAATATACCTGAAATTAAAGAAGCAGATATATCTTCGTATCCATTCATTTCCTCTATCGAAACTAGAGAATTTAAGCATATCGAAAATATTCCAATGAAAGTTATCGATTATATTTTTGATAACGGACTATATTTTGCTAAACAGATCAATTCCTTATATTTACTTAATGAAAGGAAAGAACGTTTGCTTAATCATGCTCGTAGCGTTGCTAGACTTGCTTATGGTATAGCGTTAAGACATAACCTAAATGGTTCCATTAAATATTTTATCGCGGGCTTACTACACGATATAGGGAAATGCTACACTAACGAGAGTTTAAAAAGGCTCATTAGGGAAAATTACGCCGAGTATTTAGATTTGCCTGTTTACGCATATCACCAATTCGCAAGTCATTATATTGCTAAAGAAATTTTTTATATCGATGATGAGGAAATTCTCGATGCAATTAAATTTCATTGTACTGGTAAAGCGGATATGAATCCCGTATTAAGAGTCGTTTATGCTAGCGATAAAATCGACCCAGCAAGAGGTTATGATAGCCAATACATGATAGATGCAATGAACGCTAACCCTGAGGATGGATTTAAATTTGTTCTTAAAGAAAACATCATTTTCTTAAATTCGAAGACTAATAACAATGGCGTCGATAATCGACTTACAAAAGAATGTGTCGATTATTATTTAAGTGATATCAATTTAGAAGAATTAAAGGTTAACGACTAGCTTTAATATTCAACTTCGCATAATCTTTATTATATTAACCATTTTTAAAAATTTTTCGATTAAATCGATATTCTTAAATTCGAAATTAAAATAGTCTTGCAAAATAGATTTTAGTAAAGGTATAGAAATTCGGAGTTTTCCACACTCATTATTTACTAAAAATATACTAAATAACTACTAAAAATATACTAGCAAACAACCGCTTCTTTGACACAAATCTTAGATTCAGCTAGTTTTTCTAAGTAATCTCGATAGTTAACTAATACCCTATTTACTAGATTATTATCGACTACGACTGTCTTAAAATGCTCATCGACTTTTTCATTTAAAATATCTGCTTTATCGATTGGACCGATTTTTTCGATAATGCCGATAAATGAATTTCTAGCGTGTAGTTCTTCTATTTTGCCGATATTGATCCCATAGTGGTTTATCTGTCCAGGGCCGATCATAATGAGCGGACAAATTAAAGCATAGGTCTTAAACTCATTACTTAAAGATAAACTCAATCCATAGGATGCATAATATTTCTTCAAGATATTGTCATATTGTCGAAATATCACTATTTCACCCTGTTTCACTTCGAAATCGGGCACACCATTGTTTGTCTGTTTGATTAACTTATTTACGTGAGCTAGATGTTCTAAAAAAGAATCTTGTAAATCGTAGTTAACCCTATAGACGATTTCTTTACGAGAATTCATAATTTTATCCTCCTCACTTACAAGTACGTTCGTATTTATAAAAGTTGGGGGGGTAAAAATTAATTTTTTTTCAAAAAATATTTTTTGACTAGATAAATGAGTAGGTCAAATACGATAAATACAAAGACAATAATGATGATAGTGGCATATATTTCAGCGTAGTTAACGTATAGTCTAGCGTTATAAACAAGTCGTCCAATTCCTGAAATATTACTCGATCCAAGTAATAGTTCAGCAGTAATTTCAACTTTAATCGCGAGTCCATAAGCGCTAAGTAAGGCAAGCATTACGTAAGGAAAGCTAAGTGGTAAAACGACTTTGAATATTGAATTAGGTTTATATCTACCTTCTAAAGATAGACTCATTAAAAGTTGTTTATCTATACTTTCTATTCCGCTTTTAGCTCCTTCATAGATGATAGGAAAGATAATCATAAAGACTACTACCACCACTGCTAAAAGTTTATTGGTATGTAAATAGATAAATAATAAATATACAAAGCATGGCACAGGAACTATTTTAAATAGTGCCACGAGGGGTTTCATAAAATAAGAAAATTTAGGAAACATCCCTCCTAAAGTACCTAAAATATAGCCCAAAACGAAAGATATAGATAAAGCGATAAAGGTTCTTCCCAAGGTTAGACCAAATGCTTCATAAGTATAAGACTCTCCTAGCATCGAAAATAAAGTCGAAAATATCGTTCCTAGTGAGGGAAATATAACCGTATTATCGACGCATAGATAGACAATTTCATAAAGTATAAAAATGAAAAAAACTCCTAATATAATTAGGAGAAACTTGATTACATTTTTATTAGTGAATAAGTTTTTTATTTTGTTCATTTATAAATAGAAATTATTATTCCTCGATTTCTTCCTCTTCGTTTTCTTGAGATTCATCAGATTCATCAATTTCGTCTTCTACTTCATCTTCATCTTCGACTGGAGTAGCTGTACCAGTTAAGATATTCAGGAAAACTTGTAAATCTTCGCTAGTATATTCGAGATCTGGATCGACGATTCCAAATTGATTAGCGCCATCTGCTTGTAAAGCTTTAGCAATATCGGCATAGTAGCCAAATCTAGCGGTTTGCATAACCACTGTATCACTATAGCTAGTAATTGTGTCATATACAAAATCAGCATCGTTAAGAGCTAAATATAATTGTAAATCGACATAATCTAAGAACGAATTAACTTCGTCAGTATAAGTTAAATAATAGTCTTCGTGAACAAATAAAGCAGCTTGAGGAATATTGACGCCATATTCTGCATAGAATAAATCGTTAACGTTATAGTCGACTGTAGCAAGTGTGCTTAAAGGCATTCCTTCAACCATCGATAAGATATATAAAGAAGGTTGAGCAATAATTATCCAGTCGATTTGTTGATCGCCAACTTTACCTTGATAATCTAATCCAGCTAAGTATGTTGTTAAATCGCCAACGCCACTTGTAAATAAATTATCAATTGGTGCATCAGGGAAAAGTAAGTTATAAGTTTGAACTGGAACGCTCGTTTCAGCGCCGTATCCGATAATATAGTCGTCTTCAGTTGGGACTGCATTAGTATCTTTATTAATTCCAATAAGATGGAAATTACCAGCGGTCAATAATTTTACGAATGTATAATTTGAATCGTTATTAGTAATTAAGCTTGAAGCTTGAGTTGCATCGAAAACTAAATATTTATAGTTATCGCTTAAAAACATATCTCTAACTTCGGTAGTTGTTGAGGTTGTTTCGACTTCGTTATTATTTGCAACTGAATCAAATAAGGCTAAAGTTGGAGCGCCAGTTGGCATAAGTAAAAAATGGGTTCCGTTAAAACTAGTTGTGATATTCTCTAAACTATCGCAACTAGCCAGTAAACCGATTAAACCGATTAAAAGTAAACTTCTTTTTATATTTTTTGACATTATTCAAAAACCTCCTTTATAGTTTTTCCAATCATCGATGTATCTTTTTTAAGTCCAAAATTTGTTAAGACTGTATCTCCGATATCAGCAAAAGAATCGCGATCTGCAAGGTTTCTTCCTTCTTTTAGGCATTTTGAATACATAAGTAAGAAAACTTTTTCGCGGGTGTGATCGCTTCCTTTATAGGTTGGGTCGTTCCCATGATCTGCTGTAATCATAAGTAAATCATCATCATTTAGAATAGAAAGCATTTCTCCAAGTTGTTTATCAAATGCTTCGATAGCTCTACCATAACCTATAGGATTACGACGATGTCCATATTCACTATCAAATTCGACTAAGTTTACAAAACATAGTCCTTCTTTAAAATCTTTATCTTTGACCCAAGCCATCGTTTTATTCATTCCGTCTTCATTCGATACGGTTTTAATGGTTTTTGTGACACCTACGCCATTAAAAATATCGTTAATTTTTCCAACGCAACGAACTTCGTAGCCGTTATCTTTAAGTATATTCATAGCGGTCACGCCACTAGGCGAGATCGTATAGTCATGTCTATTGCTCGTTCTTTTAAAATTATCTTTATTTGTGCCGATATATGGTCTAGCGATGACTCTACCGACGAACCATTCTGGTTTCATCGTGAGTTTTCTAGCAATTTCGCAGCATCTATATAATTCGTCTAAGCCGAGCGTTTCTTCGTGCCCACAAATTTGAAGGACGCTATCGCTACTTGTATAGACGATTAAATTATTCGTCTTCATACATTCTTCGCCAAGTTCTACTAAAATTTCGGTGCCGCTAGCAGCTTTATTTCCAATAACTTTGTGACCGGTTTCTTTTTCTAGTTCAGAAATTAAATCTTCAGGAAATCCAGTATCGGTGAAAGTTTGGAAAGGTTTAGTCGTATATATACCCATCATTTCCCAGTGACCTGTCATCGTATCTTTTCCGTTACTAGCTTCATTGAGTCTAATCGAATATGATTCAGGGTGAGAAACTTTAGTTGTACCTAAAATATCATCTAAATCACCGATTCCGAGTTTATTCATGTTAGGTATATTGAGTTTGCCTTCAGGCATTTTTTCAGAGATATGTTTAAAAGTATTCGTACCGGCATCATCAAATTTATCAGCATCGAGTGCTTCGCCGATCCCTAAACTATCCATTACGATTACAAAAATTCGTTTAAACTTCATACTTTATCCTCCGGATAATTTTATAAAAGTTTCGTTTGATATACAAACCAAACGCCTATATTTTACTCCTATTTTAAATATTTCTCATATTCTAAAGTAGTATTGAGATTTTTATGTCCTAATAGTTCTTTTAATGCGTGGATATTGCATCCGTTTTGAAGGAGGTGAATAGCGAAAGAATCGCGTAAGGAATGAGGGGTAATATTCTTATTTATGCCTGCCCGAGATACATATTTTTTGAAGTTTTTATTGATAGCCACGATTGATAAAGGTTTATGGGTTTTGAGATTAAAAAATAGATAATCAGTTTGACCAAAAAGTTCTTTATTTTTGAGCATGTCTATATATTTTATATAGACATCGATTAGTTGGGTACAGGTTGGAACAAGGCGAAAATTTTCGATAGAAATTAGTTGTTCTTTTGCATTTATATCGTCGATTTTGAGGCTAATTGCTTCGTTTAGTCTTAGCCCTGAATAATACATTAATGAAAATAAAAGTTTATCGCGAAGTTCGTTTATTTTTTTCTCGTTAAATACATTGAAAAAGACTTCTATTTCTTCTTTTGTTAATGTGATTATTGGATGCCTTTCAACTTTTGGCAACGATATAGTTTTTATTAAATCTTTACATATATTTTGTTCTTCTAAATATAAGAAAAATTCCTTTAAAACAGCAATTCTACGAGCGATTGTAGCGTTCGAAAGTTCATCTAATTGTTGGTCAAAAATGAAATAGTTGAAAAGATTGTTATTTAAGTCTTCCGTCGACTCGATTCGTGGGTAATATTTCAAAAATATTCTCAAATCAGCTTTATAAGAATCGATAGTTGATTCTTCTAGACCTGTTGAGGTTTTTGACTCAATAAATTTATCAATAGCTTCAGTAATTAACACGTTATTCATCCTTTAAAATGTCGCTAGCACGCTTAAAAAGTTGCTTATGAGATTCGCGGTTTAATTCGTTTACTAGAAGATATAAATTATTTTCTTTTTCGTGTTTTTGGAAGTCTTCGAAAGTCATTTGTTTAACAACGCCATGTTTTTCTTTGATATTTTTCACGGTAAAGCCAATTAAACGGATAACTTCGTTACGATACGAACGTTTAAATAAATCGATTGCTTCTTTAGTGATAAATTCTAAGTCATCAGTATATTCATCGAATGTATACGAGAATGATTTTGCTTTAAAGTTTGTCTCATGAGCTGCATCTTTCATCGATATTGAAATGGTTTTTGTAAACATATTTTGCTCAACCATTGATGAAACAACCATTTGAATTTCGTGTTTTAAAACTTCAATAATCCTTGTTTCATTATTTGTATCAGAATCTAAAGTTCGCGACATACCAATCGATTTAGGATCGATATGTTCATCGTTAATTTGATTAGAAGTTTTGCCATCTAATTCATCGAGAATATCTTGTCCATGAATACTAGGGACTTCTCCTTGAGTCTTGATTGCGTTATATAAATCGCCGATTGTATTGATATTTATTTCACGTAATTTGGCCGATGTTTTCTTTCCAATTCCGAAATATTTTTCAATTGGTAAAGGGAAAAGCATTTTATGAATATCGCGATTTCTAATTATTGTTATGCCCATTGGTTTTTGATAGTCACTTGCCATCTTCGCGATAAATTTTGTAGTACCAACTCCAATTGAACATTTTAAAGACGTCTTTTTAAATAAACCTTGTTGGATGTTCTTTAACAATGTGGTCATTGGCATGTTTTTATGAGCATTATAATAATCAGTAAAATCCAAAAAACATTCATCAATTGAGGCTTGTTGAATCTTGTTTGAATACTGTTTTAAATAGTTTATAAATTCTCTAGATAACAGATCGTAAAAGCGAAAATCTGCTGGTAAAACTAAGACGTTTTTACATAACATTTTTGCTTGAAATGTAGGCATTCCACTATGAATCCCATATTCTCTAGCTTTATATGAGCAAGTAGAAACGATACCTCTTCTACCTTCACCGCCGACAATAAAAGCCTTTCCCTCCAAAGAAGGATTTTTAATTTCTTCAGCTCTACAAAAGAAAGCGTCTAGGTCGATGTGAAGTATAATTCTACTCATAATTTTAAATAGGGAATGTTTAAGTTTTTTGAAAAAATACCTTAGATCTGCAGGGTTTTTCTTCAAAAACTAGGCTTTTTGTGCGTTTTTGATTTTGTCTTTTGCCTCTTTAATTTGACCTTCAATTTCTTCAATTAGCTTCATAGCCTCTTGAAAGTATTCGATCGATTTATCCAGTTCAATTTCTTCATTAGTTAGAATTTCAGCTATTTCATCAACGCGTTCTAACTTGCTTTCAATTGTCTTAGTCTTCTTTTCGCTCATCGATTTTATCCTCCACTATTAATTTAACTTTGCCATCGAATAATTGGGCAATTAGTTCATCCCCTTTTTTAATTTGAGATAATTTATTTATAACTTTATTAGTCTTAGAATCCTTTAAAATAACGTAACCTTTTTCAATTAATTTGTTTGGACTAGCGTTTTCTAATATAACTTTCAGATTCTTAATTTTATTGTCCAAATCATCAATTTTTGAGTTAATTATTTGAGTGAATTTAAGTTTATACTCTTCCAGTTTTTGAAGTTTTAAATCAAATTGAGATTCGATATTATGGAAAACTGGTCGTGATTTTAATTGAGATAGTTCTAGTTCTAAATCAGAAATTTTTCTTTCGATTAGATATAGTAATTCGCCTTTTTTTTCTAATAAATCGCCTGCAAATTCTTCTACGTTTGGGACTGCTAATTCGCACGCTGCACTTGGAGTTGAAGCGTATCCATCAGCTACAAAATCACTAAAAGTTTGATTGATTTCGTGACCAATTGCAGCAATTATAGGTACATTTAGGTTATAAATATATCTAACGAGATTTTCATCGTCAAAAGCATTTAAATCATCTTCTGATCCGCCACCGCGACCCAAAATAATTACATCTACATCACTATTTTTGGCTTCTTCTAAAGCGCGATTTATGTCTTTAGGAGCATCGACTCCTTGAACTAAACATGTAAAAAATTTAAGTTCAGCAAGAGGCCATCTTCTAGTTAGGTTATGACGAAAATCTTCGGCTGCAGCACTATTTTTTCCAGTTACTACCGCTACTTTTAAAGGATATTTAGGTAGTTTTAACTTATGTTCAGGATTAAATAATCCTTCGGCTTCCAACTTCTTCTTTAACTCTTCTTTTTGGATTAAAAGTTGACCTTTTCCGTATAAATATAGATCTCTAATAATGATTTGATAAGTGCCACTAGGTGTATATGAACTTAATTCACCTGTAACAATTACATCATCGCCATTTTTAAAATTGGTACTAATCTTAAATGAATCGTATTTAAAAATAACAGCATTAATCGTAGAATTTCCGTCTTTTAATGAAAAATAATAGTGTCCACTACGATTAGCGCCCTTATAATTTGTTATTTGACCACGGATTGAGACGCTTTTAAATTCAGGAATGGCATTAAAAAGTTCGTGAATTATTTCGTTAATTTCGCTAACAGTATAATACTTTTTATCAAGCAATTCCTTGTCCGACATAATAATTATCTAATACGCCATTTACAAAACGATAATCATCGTCTCCGGCATATTTTTTAGCAAGTTTTACGGCAATATTTACGCCGATGGCTTTATTAAATTGTTTTAAATAAACGACTTCTACAATATTCGTTAAAATAATTGCTTGAATGCAATAATTTAAACGCTTAAAAGTCCATTTATTGAGATATTTCGAAACACCATTAATAATGTTTTGTTGATGTTTTAAAACATTGAGTAAGACTTCTTTTATATATGTATCAATATTTTCATATTCCTCGTCACAAACTAGACTAATAACTTCCTTAAAATCGATAGGAATAGAGCATGTTTCGAGCATCAAAAAAGCATACATGCATTGAAAAATATAGTCGTGTTGTTTGTTGCGTGATAAAGCCATAATTTTTATTGAATTGTTCTAACTTTAATATCGATATCGAAAGGAATAACGTCACATACCATCATTAAACTAGTCGTGATGATATCGTGAATATTTTCTTTAATGGCTTCATTATCTACGCCGTTTTTTGTTTCAACATAGAATCTATAAGCGACTAAATCATCTTTTAAATCGACTTTGATAGTATCTTTTATTTCGACGTTTTCTTCTTGTTTTTGTTCGAAAATCTTTTTAGCGTTAATTAAAGCGTGTTCCCCTAAAGAGAGAAATACTCTTTTGCTTAAAGCTAAGTTTCCAGTCGAATTATATCTATTTAAATATACGTAATTTGCCATATTTCCACCTCTTATTTAACGCGTTTTAAAATAAATTTAGCAATATTTTCTCTAGTAAATCCGAAATGTTTAATGACATCGTCAGCTTTACCACTAGCGCCAAATGTATCGATGCCGATACTATATTTAGCGTATTTATTCCAACCAAAAGTTGAAGCCATTTCAAGAGTCACACGGTGTTGATAGCTATTTCCTAATACTGATAATTGATAGGCAGTATCTTGTTCATCAAACAATTCGACACAAGGCATCGAAACGACGCGGATATCGACTCCAAGTGAATATAAATATGTTTTAACTTCTAAAGCGAGGCTAACTTCGCTACCAGTTGCAATAATTGTAAATTGTGGACGGACGCCTCTTTCTTTAGAAACGATATAAGCACCTTTTTTCACGCTTTCATAGTTAGATGACTTCTTAAGTAAAGAAAGATTTTGTCTCGATAAAACGATTGCGCTAGGAGTTTTAGTGTTTTCTAAAGCGATTCTATATGCAGCATAGGTTTCTTTAGCATCACATGGTCTAAAAACGTATAAATTTGGTGTAGCACGTAAACCAGCAAGATGTTCGATTGGTTGATGGGTTGGTCCATCTTCGCCAACTGCTAAAGAATCGTGCGAGAATAGATAAATATTTGGTAATTTTTGTAAAGCACTCATTCTGATTGCGCTCTTCATATAGTCGCTAAACACTAAGAAACAACCAGTATAAGTTCTTAATCCGCCGTGGAGTAAAATACCATTTGTAGCTGCGGCCATAAAGAATTCTTTAACGCCCCAGTTAATATTGGTTCCAGCGCGGTTTTTATAAGAATAACTCGAACCGTTAGCAAGTTTTGTCATGACGCTACTAGCAACGTCAGCACTTCCACCAACGAAGTTTGGTAATAATTCGTGATAATAATTTAAAACTCTAAGCGAAGTATTTCTTGTCGATTCGCTAGAAAGTTCATCCATAGTAAGATGCTTTTTATTTAAATATTCAGTGATATCATTCGAAGCTAAATTCATGAGTTTGGTATACAAGAATGGATCGTCTTGTTGTACTTTTTCGATGATATTTTGATATCTTTGATAAGCTTCTTCGCCACGTTTTAAGAAGGTATTTTTGAGTTGATCGTACACTTCTTGAGGAATTTCAAATGGTGGATAGTTATAACCATAACTAAGTTTGGCGTATGTTCCATCTTCTAATCCTAAAGGATTGCCATGGACTTTATTAGTACCTTGGTTTTTACTTCCATAACCAATGATAGTTTTTAAGATAATTAAGGTTGGTTTATCAGTACTCTTTTTAGCTCTTCTTAAAGCCTTTTTAATAGCGTTAAGATTATTACCGTTTCTAACGCGAATTACGTTCCAATTATTGGCTAAAAATCTCGTTTCAACGTTTTCAATACTTGATAAACCTAAACTCCCATCTAAAGTAATGTCATTACTATCATAGATGAGAATTAATTTATTGAGTCTATGTAAACCAGCAAATGAGATAGCTTCTTGAGAAATACCTTCTTCCAAACAACCATCTCCGGCAATACAGTATGTATAGTGGTTATATAATTTTGAGCCATATTGAGCGGCAAGCATCGTTTCAGCTAAAGCCATACCGACAGCTTCAGCAATGCCTTGTCCTAATGGACCGCTTCCAGCATCGATTCCAGGAGTGAATTCAACTTCAGGATGACCTGGAGTACGACTTCCTAATTGACGGAAATTTTGTAAGTCTTCTAAAGAAATATCGTAACTACAAAGATGTAAAATCGTATATAAGAGCATCGAAGCGTGACCACAACTTAAAACTAAACGGTCACGATTGATCCATTCTGGTTGGAATGGGTTCGAAACAAAGAAATCTTTATAAAGTTCATACATTAAAGGGGCTAAGCCAAGTGAAGCACCTGGGTGGCCACTTTTAGCTTTATTGATTCCATCGATACACGTTGCACGGATAGCAGCGACTGCTAATTCGTCGACGTTTTTGATCGTTTTCATTTTTTGTTTACTCATAAATTACTCCTTTACGATTTTTATTCCTAATTCTTTGAGTTGTTTTTCTTCGACTTCTTGTGGAGCATTTGTCATTGGACAAACTGCACTGACATTTTTAGGGAAGGCGATGACATCACGGATATTATCGGTTTTACATAAAATCATAGTCAATCGATCTAATCCATAGGCGATACCACCATGAGGTGGGGTTCCATATTTTAAGGCTTCTACGAAGAAATCAAACTTTTTAGTGATGTCTTCTTCGGTAAATCCAAGAACCTTGAAAATGCGTTTTTGAACACTTTGATCGTAGATTCTTAAACCGCCGCCACCGGCTTCATAGCCATTAATAATTATATCATATGTATAACTCTTAACATTATATGGTTCGGTTTCGAGTTTATCTAAATCTTCATCAACTGGACGGGTAAATGGGTGATGATTTGCTGAAATTTCGCCAGTTTCTTCGCTTTTTTCAAATAATGGGAAGTTAACGACCCATAATAAATCAAACGAATCTTTATCGTAGAGATTATATTTTTTAGCGAGTTCAACTCTAAGAGCACCAAGACCAAAATTGACATTTCTTAAAATGTTATTAACAGCTATAACGACTAAATCGTTTTCTTTTAAATCTAAAAGTTTAATGATTTTAGCTTTTTCATCTTCGCTTAATAGTTTAACGATTGAACCTTCTAAAGTTTTGTTGATGTATTTAATGAAAATATATGATTTAAGGCCGAATTTTGGAGCGGTTAAGTTATATTCATCTTGAACTTTACGGCTCGTTTCACTAGCAACGCCAGCAATTTTAAAGCCTTTGATATATTTATTATCGGCAAAAATAGGTTCTTTATTTTCGCTTAAAATTTCTTTTAAGCAATGAAGTTTGAGATCGTATCTTGTATCAGGTTTATCGCTTCCATAGACGTTAACAGCTTCTTCATAATCCATTCTTCTTAAAGGGAGTTTGACGTCATAATTAGCGACATCTTTAAATATTTTCGCGATTAATCCTTCGTTTAAAGTTAAGATTTGATCTTGATTTAAGAAACTCGTTTCAATATCGATTTGAGTGAAATCTGGTTGTCTATCAGCACGTAAATCTTCGTCGCGGAAACATTTTGCGACTTGATAGTATCTTTCTAATCCTCCAACCATAAGTAATTGCTTAAATAGTTGTGGAGATTGAGGTAAAGCATAAAACGAACCCTTACGAAGTCTACTTGGAACGAGATAGTCTCTAGCTCCTTCCGGTGTAGATAAGGTTAAAATAGGAGTTTCAATTTCGATAAATCCGTTATTATCGAGATATTCATGAGCAGCTCTAACGATTTTAGCTCTTGTTATGAGATTTTGTTGCATAACAGGTCTTCTTAAATCGAGATATCTATATTTAAGACGAACTTCTTCTAAAGCATCGGTTTCATTAGCAATAATCAAAGGAGTTGTTTCAGCGGTATTGATAACGACTATTTCTTTAGCGATAATTTCGACGTCGCCAGTCGCTAAATTTTTATTTGAAACATCTTTTTTAGAGACGGTACCAGTGATATTTAAAATATATTCATTACGAATTTCAGGAACTTCAATTTCATCAGTTTTTACTAAGATTTGAACGATACCTGAACGATCGCGTAAATCTAAAAAAAGAAGGCTACCGAGGTTACGTCTTTTAGATACCCAACCGACAACGCTAACTTCTTTTTTGACATGAGTTAATCTTAATTCGCCACAATTTATAGTTCGTTTAATTTCGTTCATATAGCTCCTTAATCGTGATGATGTTCATCTTCATCGAAGATATCGCATAATTTTTCGAATAAATCTTCATCTTTTACATCTATTTGTTCTTTAGTTTGTAAGTTTCTTAATACAACTTTATTTTCATTAACTTCGTTTTCGCCGATGATAATTCCATAGCGTGCATTTCTATGTTCGGCTTTAGTAAACATAGCGCCCATTTTTTTACTTTCGAGGCAAATATCGACTTTGAAACCATTAAGTCGAAGTGAATTTGCTAAAGCATTTGATTTTTTAAGTCCTTCTTGACCTAAAGGCATGACGTAAATATCAAGTTCATCTTTTATAGCGTTGATGCCATCAAATAATCCCTCATCGTTCATTAAATGAACGAGTCTTTCTATACCCATTGCAAATCCGACGCCCTCAACATTTGGACCACCGATTTCTTTAATTAAATTGCCATAGTGGCCACCAGCACCGACTGCGCCATAATTTTTACCGGCTTTCGATGTATAGTGATATTCAAAGACAACTCCAGTGTAATAATCTAATCCACGAACGAGGTTGTCATCAATTTCATAAGGAATATCTAAGTTATTTAAAGCTTCTAAGATGGCCTCAAAATCAGCTTTAGCTTTTGGTGTTAAATAATCACGAATTGATGGTGCCTTTTTAACGATTTCTTGATCAGAAGGAACTTTACAATCGAGAATTCTTAAAATATTTTTCTCGTAGCGATCTTTACAGTCTTCGCACATATCATCTAAGTGCTTCGAAAAATATTCTTTTAAAGCGTTTTTATAGTTTGTACGAGTTTCTTCGTCACCTAAAGTATTGATTTTGAGCGTTAAGCCTTCAAAACCAAGAAGTCTTAAAGCGTTATATCCAAGCGAGATAACTTCAACATCTCTATAAATCGAAGTTACGCCAACACATTCGATACCAAATTGATTGAATTGACGATATCTACCTTGTTGAGGTCTTTCGTATCTAAAATTAGGACCAACATAAAAAGCTTTAACTGGTAAATCGTCTGTCGAAAATAATTTATTATTGACCATACTACGAGCAATTCCAGCCGTCATTTCTGGTCTTAAGGTTATACTTCTTCCGCCTTTATCGACGAAGGTATACATTTCTTTTCTTACAATGTCGCTTCCTTCACCAACTGAACGAGTAAAAAGTTCACTATTTTCGATAATTGGTGTACGGAATTCTTTATAGTTATATAAGACAGCGGTGTTAATTAATAACTCTTCGATATAAGAATATTTAGTCGCTTCATCTAAAATAACATCGTGCGTTCCTTTTAATACTGAATACATAGGTTTCCTCGTTTTTATTATTATAAATAATAAAAAGGTATATTTAAAGTAAAATATGGGGGTTCTGCAGGGTTTTTGAAAATAATTAGTGGATTTGACGTTTTATTTCAAAGACATCTTTGAGGTTTTTTAAAGCTTGAAAAATGGTCTGTAATGCCGTGGCATTAGTTATATAAAATTGACAGAAAACTGTGGTCGTCATATTTTCTGGGTGGACCTTTGCACTAAGCTCGGTACATTTAATTTTGTGTGAATTAAAGACTTGTAAAATATCGGTTAATAAATTGTTTCTATCATTACAAGAAATGACGATATCGACAGGATATTCTTTATTTCCTAAATCGTCGTGCCAATAGACTTTAATAAGACGATCAGATGCACCTTTGATGTTAGGACAGGTATCTCTATGAACTGTGATTCCTTTTCCTTTTGTAACATAGCCTACAATAGGATCACCAGGAATTGGTGTACAGCAATTTCCTAATGTAATTTGTAGCCCTTCAGCTGCTCCTTCAACGTAAACTGGATTATCATCAGCACTACGAGTTTTCTTTTTGGACAATATCAAAGTATTAGTTTCTTTACGTTTGATACCTAAAAAATCGCAGATGGCTGCTGGGCTTGGATTATGGTTGCTTATACCGATATATAAGTCATCTAAAGTAGCAAAATGGTAGTTTTTTAGTACATTTTCTGAACTAATTTTAGTCTCCATTTCTTTTTCATCGAGTCCTCGTTCTTTGAAAAATTCGAGACAAATTTGTTTACCTTTTGCGATTTTATCATCACGCATAGCCTCGTTATTCTTCTTCATTAAGAAACGACGAATATGCGATTTTGCGCCATTTGTTTTGACTAAATTTAGCCAGCCTTCATTTGGTCCAGGAGATGTTTTTGAAGTCTTGATATCGACAACGTCACCTGTCTTTAGTTCGGTGTTTAAAGATACTAAACTACCATTAACCATTGCGCCGATAGCTTGCTCTCCTACTTTGCTATGGATTTTGAATGCGAAATCAAGCGGAGTTGAGCCGGTTGGAAGCTCGATAACTTTACCTTTTGGAGTAAAAACATAGACGTTTGCTTCAAAAATATCACGCGATAAATCCATATATTCTTGAGCAGTGTTTTTAGAAACATCTTTACTCATAGAGACAAAGTCTCTAAACCAATGAAGTTTTTCTTCAATTTCGTGTTGTTCACGTCTTGGACTATATTTTTCGCCTTCTTTATATCTCCAGTGAGCCGCGACACCAGTTTCAGCGACTTCATCCATTTCTTTAGTTCTAATTTGGACTTCGAAAATATTGCCATCGCCGGCAACAATTGAGGTGTGTAACGATTGATATAAATTTGGTTTTGGAACGGCGATATAGTCTTTAAATCTGCCAGGAATTGGTTTAAATTGCGCGTGAATTAAACCTAAAATCTCATAACAATTAATTTCGGTTTCGGTAATAATACGCAAAGCCAAAACGTCGTAAATATCGTCGAAAGTATGATTTTTTACATACATTTTTTTATAAATTGAATAAATAGATTTGACACGACTTTCTATTTCGAAAGGTATCTTTTCTTTAAGGACAATATTGGCGATTTTCATCTTTAAAGTGTCCAAAGCTTTCGATCTATTTTTGATTTTATTGTTCAACAATTTTGAGATTTCATTGTATTTTTCTGGTTCTAAAACTTTTAATGATAAGTCTTCGAGTTCGCTTTCGATGCGATAAATACCAAGTCGATGAGCGATTGGGGCGAAGACTTCTAAAGTTTCTTTTGCGAGCGCTTTTTGACGTTCTTCACGAAGTGCTTCTATCGTTCTCATGTTGTGCAAACGATCTGCTAATTTGATGATAATGACACGAAGATCTTTAGCCATTCCTAAGAAGATTTTTCGATGATCTTCTGCTTCGAATTCTTCTTGAGTACGGTGAGATAATTTTAATCTTTGAATTTTGGTTAAAGCGTCGACAATATGAGCGACATCGGCACCAAATTTCTTTTGGATTTCTTCTATAGTTGTGTCTGTATCTTCGACGACATCGTGCAACAAGCCAGCTACAATAGTCGTTGGACCACATTGTAAATTAGCTAATATATAAGCAACTTCGATGACGTGTTGGACGTATGGTTCGCCACTATTTCTAAAGACGCCAGCGTGTTTTTTATCTGCATACTTATAAGCATTCTCGATAAAAGTTTGGGCTTTTTTATCGCGAATGTATGTAAAATACTGCTCTTGAACTTCTTCAAAAGTATGCATTTTATAGCCGCCATTTGGCTTAATCACTTTCTTTTCAGGTTTCGTTTCGTTGCTCATAGGTTATATATTTTACTATAGGTTTTAATTTTTGAGTATTAATTATTAGATACCTTAAAGTCTTTAACGGTGAGTTGATAAGTAGTCACATCTCTAAATACGTTGACATCAAAAGTACCAATTAAATCGACGAAATTGTGGGCCAATATATCTTTATCAAACGAGAAATATACTAGTTTACTCGAGAAAGTAAGAGGTGTAAGGATGTGTTTTCCATCTCTACTATATTGGAATGTTTCGGTTTTGAAGTGTTTTAGAATAAATTTTGGTAGAGGATTGCCATTACCAAATGGCTCAAATGTCTTTAAGATGCGATAATTTTCAGCATTTATGTCATTGATACTTATTTCAACATAGTTTGAAGAATCATCTTCTTTAGCCATATGTTTTGTGGCTCCATTAAGTTGAGCTTTTAATTTATCTTTTGCTTCTTCACTAAATTCAAGACCAGCAGCATTAGCGTGACCGCCATAACGAATTAATAAATCTTCGTTTGCCTTTAAAAATTCATGACAATTGAAATTAATATGAGATCTCATGCTTCCTTTATATGAATTTTCGTGATTTTTGATGTAAACAAGAGATGGTTTATCGTTATTGGAAAGTAATCTATTTGCTACTTCACCAATAATTCCTTCATTGCTATGAATTTCGACGAAATTGGCAGTATCAGAATCATCAGTTTTGATTTGACTAACTTCTTCTTCAACAATAGCTTTCTTTTCTAAATAAATTTTTTCAAAATATTGAGCCAATTTATCCAAAGTTGAAAGGTCATCTTCCAAGAAATATTTAGGCACACGATATAACTTGTTATTTAGTTCGATACGTAAAACAGCATTTATTTTAGGAATTAACGAGAAAGACAAATCTTTTTCAGTTATGTGGTCCATTTGACCAATTAATTTAACGATTTGAGGATATTTATTTCGATTTATTATTTCTAAACCGATTCGAACAAAATCGCGATTGTAACTAATTAACGGCATGACATCGCTAAGTAGTGATAATGTTCCTAAAGCGCATAAATATTCATCAAATCTTCCTAAAATTGATTGGCTTAAATAGAAACAAGTGGCACCTGCACTCATATTGATATCGCCAAAGCCTGAAACCTTATAATGCATTATATGTTTGGCGTTTGGAAGAGTGTCTGAAGGTGTATGGTGATCGACTATAATCGCTTCCATTCCTAAAGAATTTAAGTGGTCAATTTGATCGTTTAAAGTTATACCATTATCGACCAAAATAATTACTTCGTAATTAAGCGCCTTAAATTCGTCGATTTTTTCGTTAGTTAAACCATATCCATCAAGGTCGCGTCGAGGGATATAATAACCAGGATTAGCCCCTAATTCTCTTAAAGTTTTAACCATAATTACGGTCGACATAATGCCATCGCAATCATAATCGCCATAGACTAAAATTTTCTTCGTTTTAGCGTATTCTTTAATAGTCTTAGCTATCTCTTTAATACCATCAAATTTATGGTAATCAGGAAAATCGAAAAGACTTAAAGGACGAGTATAGTTTTTATATTCTTCCTCGGTAAGTGAATAAAAATCTAATAATCTTGATAAAAAGTCTTTCATAATCGAAAAAAGGCATTACGCCTTTTTCTTTAATTGTTAATCGTTAATACCAATAATGATGGATTCTTCTGGACCATCATCGACTTGTTTTTTCTCTTTCTTGGCTTTCTTTGTTTTTTCTTTATTCTTAGCTTCGCGATTTTCTCTATAAGCTAAGTATTTATCTCTAGCATATTCCTCAACTGGGTTGAGTAAGTTATTGATTAAGATAATTGCAATGAATAAGCCAACAATTGAAGCAAGAATTACGCTTGTTTGGAAGGTTGTGCTGAATAAGTAACTAACGAATAAGATAGCGACAATACCCATAATGAGTAAGATACCATCGTAACTTAATGCGTTATATTGTCTTACGACTGCACGACGTTCATCTTCGCTTGTAATATTTGGTTTATTTTCTCTAATACCTTCACGTTCCTTCATAAAGTAATAAAGGAGAATGAGATAGGTTATAAAGATAATTACTACTGCTGCAAGTGTGTTATAGCTACTAGCAGAGATTTGTAAGATTGAATATAAACCAATTGTAATAGTTGCAGGTACAGCTGAACCAAAGAATGCGATGAGCGATTTACTTAATCCATATCTTGCTAAGATGTATAAGAATAAGACTCCTAATACGATAAGTAAGGCGAATAAGATATATAGACTTAAATAATCATCAGTATAGCTAGTGATATTTCCGTAATAGACCTCGATTGTACCGTTAGTAGATTCAAAGTCGCCATTATTAATACCATAGATGACAACTTGGGCTAAGCTACCCATAACGGAGGTGTTATCTTCTAAATAGAAGGTATCATCTTCACTATATTCTTCAGTTAATGTGATGATATAGTTGAAGTAATAACTACCATTTTCGGTTGTACTACTTGAATAGTTGTAATAATAGAAGACTTCAATATCTTCGCTATATTGTAAGTATGCGTCGTCTTCTGAAACGCTTGTTCCGGATAAAACTTTAATTTTATTTAATAATTGATCTTCGAGTTCGCTAACAGTTGCAAAGCCATCTTCATAATCTTCTAAAGCTTCGATGTTATAACGAATATTGATTTGATCACCGATATATGTTGAGGTATCGCCACCATAAATCGAACCATTTACTGCATTAACTGTTGGAATAGCGATAATACTACCAAGTAATAATACGCCAGCAACAATTAAAGTAATAAGTTTTGATTTTTTAGTTTCTTTCTTAGCGCCTTGTTCTTTGAATGATTCAAAGTAGACCGATTTTTCGTCATTAGCGACGTTAGGAATTAATTTTGTATCGATACGTAAGAGTTTTAAGCGATCGTTTATATACGATGAGTTAGCAAGTAACCAATAACATAATCTAACAACGAGTGTATCGAGTAAGAATCCAAAGATTGAACCAAGGATTAACATAGCACCCATTGATTGGAGAATAGCGTTATTGAATAGGTAAGTTGTGATACCAAATACAAGACCAACAATTGCGATATCGACTTGATACCATAAGGTACGTTTACTTGCTTCGGAATTTGCTTTCTTTAAGTTTTTACCTTGATAGCAAGATTCCTTAACTTTCTTAAAGTATACATAGCACCCAAATAGTGCCATTACTGCCGTTATAAGAAGTCCAACTATAGCACCGATATTGAATTCGACACCAAATGTCGTCATAAATACTGCACTAAGTAAAACAGAACCACCAGTAACTGCGACTCCTAATAAACTTAAGATACCGTGCGATAAACTTAAGAATAATGCAACTAAGACAAATGCGATAAGAGTTGCAATTAATAATGTTGAGATAGTTAAATTACCATATTGAGCAATTTGTTCGACTGTTGCATCAGTTCTACCGGTAGTAGTAGATGTTGTAGCATACGATTCGTTAAGTAACGTAATGTCATAATCATATGGGTCAGAACTTAATTTATAGACCTCAATTTGAGTAATTTGGTTAATTAATCTTTGCAAGACGGATGAGCTAGTAACTTCGGTTAAATCTGGGCAATATTGGGTATAATCTACGAAAATTGCTTCATAACCTTCATAACTTTCATCGTCTTCATTTGAAGAATCGTAATCTTCGAATAAACCGTCTGGATTAGTTGTATCTAAGCTATACATGACGTTATTAACGGCGTCTGTATAGTAGCTAGCAGAATTTTCTCCGACTGCTTCAGAAATATCGTAGTTATCTCTCCAGTGATTGACGACATAGATATATGCTTCTGGATCGGTGGTCTCTTCTTCTTCATCATCTGAATCGGTATCTTCATCACTAGAATCGTCATCATCTGTTGAAGTATTGCTTACAACTGTTTGATAAATTGATTCATAGAAGAATGAAGGATCAGCAAGTTCAATTCTAACTCTAGGTGAACCAGTTGATGTGTCAATTGATACTTCGTCGAAATCGAATAATTGACGAGTATTATCGCTTTCGGTTCCAGCTGAACTATATTGAGTGAAGTTACCAGTTTGGTCATCACTTGTAGTGATAATAGTGATACTAATGTCTTCATCGAACATTAAGTAATCGTTAATAGCATCGTAGAGTTGTTCGTATTGAGCTTTATAAGAAACACGAATTAAGTAATCGGTTGGTTCAGATGGATCGCTTGGAGTTTGTGTGACAAGTTCAACACTTGGATTCGATACGCCAGCTAAATCTAAACGATCTTTGAATTCGTCTAAGATATCTTCGATATCTTCGGCTAAATCAGCATCAGTTTTAGCGTTTTGGCTATTAATATAAGAATAATCAGTATCTAAGTCTCTAACTGAAACTTGGAATATAAATTCACGACCTTTAGCGTAATCTGTTCCGGAGTTAACTCCTAAGAAGGTTGGTGTAAAGCCTACAAAGATGGCTAATATCATTGATATACATATAACTAGGTATCCAACAAATCTCTTCATATCTACCTCTCTAATTCATAAATAAAAAAATCGATTAATTGAGAATAATCTTAAATATAATACATTAAACACAATGTAATAACAATAATTTTATTTATAAAATTAGGCCCATGAAAACGATGGTCAATTGAGCTTTTTGAGTCTTATTTTTTGGTGATATAAATTAAGTCCTCGATCGGTTAATCTTCGGCCTTGTTTTGTCCTTTCAACAATATTGATTGACACTAAATAAGGTTCGTTGACTTCTGCAATATTTACAATATTTTCGTTCATATTTATTGCAATTGATTCCAATGAAGTTGGTTTATTTTTATACTTCTCGTATAAGATTTTAATGATTTCATAATCATCATTACTTAAACCATATTCATCAATTTGCATCTCCGCAAAGAATTTTTTAGCGAACTCAGAAGTGATTACTTTTCTTTTATAATAAAGACCATAATCGAATAAACGCTTAAGAAAATTTATGGCAATTCGAGGCGTATTTCGACTGCGTGAAGCGATGATGTTGATCGCTTCGTTTTTTAAATTTAAGTTGATTTTTGCAGCGTTTTTTTCAATAATCGTGGATAATTCATCTATTGAGTAGGTCTCTAATTTGAGTGAAATTCCAAATCTTTCGCGGAGTGGTAAAGAGATATTCCCCATCAAAGTTGTCGCACCAATTAGGGTGAATGGAGGAATGGTTAATTTTAAAATTTTGTCACCTTCATCACTCTTATAATTGATGTTAATAACAAAGTCTTCCATGATGCTATAAAGCGTCTCTTCTACTTCACGACTCAAACGATGAATTTCATCGATGAATAATATGTCACCAGCATTAATTGCTGAAAATAGATTGACAAGATCGACCACCTTTTCAATCGTCGGTGCGTTGACAGTTATTATCCTTGATTTGAGCTCGTTGGAAACAATATAAGCAAGGCTAGTTTTACCACATCCTGGAGGTCCATATAGGAGAATGTGGTCTAATGAGACTTTTCTTTTCTTGGCGCTATAAAGGTAGATCGATAAATTTTGTTTAACTTTTTCGTTACCAACAAAATCTTCTAAGCGTTCAGGACGAAAGATATTGATACCGCTCATTGATTCATAATCCTTATACAATTTTTAAGAGCTACTTCTTCATCTAGTCCTGGCTCAATTTTATAAATCGCATTCAAAATTAAATCGCGTTTATATCCAAGTTTTTTAAGTGCCTTAAAAACATTTTCATAAAAGAATAAATTTGGTCCTATATCGTTTAACTTATTTTGCAAAGTATAGTAAATCATATTGGCTTTACTGCCGATTGGACCAATTTCTTTTAGACCTGCAATATCGTTGGTTTTGATTAGATAAACGAGGTCAATTCCTTTAATTTTATTGAGTATTGAATAGGCAATTTTATTGCCTATTCCGGATATAGTTATCAATTTTCGGTATATTAAAAGATCTTGTTCGTCTAAAAAACCGTATAGACTAATTTCTCCATCGTTTTGAGAGATAGAATTAAAAACGTATATTTTTACCTCAGTCGATAAAATATATTCGTCACGTCCTAAAACGAATAGCTCGAAGCCTATTCCACTGTTCTCTACTGTAATTTTATTGCCATTAATTTCGGTAACTTTTCCTTTTAGATAATGAATCATTACGTACTTTTAATATGAGTTTTAGTTATAGTATTCGAATTCAAAGTCGCTAATTTTGATAATATCTCCGTCTTCGGCGTTGAGTCTAGCTAACTCCTCATTTACCCCAATTTTATTAAGATAAGTGATGAGTCGCATTAAGCCTTCTTCGGTTGAAATATTGATTAAATTATAAGTTCTAAGAACACGTTCTCCTTTGATTTCGAAGTAGTGTTCTTTAATCTTTTCAATATAGAAGATACGGTCATCTTTTTCATTTGCATCGATTATTACTTCATCATTTTCATCGAATATTGGATAAATTTTGGCGGTTTGTAATAAATCTTTGCATTTATAGAGCACTTGATCGAGATTATCATTTGTTAATGCGCTAACTGGAATAACTTCCTTTTTGACTTGTCTTTTGAATTTTTTAAGACGTTCTTCGGCACCTTCTTCATCCATTTTACTGGCTACGATAACTTCAGGTCTATCGATTAAATGCATACCGTATTCTTTAAGTTCTTTACGGATGCTTTTATATGATTCGTATGGATCACGTTGACCATCCATACTGACCATGTGGATGAGAACTTTAGTGCGTTCGATGTGTCTAAGGAAAATTAAACCGAGCCCTTTTCCTTGGTGAGCTCCTTCGATAATTCCTGGCATATCAGCTAAAACAAAACTACTTCCATCGTTAAGTTTAACTACGCCTAAATTTGGAACAATTGTCGTGAAATCATAGTCACCAATTTCAGGTTTAACGTTTGTAACAATACTAATAAATGTGGATTTACCGACGCTAGGATAGCCAATAATTCCGACGTCAGCTAATAATTTAAGCTCTAAGATAAGTCTTTTCTTTTCGCCTGGAAGGCCATTTTCAGCAATACGTGGACATTTGTTATAGTTTGATTTAAAGGCAGCATTTCCACGTCCACCACGACCTCCTTTACAAATAAGGAAAGTTTGACCATCTTCATTTAAATCGCATACGAAGCGATGTTTATCTTCTAAAAAAACGACAGTTCCGACTGGTAAATCGATATAGATGTCTTCAGCATTTTTTCCGTACATGTCTTTGATATCGCCGTTTTCGCCATCATTCGCTTTAAAAACTTTGCTATGACGAAAATTAACAAGAGTTCCAACCTTGCTAGAGGCTCTTAAATAGACGCTTCCGCCTTTTCCACCATTGCCTCCGCTTGGTCCTCCTTTTGGACGAGATCTTTCTTGTCTAAAAGCAATGCGGCCATCTCCGCCTTTACCACTTCTAACTTCAATAATTGCACGATCGATAAACATAATTCACACTCATTATAAATAAAAACCACCTATACAAACAGGTGGTTATAATTTCTTTTTAAAAATTTAGATTAGTTATTAACTTCGTAAACGGAAACTTTCTTTCTATTTTTGCCAAATCTTTCGTATCTTACAATTCCAGCTTTTGTTGCAAATATAGTATCGTCTCCACCTTTCATGGTGTTGAGTCCTGGATAAATTCTTGTTCCGCGTTGACGATAAATTATAGCACCTGCTTTGCAAAATTGTCCGTCACTTCTTTTGGCACCGAGTCTACGACCAGCACTATCACGGCCGTTTTTAGTACTACCGACACCTTTGTGGGACGCAAAGAGTTGTATATCAAGTTTAAATCTTAATGTCATCATAATTTACTCCCTTCTAATTAATTTCAAGTATT